>NZ_JBMDKS010000040.1:0-20672 GCF_057809835.1 Mesorhizobium sp. FG116
GTTCCAACGTGCGCGGGCTCAGCCGCCACCGGCGGGCAAGTTCCTGTTGGTTGAGATAGGTGGGGTTCGCGTTTGAACTATTTGTCGACGTCTGCATTTTCTGCCTGTCAGTTGCGGCCGACGAGATTGGCGGCTTCTGACGGCAGGATGGGGCGAATACGCGGATCGTCGAAACGCCAAACCGTCCAAATCGATTTTGGCGCAATTTGGCTAATTTTGACGCGGTTACTGGTTAGCCGAGCGCGCGTAAAATGGTGGTCAGGGAAACACCGCTGCTTCCGATCCCCTTAAGATGATCGTTGACGGCGGTCAGTCTCTCCTTGGCAGTCAGGCCGGCCGGAATGCCTTCTGGATAGAGGTCCGCAAGAGCCTGTCGGGCAGCTTCAAGCTTGGTTTGTCTCCTTTCCTTTGGTGTCGGGGTCTCGGCCGGGCTCGCGCTCGCCATGAGATCGGCTGCTCCAACCCAAATTGAGAGTATCGAGGTTCTCGGAATCGCAACCCGGGTGTAGGCCGGATACGTGGCGTCATGTGAGAACACGAGGTAATCTTGGCCGCTTCGGCTTTCCGCAATCTCTAGGGCGGCCCATTGATGTGGGGGTACGATCACATGATCACCAGCATCATCGACGGCTGCCGCTGAGATGTCTCCTTGGCCCAAATGCCGCCAGAGCGTCTCGCGCGTGCTTTTGATGGACATGAGCATGGGGCGATCCCATGCATCGCAACCGACGGCCTCCAGTCCGCAAAGGTGTGAGAGGCTCAGCGGCGCCAGCGTTACCAGCTCTTCGCCAGATATCTCGTAGGAACGGTCACCGTCGAGAAATCGTCGATTAAACGAAGTCCATTCCCAGCAGTCGGATCGATAAGCGTCCATTGCCTCGCGCACGCAACTGATGTCGCGCCAGGCGATCCATGACGCCGCCATCGCCAATGTCCAATGGGACAGGCCCATCGGATCGCAACTTCCTTCCGGCGGTCTCGACGCAATGGGTAAAAGCCCGCATTTTGATGCGAGTTGCTCGATTTCGCCGGAGGCCAGGAGCCCATTCGCGGCAAGCCCGATCAAATGTGTCCGTAACGCTTGGATGGATGGTGAAGGAACCGCTTCGGTATTGTGTTTTCGATCAATCTTCGCCGCCAGCCAGGGGTCGAAGTCACGTAGTCTGACAAAGGGCGTACGCCCATCCAGGCCGTCCCAATACCCGCCGTGCCGGTGCACGATTCGGTCTTCCAGGAAGGCTCGTTCGGGGAAATACACCGAGCCCCAGGAATCTTGGGGAATGGCAGAATTCTCGGAAGCACCAGCTACCCTCACCAACGCGCTCAGCGAGCCCGTTGCGAAAGCGTTCCTGAACTCGGCCAACAGAGAATTGGTCACCTTATCCAGGGAAGCTTTGCTCGGGGCCACAATTTGCGGCGGGCACTCCTTGTAGGTGATCTTGTCGTGAAGTTCGGCCACGGGGTCGTGGCCAGACCAGAGGCCCAAAACAAACGAATCATACGCCGCGCGCAGGGAAATGCAGCCTTCTGGAATCAAGTCCGGCATGGGCAAGGGTACCGTACGCAATAGTGCGCAGCATCGCAGTTTTCTGCGCGCCAATCCACGGCAATTCGAAGCCAGATGGTACGACGAGTTTGAGACCGGTAAATCTCGGCTACCGAGATCCGGAATAGAACTGATTTGTCTGGCCCAAACCCAATCTCACCAAATCTCTTGTCCCCGGCCGAACGGTTGGCCGAAATCGCGACGATATTAGCCGCTGGTTTGATCCGGCTGCATGCGCGACAGTCAAGCAGACTATCTGCCCAAAGGGAGAATAGTTGCGTCGACTTCACGCTCGACCAATGCCGTCATGCAACTCCAAGCGACCGGAGAACAGCATGACGATCATCGATCCAATTCCCGCACGCCTGGCCTCGCTGAAGACCTCGCCGACGCCCGACCTGAAGCAGCAGTGGCGCGAGTTGTTCGATACCGAGCCACCGGCCTTCAATCGCCGCTACCTTGAATCCCGGCTGGCCTACCGTATCCAGGAGCTCGCCTATGGCGGGCTGAAACCGGAGACAATCCTGCGGCTGGAACGGCTGGGCGAGGAACTGGACGGAGGCGACAAGCGGAAGCGGAGCATCCGAGCCGATCGCGACCGTCCCATCACCGGCACGCGGCTGCTGCGCGAGTGGCAGGGCGTAGAGCAGATCGTCACCGTCACCGCCGACGGTTTCGAATGGCAGGGGCGGCCCTACAAGTCGCTGTCCGCCATCGCGCGCGCCATCACCGGCACGCGCTGGAACGGCTGGGTGTTCTTCGGGCTCAGGAACCACAGGGGGCGGGCATGACGAAGCCGTCAGAGAAAGCGAAACCCGTCCGCAAGCTGCGCTGCGCTGTCTACACCCGCAAATCCTCCGAGGAAGGGCTGGAGCAGGAATTCAACAGCCTCCACGCCCAGCGCGAGGCCTGCGAATCCTACATCGCCAGCCAGCGGTCGGAAGGCTGGGTGCTGGTCCGCGACCAGTATGACGACGGCGGCATCTCCGGCGGCACGTTGGAACGGCCCGGCCTGAAGCGCCTGCTGGAAGACATCGAGGATGGGCTGGTCGACGTGGTGGTAGTCTACAAGATCGACCGTCTCAGCCGCTCGCTGGCAGACTTCGCCAAGCTGGTCGAGGTGTTTGACCGCAACAGCGTGACTTTCGTTTCGGTGACGCAGTCGTTCAACACCACCACGTCCATGGGCAGGCTGACGCTCAACATCCTGCTTAGCTTCGCCCAGTTCGAGCGCGAGGTAACGGCCGAGCGCATCCGAGACAAGGTCGCGGCCTCGCGGCGCAAGGGCATGTGGATGGGCGGGGTGCCGCCCTACGGCTACCGGGTCGAGAATCGCAAGCTGCTGGTCGACACGGAAGCCGCCACGCATGTGTGCTGGATCTTCGCCCGGTTCATCGAGATCGGCTCCTGCACGGAACTGGCGCGGGAGGTTGGCGCACGCGGCATCCGCACGCCACGCGGCAACCGGATCGACAAGAAGTACATCTACAGGATGCTGTCGAACCGCGCCTATATCGGCGAGGCCGTCCACAAGGGCGACAGCTATCCCGGCGAGCATGACGCGATCATCGACCGCGGGCTATGGGACAAGGTTCACGCCATCCTGCAGGAAAGCCCGCGCAAGCGGGCGGCACGCACCCGCGCCGACACGCCGGCGCTGCTGAAGGGTTTGCTCTTTGGGCCCGACGGCGCGGCATTCTCGCCGACCCACACCCGCAAGGGCGGGCGGCTGTATCGCTACTATGTCAGCCAGACCGTGCTGAAACACGGCGCCGGATCATGCCCAGTCGGCCGCGTGCCCGCAGGCGAGATCGAGGCCACTGTCATCGACCAACTTCGCACGGTTTTTCGTCAGCCGGAAATCGTTGCGGGCACGTGGAAAGCCGCGCGGGTGCAGGATGGCGAGATCACCGAGGCCGAGGCCGATGCCCGCGCGGCGCTGATCCGGCTCGACCCGCTGTGGGACGAACTGTTTCCCGCCGAACAGGCGCGCATCGTGGCCCTGCTGGTCGAGCGCGTCGAGATCGGCAACGAAGGTCTGAATGTCCGCCTGCGGATGAATGGGCTGGCCGGCCTGGCACGCGAAATGGCCACCAACATTGGAGAAGCCGCATGACCCGCGCCATGCCGATCCCCGAGACCGTCACCGTCCACGTCCCGTTCCGCCTCGTGAAGCGCGGCGGACGCAAGGAGATGCAGCTGCCCGAGGGCGTCGCACCGCCCCGCAAGACGGACAGCACCCTGATCAAGGCGCTGGCCCGCGCCTTCCGCTGGAAGCGGATGCTGGACTCGGGCGAGTTCGCCACAGTTGCCGAACTGGCGGAGCGCGAGGGAATCGCGCCGTCCTATATCAACCGTGTCCTGCGGCTATCGCTGCTTGCACCCGACATCGTGGAGGCGATTCTGGACGGAACGAAGGGGCCGGAGGTGAGGGCTGCGGTGCTGCTGGAGCCGTTCCCACTGGCTTGGAAGGAGCAGATCGGAGCCTTCCAGGTGAGCGCATGATGTGAGCGCGGCCAACACATCCTTTCCCCGCACGTCTGGATCGGCTAATCAAATCTTGGGCTTGGGTCGGGCAGTTCGACTTTTCGCTGACCGTTTACTTATCTACCATCGCGGGGACGAAATTGGCAAAACTAACTCTCGAAAAACTCGAACGCCATCTGTTCGCCGCAGCCGACATATTGCGCGGCAAGATGGATGCGTCGGAGTTCAAAGAGTATATTTTTGGCATTCTGTTCCTCAAGCGGTGCTCGGATGTTTTCGAGCAGCAGAGAGAAAAGATAATCAAGGAACAACGGGCGCACGGACGGACCGAGCAGGAAGCGCTGCAGCGAGCGGATCATCCGTCGTCTTATGCCAAGACGTTCTTTGTCCCTCCGGTCGCTCGTTGGGACCGGCTCCTCAATGACGTGCATACAGGCGTCGCCAATGAGCTGAACAAGGCTCTGGCAGGACTGGAGAACTCCAACCATCAGGCCCTCAACGGGGTGCTCGGCCACATCAACTTCGCCCGCAAGGTTGGCGAGTCAGAGATTCCGGATGAAAGGCTTCGCCGCCTCATCAGCCACTTCAACAAGTACCGCCTGCTGGACGAGGATTTCGAATTTCCCGATCTCCTCGGCGCAGCCTACGAATACCTGATCAGCGAGTTCGCGGACTCCGCCGGCAAGAAGGCGGGCGAGTTCTACACCCCGCGGGGCGTTGTGCAGTTGATGGTCCGCATCCTCGATCCGCAGGGTGGCACATCGCTCTACGATCCCACGTGCGGCAGTGGCGGCATGCTGAACCAGGGCTACGACTACGCCCTGCAGCATGACGGCCGGCGCCTGAGCCTCTACGGCCAGGAGGACAACGGCGCGGTCTGGGCCATCTGCCGGATGAACCTGCTGCTGCATGGCATCCCCGACGCCGACATCCGGAACGGCGACACGCTCGTTGATCCGAAGCATATCGAGGACGGTCGCCTCATGCGGTTCGACCGGGTGATAGCCAATCCGCCCTTCAGCCAGAACTACAGCAAGCGCGGCATCCAGTTCGGCGACCGTTTCCGCTTTGGCTGGTGCCCGACAACGGGCAAGAAGGCCGACCTCATGTTCGCCCAGCACATGCTGGCGAGCCTCAAGCAGACCGGGAAGATGGCGGTGGTGATGCCGCACGGCGTCCTCTTCCGCGGCGGCGAAGAGAAGAAGATCAGGATCGCACTGCTCAAGGAGGACTGCATCGAGGCCGTAATCGGCCTGCCGCAGAACCTCTTCTACGGAACCGGTATCCCGGCCTGCATCCTCGTGATGCGCCACCCCGACGGCAAGCCGGACGCGCGCAAGGGCAAGGTGCTCTTCATCAACGCGGACCGCGAGTATCGCGAGGGACGCGCGCAGAACTTCATCGACCCGGAGCACATCGAGAAGATCGTCAGCGCCCATGACGCATTCGCTGACGTGCCGGGCTTCGCGGCGGTGGTCGACAACAAGGCGATTATCGAGGACGAGGCGGGGAATCTGAACATCCGTCGCTATGCCGACAGCAGCCCGCCGCCCGAGCCCCATGACGTGCGCGCCCACCTCCATGGCGGCGTGCCGAAGCGGGAGATCGAGACCATCCGCCCGCACGCGCAAGCGCAGGGCTTCGACGTCGACACGCCATTCGTCGACCGCAGTTCGGACTACGCCGAGTTCGCGGACGCCATGGCGAAGCGGGCTGAAATCCGCGCCCTCGTCGAAGCCAACCCGGGCGTTGCGACCCGGCGGCATGAGATGGTCGCCGCGTTCGATGCCTGGTGGTCTTTGGCGCGGACCGGGCTGGCGGAGCTTCCCGAAAGCAAGCGTCTGATGCCGCTGCGGCGCGATCTGCTCGACAGTTTCGAGCCCGCCATGCTGCCAGTTGGCTGCCTCGATCGCTATGCGCTCATGGCCTCCATCGCGGGCTGGTGGGACGAAATCCGCTACGAACTGCGCGTCATCGTCGAAAACGGGTTCGCCGAACTGGTCGACGGCTGGGTCGAGACGCTGCGCTCGGCGCTGGAGGATGAAGAGGCGGACGACGACGAGGACAGCGACGCCAAGAAGACCGTGAAGGTCACGCTGGAGGAGCTGCTCGCCCATCCCTTCGTGCGCCATCGCATGGCGGACTACGTCACCGAACTGTCCGCCGCGCAGGCCGAGGTCGAGCGGGTCAAGGCCGAGAAAGAAGCCTGGGAGACCGGCGACGGGGTCGAGGGCGCCGAGGACTGGCTGGACGGGGCCGAGGAAGGCAGCAATCTCGCCAAGGAACTGGAAAAGCGGCGCAAGGAACTGCGCGCCGAAATGAAGGACGACGACAAGCGTCGGAAGGAGCTGGTTAAAACCACGGGCACCGGCAAACCGTCCAAGGGCTCCATCGACTGGATGCGCGCGCAGGGCACGGATGTGCGGGAGTTCGAGGCCGAACTGGCAGCCATCGAACGCCGCCTCGCGCCGCTGGTCGACGAGGCCGAGATCATCGACGCCATGCTCGACCCCTATGAGGCGATCAAGGAAGAGCTGAAGGAGGCGCGCGCCACCCTGCGGCGGCTCAAGGCGGCGTTTGTCGAGCGGCTGACGGCCGCACGGGCCGAACTGGACGACGATGATTGCTGCGAACTGGTGCTCGACATTGATCGCGAGCGGCTGCTCGACCGGCTCGAACGTGCCCGGGCCCGCCGTGTCGGCGCGCTGGTGGCTGAGGTGGAGCGCCTCTGGGACAAGTATCGCGTCAGCCTGAACAACATCGAAGGGCGCAGAATCGACGCGAAGACCTTGCTCGACAGCTACCTGAAGGAGCTCAGGTATGCCTGATCCCAGCACCACGAAGCCGCTAAGCCAATACTGTTATGTCAACACGCAGAGTCTCGGGCGAGAAACGCCAGCCGAATTCCGATTCCGATACGTCGACCTGAGTAGCGCAAACCAGGGCAAGATTGACTGGCAGAAAACCCGAGCACTCACTTACGCAAACAGCCCCAGCCGCGCGCGCCGCATTGTTAAACCTGGCGACGTGCTTTTCTCGACCGTCCGGCCGGGCCTGATGGGTCATGGTATGTTGCGTGAACCGTCCGACCTACCTGTGATCGGCTCCACCGGCTTCGCCGTGCTTTCGCCGAAAGATGATGCTGACGGGCGCTTTCTTTTCCACTCGTTGTTTCTCAACGAGTTCAAGCGGCAGGTTGCGCAGTTTGAGGTGGGCTCAAACTATCCTGCCATCAACGAGTCGGACTTGCTGCGCGTGCAGCTGGGAGCCGTAGACGGGCCAAGCCAGAGCCTGATCGCCGACATTCTCGACGCCCTCGACAACGCGATCCTCGAAACTGACGAAGGGATAGAGAAGCTGCAGACGACACGGCTCGGTCTGCTCGACGACCTAATCGCAGTGCCCGCCCAAATCGGGCGATCCGAGGCTACTGACACGCTTGCGGGCCTTGTTGCCTCGATCTCGTCCGGCTGCAGTGTGAACGCAGACGACCGGCCGCCGTCGGCGGGAGAATATGGCGTTCTGAAGACCAGCGCGGTCGGCGGCGGGCGCTTCAGGCCACTTGAGTCGAAGGCGGTCTGGCCGCGCGAGGTAAGCCGCCTCAAGTGTCCCGTCGAGGCAGGCCTCATCGTCTTCAGCCGCATGAACACGCCGCAGTTGGTTGGCGAAAACGCCTTCGTGGATCAGGATCATCCGGGCCTGTTTCTGCCGGATCGCCTCTGGGCCCTCCGAGTGAAGGAAGATGAGGGCATTTTGCCGGAATGGGTGGCCACCATCCTGCAGACCCGGCAGGCTCGCGCGTTCATCAGCGGCGAAGCGACCGGGACGAGTGGAAGCATGAAGAACATCGCCCGCACGTCCCTTCTCCGCCTCCCTCTCAGGAAGCTGCCGCATGCCGACCAGGTCGATGCGATGAAGGCAGTTCATGCGCTGCAGGCCGAGATAGACGCTCTTATGTCCGAGCGCGGGAAGCTGGCGGCACTCCGGCTTGGTCTGCGCGATGACCTCCTCACCGGCCGCAAGCCTGTATTGGCCATCCGTGAGGCTGCCGAATGAGCCAGCAGGACCGTCTGGACGAACTGAACGTCGTCGAACGCCCCCTCCTGCGCCAGCTGGGGGTCATGGGCTGGACCCATGTCGAGGGCGCCGACGAGGACCCGAGCACCGGCCGCAAGGACTATCACCTGCTCGGCCGCGACACCTTCCAGAAGACGTTGCTGCGCGACCGGCTCGAGGCAGCGCTGCGCCGCCTGAACCGCAACGACGACGGGTCCGAATGGCTGGATGAACGCCGCATCAACCAGGCGATCTCGCAGCTCGAACGGCCGACCGCGAGGGACTTCATCGCCATCAACGAGGAGTTGCACGACAGGATCGTGCGCGGCGTCAATGTCTCGGGTCCCGATGGCGAGCATGAGCGCCGCGTGCGCTTCATCGGCTTCGAGACGGGCGACCAGAACGAGTTCGTCGCAGTCAACCAGTTCCGCGTGGACCCGCCCGGCGCTGTCGGTGACCGCGGGTTCATCGTGCCCGACGTCGTCCTGTTCGTGAACGGCCTGCCGCTGGTGGTGATCGAGGCCAAGAGCCCGGCCGTCACCGACCCCATAGCCGCCGCGATCGACCAGATGCGTCGCTACGCCAACCGCCGCGTGCCGGAGAAGAACGAGGGCGCAGAGCGGCTGTTCTGGACGAACCATCTGCTTGTCGCGACGGACTATTACGACGCTCGCGTCGGCTCGGTCACCGCACGGCCTGACGACTTCCTACCGTGGCGGTCGGTCAAGCCGGTCGGCATCGAGCAGACGCGCGCCGCCAATGACGAAGTGTGCGGCGAGATCGGCAAGTCGCCTGGCACCGAACTGGTGCAGCAGGAAGTTCTCGCCGCGGGACTGTTGCGACCGGAATTTCTGCTCGACGCACTGCGCTCGTTCACCGTCTACATGACGACGGATGACGGCGTGCGCATCAAGGTGGTGCCACGCTACCAGCAGTTCCGTTCGGTCCACATTGCGCTGCAGCGCCTGCAGGAAGGCAAGACCCGCCGCCAGGATGGCATGAGCGATCGCCGGGGCGGCATCATCTGGCACACCCAGGGCTCGGGGAAGAGCCTGACCATGGTGTTTCTGGTCAAGAAGCTGCGGACGATCCCTGCACTCCGTCGGTTCAAGGTGGTCGTGGTCACCGACCGGACCGACCTCGAGGACCAGCTGTCGAAGACGGCAAAGCTCGCCGGCCAGGTCATGCGCGTCGCGCGGAACGCTGATGGCGCGAAGACCCATCTGGGCCGGCAGGAGCCGGACCTCGTGTTCGTGATGATCCAGAAGCTGCAGGAACGGAACGGCGACGGTGACGAGCAGGAGATCGTGTTCGCGGCCGAGAACGAGGAGCTTGCCGACCCCACGGGCGAGAACCTCCCGGCGAAGACCGACGAGCTGCGGTCCGGCAAGCTCGTTGCGAAGATCGGCGAGCGAAAGGCGTTCCCCGTGCTGAACGAAAGCGACGACGTCCTTGTCCTGATTGACGAGGCGCACCGCTCGCACACTAGCGGGCTTCACCAGAACCTTCTGGACGCCCTGCCGAATGCCGCGCGGATCGGATTCACGGGAACGCCGATCGAGGAGAGGAACAAGAAGAAGACGAGGGAGATCTTCGGCACCTACATTGACCGCTACCTGCTCCGCGATGCCGAGGCTGACGGTGCCATCGTGAAGATCCTGTATGAGGGTCGGGAGCTGAAGGCGGATGTCACCGACAGGGGCACGCTGGATGGGCTGTTCGATGCCACCTTCGCCGGGAAATCGCACGACGAACGGGAGGCGATCAAGGACCGCTACGCGACGCGCGCGCGCGTTCTCAACGCCGCCGACCCGCTGAAGGCCAAGGCGATCGACGTGCTGCGGCACTACATCGTCAACATCCTTCCGAACGACCTGAAGGCGCAGCTTGTCGCATCGAGCAGGGAGCTGGCTGTCCAGTACGTCGATGCGCTGAATGACGCCCGTGATGAGATCGTTGCCGCCATCGAAGGCGCAGCGGACATCCTGAAGGATATCGCCCCCGAGATCGCTCAGGACGCAGGCGGCGACGTGGCGTTCCTTGCCAACGCGCTGCCGTACCTCGACACGATCAAGTCGCTCGAATTCGCGGCCGTCATCTCTGTGGACCACAACGACCTGCCTCACCTGAAAGCCTGGGGCGGCGCGACGGAGACGAAGCAGCGGATCGAACGCTTCAAGAAGCCGCTTTCGCAGAATGCTCTCGCGATCCTGGTGGTGAAGAGCAAGCTGCTCACCGGCTTCGACGCCAAGGTCGAACAGGCGATGTATCTCGACCGGGCCATCTCGGGCGCCGAGATGCTGCAGGCCATCGCCCGCACCAACCGGACAGCTGGGGAGGCCAAGCGCTTCGGTATCGTCGTGGACTACTACGGCGTCGGAAAGAATCTCGCGGACGCCTTGGCGATCTATGACGCGGAAGATCAGAGTGACCTGACCGGCGGCATTGGCAAGCCTGAAGAACTCCTGCCCGAGCTTCGACAAGCGCGTGATGCGGTGGTCAAGCACTTCGCCGATGTCGGAATTACCCTTGGTTCTGACCTGCAAGCGTACGTCAATGCGTGCGTCGCAAAACTCAAGGACCAGAAGTTTCGGGCACAATTCCTCATTCTCGTGAAGAGGCTCGTCGGCCTGTTCGACACGCTCATGCCCCGCCCAGAGGCCCGGCCATTCACGAAGGACGTGAAGATTTACGCGTTCATCGCAAAGGCAGCCGCGAACCTCTACCGGGACCGATCCCTCGATGTGCGCGGCGTTGCACACAAGGTCCAAGCCATGCTCGACGCCTTCATTCGGGCGCATGGCATCGATCCCAAGGTGCCCCCGATCGAAATACTGGATCCGAACTTTGCCGCAGAGGTTGCGCGCAAGACCAGTGATCGCGCGAAGGCAGCTGATATGGAGAATGCGCTTCGCCATCACATCTCAATCTCCTTCGACAGGGATCCGGCGAAGTACAAGAGCCTCAGTGATCGCCTTGAGGGCATCCTCACCAGCCATCACCAAGACTGGGATGAGATTGCCCGGCAGTTGCAGAGCCTGATCGATGAAGCGACGGCCGGCTCCGGAGTTGGGTCGGCAGGCCAGGGTCTAGCACCCCATACCGAGGCCCCAATCTTCGGAATCCTGCGGATGCGGTATGGCCAAGATGATCGAGATGCTGAGCTGGCCGAGCTGGCCACCGGGATTGTGCAGCACTTGCGAGAAGAAAGCAGCGTCGCGGGCTTTTGGGATAACGCCGTCGGCCAGGAAGAAGCGCGACGATCGATATTTCAGCGCCTCGACCACAGCAACATCTTCGATTTCGGAGATTTGGACGCGATCTCCTCCGACTGCATGGGTGTTGCAAGAGCAAATCGTGCGGCATTCACGCCATGAGCGAAACAATCCGTATCGAAGACCTGGTCTTCCAAGTGAAGCGAAGTCAGCGGCGAAAGACCATTGGCCTTACCGTCGAGCGCGACAAGTCGCTCGTGGCTCACCTGCCTCAAGACGTAGCGCTCGATCAGGCTGCGACGCTGATCGGATCAAGGCTTGTATGGGTGCATCAGAAGCTCGCTGAACAGAGAGAGCCAACGCGCGAGGACGTCTTTCGCAAACCTGAGTTTGTCGATGGCGAGGGGTTCCACTTCTTGGGCAAGCACTACCGTCTCAAACTCGTCGACGTCCCAAAGGATTGCCCTGGCATACCCGCCATCCGTTTTGAGGGAGATCGGCTTCTTTTCAGGCGAGAGCAAGCTTCCACAGGCGCGAAGCGGATTGCCGATTACTATACCAGAGCCGGTCACCCATACCTGAATGACATCGTTGGCAGGTGGAAGCGTATTGTCGGGGTTGAGCCGGCACGATTTGTCCAGGTCATGGATCTTGGATTCAGATGGGCTTCATGCAGCTCGGGTGGAACCTTGAATTTCCACTGGCGAACAATGCAGCTGCCGCCAAGGATGATAGACTACATCGTCGTCCATGAGCTGGTGCACATCAAGGTTCCGGATCACTCGCAAAATTTCTGGAAGTGCGTTGGCGTCGCAATGCCCGATTTCGAAGAGCGCCGGAAGTGGCTGAGGGAAAAGGGTGGAGAACTGTGATCCCCACAGGTTTCATACCTCCGGATCAACCATGACGGTGGCAACTGATACGATGCCAACCAGGACAGGGGCCAGAGTTCGATTTCGGTTCCATCATGGCGAACGCTACTGAGGTCGAAGTGCTCACACGCCGATACAGGAAAATTTCGCTTTTTCAATGGCCTGCGGAAAATTCACTAAATCCGCGCAGTTCACAGGTCCGGAGAATATCGGCCAGGAGAAAACGCTTTCGGGCCATCTGGCGGCCAAGCCAGTGCTCAGCCCCACCTGCTTAACCCCCGAAAACAGCGGAAAATTCCAGCCGCAGCCGGACCGAGAGAACGCTTTCGCGGGGGCAAGTGGCGGAGGGGGTGGGATTCGAACCCACGGTGACATCACTGCCACGCCGGTTTTCAAGACCGGTGCCTTAAACCGCTCGGCCACCCATCCAGCACATCCCAGCGCTTTAGCGTTTGGTGACGGGCTACGTCAATCGAACTTATGCCAGAAGCAAAAACTGGTCGCGGCTGGACATCTGCACAATGTTCGATCCGGTACGGTCTACTACGCCGAATAGGGCGCAAATGCAGGCCTTTGCCACAATGCTGCCGGTTTCCCGTCACATTCGATTAATAAGGAAATAAACAATTCCTGCGCAAATGAGGGTGCGGATTTAGGAAGTGGGTAGTTTCGTCAGGGTGGTTGCGTGTGTTGCAACGGCGCTCATGACGAATCGTACAGGGGATAGTCTTACATGCAGGCTGTGGCGCGACTGCGTCTTCGTCGCACTATGACCATCGTGTCGTTTTCGGCATGTGCAGCCTTGCTTGCCGGTTGCGGAACGCCGCAGCCGAAGCAGGTTGCCCAGCAAACCCGCTCCAAGGAATATTTCCCGGAATCAAAATACGGCGTCAAAGCCAGCCCGCGCGTTGTCTTTGGCCGTGATGGCATCAGGCGAGGCGGGGGTCGTGACCAGTTGGGCAAGCCCTATCAGGTCGCCGGCAAGTGGTACTACCCCAAGGAAGACCGCAAATATTCCAAGGTCGGCGCAGCCTCCTGGTATGGCGATGCATTCCACGGCCGCCTTACCGCCAATGGCGAGATCTATGATACCGAGCATCTCACGGCGGCGCATCCCACCATGCCGTTGCCCAGCTACGCGCGCGTTACGAACACCGCCAACGGCAGCTCGGTCATCGTGCGCGTCAATGATCGCGGGCCCTATCACGGCAACCGCATCATCGATCTTTCCAAGCGCGCAGCCGAAATGCTCGACTATGCCAGCATCGGAACCGCCAAGGTAAAGGTCGATTACATCGGTCGCGCACCGCTGGATGGTGACGACGACCAGTATCTGATGGCGTCCTATAATCCCGGCAATCGGCCGAACGATCCTTCGGTTGGACTGCCCACCGGCGTCATGATCGCCATGAACGGCTCGACGCCAAGTGCGGCGCTCGGCTCGCTGGCGGTTCCGTTTCCCGGACAGCTTGTCGATTCCGTTCCGGCCCAGCCAACTTTCATGACGGCGCAGGCACCGTCGGTCGGCTACGTCGTACTGCCTGACTTCGGGCCTATCGTTCAGCAGAGACCGGATTTGAACCTGCCTGAACAGACGCCGTTCGCCATTGCCACGCTTTCCTATGCAGACGAGCGTATCGAGCGCGCAGCAGGTGCATTCGCTGCCCTGGCCAGCGCCAAAATGACGCCCGCAGACGTAACCGCCTCGTGGAAACGTCTCAATGCCTCAACTGCGGCCGATGCCGCCCCGACTGGCGACTATATTGCCGCCGGTTCATTCGACAACGCCGCCGATGCGATGCGAGTTGCCGAGCAGCTTCGGCCATTCGGTAAGGTGGAAGTCCAGAAGGCTGAACTCGACGGCAAGACGTGGCATTCGGTCAATCTTTATGCGGACGGCCACGCCGGGCTTGACGCTATGCTCCAGGCGGCATGGACGCACGGTGCGCCGGACGCGCTGGTGGTGCGCAACTGATCTGGCGATTAGATCGCATGTCAGGTGCCGGAGAACTCTTATCATCGGTTGATTTGAAGGGCAGGGGGCTGGTAGCTTCCCCCATCCCAGCGGATGGCTTGCGACCGAACAAGGCAATTTTCTTATGACACACGATTGG
Organism: Mesorhizobium sp. FG116; assembly: GCF_057809835.1. Taxonomy (NCBI): domain Bacteria; kingdom Pseudomonadati; phylum Pseudomonadota; class Alphaproteobacteria; order Hyphomicrobiales; family Phyllobacteriaceae; genus Mesorhizobium; species Mesorhizobium sp. FG116. The sequence goes on from NZ_JBMDKS010000040.1 coordinate 14,291, forward strand.
CGCACACCGATTTTCGGCTTGCTGGCTGTTGCGCTGTTCGTAGCCGCGACCGTGAATGAAGCTGCAGCCCAATTGTTCGAAACCAAGGCAACGCAAGCATTCATGATCGATGCCGAAACCGGCACAGTACTTTTTTCCAAAGATGCCGATGCGGCGATCCAGCCAGCTTCGCTTGCCAAGTTGATGACGCTGGAGCTCGCCTTCAACGCCATCAAGTCGGGCCGGCTTACGCGCGAGGATACCTTTGTCGTCAGCGAAAATGCCTGGCGCACGGGCGGTGCTCCCTCCGGCACGTCGACCATGTTTGCTGCGGTAAAGTCGGCCATTCGCCTCGAAGACCTGATCCGGGGCATTGCGGTGCAATCCGCCAATGACGGCTGCATTGTCATTGCTGAAGGCGTCGCCGGGTCGGAGACCAACTTCGCCTTGCAGATGACCGAGCGCGCGCGAGAAATCGGGCTCGCGAAATCGACCTTCGTGAATTCGACGGGCTTGCCGGCCGAAGGGCAGGTGACCACGGTGCGGGAACTGGTGCAGCTCTCGCATCATCTCTGGCGCGAATACCCGGACCTCTATCGCTATTTCGGCGAAAAGGACTTCACTTGGAACAAGATTTCACAGCGCAATCGCAATCCGCTGCTCGCCATGGAAATCGGCGCGGATGGATTGGCGGTCGGCGCCAGCGAACAGAACGGTTTCGGCATTGTCGGTTCGGTCAACCAAGGCGGCAAACGCGTCATCGCGGCAATGAGCGGCTTCGCGTCCGATCGCGAACGTGCCGAAGAGGCGCGCAAGTTGCTCGAATGGGGCCTGCGTTCGTTTGAAAAAACCGAGATATTCGCAGCCGACGAGGTGGCGGGCGAGGCTCAGGTTTATGGCGGCACGAAGTCAGGCGTTGCTCTCAAGGCCAAGGGCCCGATCGACATTTTCTTGCCCATCACAAATCGCGACAAGGTCACGGCCCGCATCATCTATCAGGGTCCGCTTTCGGCTCCGGTGGAAGAAGGGCAGCCGGTCGGCACCTTGCGTGTTTGGATTGGCGATACGCTGAGCCAGGAAACCCCGCTTTTCGCCGCCGAAACCGTTGAGGTCGGCACCTTGCAAAGCCGCGCGCTCGACGCGGTCGAGGAACTGGCCATCGGCTGGTTGCGTTAACATCCGCGCCTGCGGATTAGCTGACGGACTGCTTTGACAACGTAGACCTTTCGATCTGCCCGCACTAAGAGGAAGACGACAACAGGACGAAGCGTCGACCAGTGGCAAAAGGCTTCTTCATAACTTTCGAAGGCGGCGAGGGGGCCGGCAAGTCAACCCAGATCGAGTTGCTTGCAGCAAAGCTGCGCGCCAAGAAATACGCCATTCTCGTAACGCGTGAACCCGGCGGTTCGCCGGGTGCCGAGGCGGTCCGCCACGTGTTGTTGTCGGGCGCAGCCGAACCGTTTGGGCCGAAGATGGAGGCGCTGCTGTTTGCCGCCGCGCGATCCGACCATGTCGAGCAGGTTATCCGCCCCGCCATCGAACGGGGCGCGATCGTCCTTTGCGACCGCTTCATCGATTCTTCGCGCGTCTATCAGGGCGTGACCGGCGGTCTCGATCCGGCCTTCATGGAGGTTGTTGAGCAGGTTTCCATCAACGGCATGGTGCCGGACATGACGCTCATTCTCGATATCGATCCCGCCGAGGGCTTGAAGCGGGCAGCGGTTCGCCGCTCTCCCAATGACGTCCCGGATCGCTTCGAAAAGGAAACCGTGTCCATCCATCAACAGCGGCGCGAGGCCTTTCTTGCGATTGCGGCGTCCGAGCCTCAACGCTGCGTGGTAATTGATGCGTCCCGGTCGCCGAGCGAGGTGGAAGACGCCATAACTACGGCCGTATTCGGTGGGCTGGAAGCGCGCATGACCGCCGGCATCAAGCAGGCAGCACCCGCATGATCTTCGAACGGATCGCGCCGGAGCAGCATGATACGCTGGAAGGTGTGCCGGAGCCGTCGGAAACGCCGCGGCTTCTCGGCCATACGGACGCGGCCAACATGCTGGTCTCCGCGTATCGTTCCGGCAAGATGCCGCACGCGCTGATCTTTGTCGGGCCGGTGGGCATCGGCAAGGCGACGCTGGCGTTTCACCTTGCAAATCATCTGCTGAAATACGCGCGCAGCGAGGCGTCGCCTGAAACGCTTGCATCTCCCGACCCCGCATCGCCGCTGTTTCGCCAGATCGCCCAGGGCGCGCACCCGTCGGTCTTGCATCTCACGCGGCCCTACAACGAGAAGACCAAGACCTACAAATCGGTGGTCACGGTTGACGAGATCCGCAAGGTCAGCAGTTTCCTGTCGTTGACCTCGCATGACGGCGGCTACCGGGTGGTCATCGTCGATCCGGCCGACGACATGAACACGAGTGCCGCCAACGCCTTGCTCAAGAACCTCGAGGAGCCGCCGTCGCGCACGCTGTTCATCCTTGTCGTGCACGCGCCGGGCTCGCTGTTGCCCACCATTCGCTCGCGTTGCCAAATCGTTCGGCTTGCGCCGCTCGACACCGGCGATCTCGCCAGTGTCCTTGGTAGCATGGAACTTGAGGCCGCCGATCCTTCGGCCCTCGCCTCGCTTGCCGAGCGGGCAGGGGGCAGCGTGCGCAATGCCATCCTGCTCACCCAGTATGGCGGGCTGGAGATTGCGGATGCGCTGGACACGCTTGTTCGCTCCAGGCGCGCGAGCACGGGCGAGGCGCATCGCCTTGCTGATGCCGTCGCCGGTCGAGACCGGGCCATTCCGTTCGACATTTTCAACCGCCGCGCGCTTGATCTTCTATCGAGCAGTGCCAGCGAAGCCGCGCTTGCGGGCGACCTTGGTCGCGCCAAGGCGTTGACGGACACTTGGCAGAATGCGCGCGACGCGATAATTGAGACCGAGACCTACAATCTCGACAAGAAACAACACGCACTGACGATGATCGACCGCCTGAATACTGCGCTGCGAATGTGATGCTCGGCTTTGCTTCGGGATGGCAATTGCTGCCCCGATGCGATATCCACCGCCCATTCCTCCCCGCAGGTTCATACGGTCCCTTTCATGTCACGCGACACTTTCTACATCACCACAGCCATTTCCTATCCGAACGGCAAGCCGCATATCGGCCATGCCTACGAACTGATCGCGACCGATGCCCTGGCGCGCTTCCAGCGCCTCGACGGCAAGGACGTGTTCTTCCTGACCGGCACCGACGAGCACGGCATCAAGATGCTCCAGACGGCCAAAAAGGAAGGTATCTCGGCGCGCGAACTCGCTGACCGCAATGCCGCGGAATTCAAGCGCATGGCGACGGTGCTGAACGCCTCCAACGACGATTTCATCCGCACCACGGAAGAACGCCACTACGCGGCTTCGCAAGCCATCTGGAAGGCAATGGCGGCAAACGGCGACATCTACAAGGGTGGCTATGCGGGCTGGTACTCGGTGCGCGACGAAGCCTATTACGGCGAGGAAGAGACCGAGGTGCGCGCGGACAATGTTCGCTACGGCCCGCAGGGAACGCCTGTCGAGTGGGTCGAGGAGGAAAGCTATTTCTTCCGCCTTTCCGCCTATCAGGACAAGCTTCTGGCGCTCTACGAGAACCAGCCTGACTTCATCGGCCCCACCGAACGGCGCAATGAGGTTGCAAGTTTCGTCAGGTCCGGCCTGAAGGATCTTTCGATCTCGCGCACCACCTTCGATTGGGGTGTGCCTGTGCCGGGCGACGAAAAGCATGTCATGTATGTGTGGGTCGATGCGCTCACAAATTACATTACAGGCGTCGGCTATCCTGATGAAAAGGATGAGAAATGGCGGTTCTGGCCTGCCGATGCACATATCATCGGCAAGGACATCGTGCGCTTCCACGCCGTCTACTGGCCGGCCTTCCTGTTGTCGGCGGGCATCGAATTGCCGAAGCGCGTTTTCGGTCATGGATTCCTGTTCAATCGCGGGGAGAAGATGTCGAAGTCTTTGGGCAACGTCATCGATCCTGCCTCCATGGTCGAGCATTACGGCCTCGATCAGGTGCGCTACTTCTTCCTGCGCGAAGTGCCGTTCGGGCAGGACGGCAGCTACAGCCATGAGGCGATTGTCAACCGCACCAACGCAGACCTTGCCAACGACCTCGGTAATCTTGCGCAGCGCTCGCTGTCGATGATCGCAAAGAACTGCCGCGGCGTGGTGCCCGCGCGTGGTGAATTCGCGGATGCCGACAAGGCTATCCTCGACCAGGCAAGCGAAGCACTCACCATTGCTCGCAAGGCGATGGCGGAGCAGGGGATCCATCACGCACTTGCGGCGATCTTCGCGGTGGTTGCCGAAGCCAACCGCTATTTCGCCGCTCAGGAGCCGTGGGCGCTGAAGAAGACCGATCCGGCGCGCATGGAAACTGTGCTGTGGGTTACTGCCGAAACGATCCGGCGCGTGGCGATCCTGTGCCAGCCCTACATTCCGGGCTCCGCGGCGAAGCTGCTCGACATTTTGGCTGTTGCCGAGGATGCGAGGAGTTTTGCGCATGTCGCGGAGGCACATGCGTTGGCGACAGGTACAGCACTGCCCGCGCCACAGCCGGTGTTTCCGCGCTATGTCGAGCAGGAAGCCAACGCCTGATGCTCGTTGACAGCCATTGTCACCTTGATTTTCCGGACTTTGCCGAGGAGCGGGCGGCTGTCGTCGCCCGCGCCAAGGCAGCCGGCATCGGCCTCATGGTGACAATCTCGACGCATGTCAGGAAATTTCCGCAAATACTTGAAATTGCTGAGACATTCGACGAAGTTTTTTGCTCGATCGGCACGCATCCACACAATGCAGGCGAAGAGCTTGATATAACAACGGAAAATCTTATCGAGTTGTCCCGGCACCCCAAGGTGGTGGCAATCGGCGAGGCTGGCCTCGACTACCACTATGACTATGCGCCGCGCGAGGCCCAAATCCAGGGATTCCGGACCCATATTGCTGCCGCGCGCGAAACGGGCCTACCACTTGTGATCCACGCACGCAGCGCAGACGACGACGTCGCCGCGATCCTTGAAGAAGAAACAGGGAAGGGTGCTTTCCCCTTCATTTTACATTGCTTTTCGTCGGGCAGGCGCTTGGCGGAGGTGGGCGTCGCCTTGGGCGGATATGTTTCATTCTCGGGCATCGTGACCTTCAAGAATTCGGCCGAGTTGCGCGAGATCGCCGCCGCCGTCCCGCACGACCGGCTGTTGGTCGAAACGGATGCACCTTATCTCGCACCGGTGCCGCATCGCGGCAAGCGCAACGAACCGGCATTCGTCGCCGACACAGCAAAGGTGTTGGCGCAGACGATAGGCGTGAGCGAGGACGAAATCGCCACGCTCACGACCGACAATTTCTTCAAATTGTTCAAGAAGATACCGCATCCCGACAGGCAAGGTGGCTAGACGTGTCCGATCGGCTGCGCTTGACGATTTTGGGATGCGGATCGTCGCCCGGCGTACCCCGCATAACCGGCGACTGGGGCAACTGCGACCCACAGAATCCAAAGAACCGCCGCATGCGGACCTCGGCCATGGTCGAGCGCATTTCGGCCGACGGCAGGAAAACCACCGTCGTCATAGATACCGGGCCGGATTTCAGGTCGCAGATGCTGATGGCCGATGTCAAACGCATCGATGCGGTTATTTACACGCATCCGCATGCCGATCATATCCACGGGATTGATGATCTACGCGGCTATGTGCTCGAACAGAGGCGTCTGATCGACATTTATGCGGATGAGCGCACTATGGCCCGTCTGCGCGAGGCATTCGGCTACTGCTTCGAGACGCCTCCCGGCAGCTCGTATCCGCCGATCCTATGGGCGCGGACCATCGAACACGACAGGCCGGTAGTGATCGGCGGCGAGGGCGGCGCCCTCACCTTTGAACCGCTGCCGCAGGTCCATGGCGACATTGTTTCGCTGGGCTTCCGGATCGGCGGCCTGGCCTATTGCCCTGACGTCAGCGGGTTTCCGGCAGCGACAGTGAAGCGTTTGGAAGGCTTGGACGCGCTGGTGATCGATGCCTTGCAGTATCGGACGCATCCAAGCCATTTTTCGCTTGGCGAAGCACTCGAGTGGATCGACCGGCTGAAGCCGGCCAAAGCCGTGCTTACGCATATGCACGTACCGCTGGATTATGCGACAGTTCTCGCAGAGACGCCGGCGCATGTCGAACCTGCATACGACGGCATGGTCATCGAACTGCTGAGTTCCTTGGCATCTGGCTGGGACGATATGGGCAAAGATACCGCAAAAGCCCGGTCTCTGGGTTATCGCTAGTTCCATAATCTATCTTATGCGACTTTTGCATATGCGCGGGTGCGTTCTATTTTGAACTGCGACTTCGCAGCGATACCAATGGCTTGTCGTAT
>NZ_JBMDKS010000041.1:0-18158 GCF_057809835.1 Mesorhizobium sp. FG116
CCAACGCCAACTCCGTTCATACGCCGGAGCCAACAAAAAAGCGCTCCACGCGGTTTGTCCGCCGTAGAGCGCCTTTGCTCATTTCAATATAAGCATATCATGACCTAAGGTAAGACATGCGTCAACCGACTCATATTTGTCTCACTGGCAGATCCGCGAGAGAGCCGGACAATGCTGGCCTGAGGCCTCTATGACCGGTTGACTTACTCCTGTCGCCTCAATTGCTTTTCGACGTTTTCTGCATATCTGAGCCTTGGTAAAGCGCTTGGGCAAGTTCTCGAATTGTTGTCGCCGTGCGTGGCCCAAACCCGATCATGTAGGTTCCATCCAACACAATCAGATGGCGATTGCGTCCCGCCGGCGTGGCGGCAAGCGCAGGGTTGGCGAACACCTGGTCGGACGTCGGCCCCCCCTTGCCGTCGCCCATCATGAGGATGACGTCAGGGGCTAACTCAATGAGCTTTTCTTCCGAAGCTGCCTTGTAGCCCTGGACGACCTCCATAGGATTCGACCCACCAGCGTAGCGAATAATGGCATCTGCTGCAGTACCCGCACCGGCCGCGGACAGTTTTATCAGGCCATGAAAGAATATGACCTTCTTGCGATCCGTCGTCGCAACTGCCGATGCGAGGCTGGCGGCGGAATTGAAGTCGTCAAGGACACGTTGGGAGAGAACCTGTCCCTGCCTTTCGATCTCGAGAGCGGCTGCGATCAGCTCGATCTTGGCACGGATGCCGTCGGGCGAATTTTCCTGCGGAACGAAAACAACCGGCGTCTGCAAAGAGGCCAGCACATCGATTGCCTCGGGCGGCCCGATGTCGTTGGCGGCAATGATCAGATCCGGCTGCAACGCCGCCAGACCTTCGACGGACAGTTGCCGGCGCGAACCCACATTTGGCTTGGCGTTGACGGATGGCGGATATTTGCTGGCCCTGTCGACGCCAATTACCCTGTCGCCCATGCCAAGCTCATAGACGATCTCAGTAACATCGGAGCCAAGCGTCACAATCCGAGCTGCTGTGCCGGTCTCGACGGTCCTGCCGCGTGCATCGACGACTTCTGCGGCATAGCCGACAATAGAGTTCATCAGCAGCACCGAAATGCCGAGGAAGATTGCCGCCGCTTTTCGCCGAAACTTGCCAGCGTGCGATTGCAAGATGCTGCCAAATGCAATTCGTCTGCGCATGTGGGGAAATCACCTCACGTAAAGATATTTTCGTGCTGTCAGTATAATTAAAGTTGACTCTTGTCATCAAGTTTTACTATCTGCCGGTATTCGCGGTCAACCGATCGTGATTTCTGCACTTGCCAGCCCGGCGAAAAGCCCTGCCAGCGAATTTCGTTTCAAGCGCATTCGGGGGTGGCTTATGTCTTTTTCATCCAGGGGTCTGATGACCAGTACGGCTCTTGCCGCGGCTTTGTCTGTGGGAGCTCTTCCAGCATATGCTCAACAGGCGCAGGGCCAGCAAGCCCAGCCGGCACAGAAGCAGGACCGGGTCCAGCCGCCCGGCAATCGGCAGACGCCAACACTTCTCGACTTGATCACAATCTCGGCGACCATGGGTCTTCAGGCGGTCATCGATGCTCTGTCAGGAACAAGCGTAGCCGACACGAGTGAGATCGAACGTTTGCAGCCTGTTACTGCGGCCGACCTGTTTCGCAACATTCCGGGCGTATCGGCATCCTTGAACGGCGATGACCCGGCAACCGCGATCAACATCCGTGGCCTTCAGCAATATGGCCGTGTCGCGGTGACGCTCGACGGAGCGCGGCAGGACTACTGGCGTGTCGGTCATGGCTCAGGCTCGTTCTACATCGAGCCTGAACTTCTGAAGCAGGTCACTGTCATCAGAGGACCGGTCTCGAATGCCTACGGTACCGGCGCGATAGGCGGTGTGGTTGCGTTCGAAACCAAGAGCGCGAGCGATTTCCTGCGCGATGGGGAGACTTGGGCGCTCAGCGAGAAAGGCCGTTATGAAAGCAACGGCAATGGCTACCTCTCGAGTACCACTGGAGCATATCGCTTCAACGACAACATCGACGTTATCGGCAATATCGTCTGGCGCGACAGCGGCGAGTACAAAGATGGCAACGGAACGCCCGTGCGCTTTACCGGTGAAGAGGCGGTAAGCGGCTACAGCAAGATGACGTTCCGCCCCGCCGAAGGGCATGAGGTGAAGCTTAGCGCTGTAGCGCAGAACTACGATGACATCGTCTCAGCCGCTTCTGGCTCCAACAACATCAACGTCACCCGTTACAATGCCGACACGGATGTCCGGAACTATACGGCCAACTACACCTACAAGCCGGACGACAACGACCTCTGGGACTTCTCCGCGACTGCCTATCATGCCGCCACGCGGGCCGAGCAACGCCAGATCGTGGGAAGCGCCGTCGGTTCGATGCGTTACTATGACGTCACGACCAGCGGAATGAATGTGCGCAATGCCTCCCGCTTCGAAGGCTGGGGCATGAGCCACACGCTGACCTATGGTGGCGACTACTCGCTTATGAACGGCGATTCAGTGGACGCCAACTTCGGCAAGGGCGATCAACGCGCGTACGGCGCCTTCATGCAATGGGAAGGCAAGTATGATACCTGGCTCGATCTGATCGGCGCCCTTCGCTACGATGGTTACCAACTCGACGGAATGTCGAAGCCTGCACCCGGCAACCCCTCCCACCCGGTTTCACTTGAAGGCGAGCGTTGGTCACCGAGAATGACGGTTGGCGTCACGCCGCTTGAAGGGATGCAGTTCTACGGCACCTATGCAGAAGGCTACCGCACGCCGCACATGCAGGACGTGTTCCGCCAAAACGGCGCTCATGGCGCAGGCTATGAGCCAAACCTGACACTCAAGCCTGAAGTGGCAAAGACCTGGGAAGCTGGCGTAAACCTGAAGTATGACAGCGTGTTCACAGGCAATGACTTGGTCCGCGCCAAGGTCAATGTCTTCCATACGAAAGTCGACGACTATATCGATACCGTGGCGGCCGGCGGCGTCACAACCTCTCAAAATGTCGGGACGGCCCTGCTAAAGGGCATTGAATTGGAGGGGGTCTATGACTACGGCATCGGGTTCGTGAATGTTGCCGCATCGTTCACCGATGCAAAGATGCATGACGGCCCCACGGCCGGAGCCACGCTCAGCAATACGCCGCTCGACAACGTCTCGCTTACACTCGGCTTCCGCGCGCTTGAGGACCGCCTCGTTTACGGTGTTCAATACCAAAGTCTTGGCGAAGTAACGCGCGTGCTTTCCACCGGACCCAAATTCTATCCGCGCACCGATCTTGTGAACGTGTTCGCAAACTGGGACGTGAACGACAACCTTAAGCTCGACTTCGGTGTCGATAACATTTTCGACAAGGCCTACACCGACCCGCAAACTGGTTGGGGAACCAATCCGTTAAGCGAGCAAGGTAAGGGCAGAACATTCAAGATCGCATTGACTGGCCGCATTGGCGGCTGAATTTCCGGAGACTTGAAATGACCCAGCTTGCCTGCGAGGCGCGCCTGCAACTGCAGCATCTACCCAACTATCTCGACCGGATCACCGATCGCTTGCATAGCTTCAACGCAGATGTCTTGCAGAAGGACGGCCGCATCGATTTCCGCTTTGATTTCGGTGCGGCATCCTTCGACATGACACCCGGAAACCTTGTAATGCGGGCAAATTCCGGCGATGCGGACGGCCTCGCGCGCATCAAGGACCTGCTCGCGACTGCCGTGCAGGTCTACGCCAAAGAGGAACAGCCGCAGATCGTCTGGTCTGGCGATCTAGCCGACGAAACGCAACTGGCACAGTTCCGCGAAATGACGGTTATCAGCGCGACCTGGCTTACGCCGCATATGCGCCGGATACGATTGGCGGGCGAACGGCTGGAGCGTTTCGGCAAGTACGGAAACATGCATATCCGCATGTTGTTCCCGACCGAAAAAGTACCTGACCCGCAATGGCCGACCCTTGGTCCCAATGGGCTCGCAGTGTGGCCAGCCGACGACCACCGCCCAACGCCGCGGGCCTACACGATCCGAGCTTTCAGCGTCGAAGAAGGCTGGATGGACGTGGACTTCGTGACGCACGAGGGGGACAGTGTCGGTTCAAAGTGGGCTCTGGACGCAACGCCCGGCAACAAGGTTGGCGTCATGGGACCTGTAGGCCGACCGCTGCGGCAAGCGGGCTGGTATGTCATGGGTGCCGATGAAACGGGACTGCCCGCACTGGCGAGAATGCTGGAAACCTTGCCGGCAAAAACGACCGGCGTCGCATTTGTCGAAGTTGCCGACGAAAAGGAAAAGCAGGAGATCGACAACAATACCCGGATCGAGCTGAATTGGATTTATCGGAACGGTGTAGCTGCAGGAACGGATGAACGCCTGGCCACTTCCGTATTGTCTGTCGTCTGGCCAGAAGGTCCGACCAAGTTTGGCTGGTTTGCAGCGGAAGCAATGGCCGCCAAGCGTGTTCGAGACCGTTGGCGGAGTGAACTCGGTTTAGGTCGAGACCAGACCCTTGCAGCGGCCTATTGGCGTCGCGGCATATCCGGCCTGATGGCTGGATGAAAACGAAGTGAGGATCGGGCCACGGGTATCATTCCGTCTATCCGTGGCACAATTTGAATAAAATACAGATCAATTTGACGATCTGGAATACGCAAAATTTCAATACTTAATTTCAATTTTTAAATTCTATTTAATATTACTCTTGTGATAATCCTTCCGAATTTATACCATCTCCCTTAGCTCGATATACAACTCCCTGAACTAATCTGCACCTCGGTAGATCGAGGAAGGGCAGATGCTTCACAGAGGTATACGAGTTGCGGGAAGGTGGGCCAGCATGGCCCTCACCGCGGCCGCTGCCTGCATGTTGACTGGGAACGTGTCCGGTATTGGCAGCGGCCCAACATCAACCGACACGCAGCTTGACTATATGAGCACTGGCTCGGTGGTGACGGGTATATTCTCCTCGGTAGCATTCCCGTTCAAACCCGGCATGGCGATACGTTGGGCGGAGATTGAGGCGGGTGCGGCCAAGCTTGCGCCTGAGGATTGCGACGGCGTTGCCGCATGCCGCATTCGCTTGAACCTACTTAACGACACGACCAATGCCGTGCAGGATCAGCCGTTGCTAGGCAAGATCACTGCCGTCAACAAAGCAATCAATCGCCTGATCGACTATCGAAGCGACAAAGATATTTACGGTGTGCTCGACTATTGGGCGACACCTAAAGAAATTCTTGGCTCAGGCAGAGGTGATTGCGAGGATTTTGCAATCCTGAAGATGGCAGCGCTTAGAGCTGCCGGTTTGCCGGCCGACAGCATGGCCCTGGTGGTGCTGCGTGATTCAAGCCGGAATTTCTATCATGCCGTTCTTGCGGTCTCGACATCCAGCAACACTTATGTGCTGGACAATTTGCGAGATACCGTGCTGACCGACAAGCAGTTGCCGCAGTATCAGGCGCTCTATTCCCTCAGCATGCAAAAAGCCTGGGTCCACGGCTACAAAAGGGGCTCGGAATTCGCCATGCAGAAGCGCCCCAAGTCACTGGAAGCTGTACAGCCGGGCGAAGGCATTCGCGACCCATCCTGACAGCGTGGAATTCTCGGGGCTCAATGTCTAGGGCAGGATGTAGCACAGGATGATGTCCTGCCCTGTGACAGGCGCGAGTATGGAATTGAGATTTCCGCGCAATCGCCGATCGCCCAGGCCGACGACAAAGCTTACCGGGGTCGGAACATTGCCATTCGCCTTCAGGCTTGCAGCCAGATCCGTCAGATGAACATCCAGGGCAAGTCGGAAATCCCGGCCAATCGGACCCGGCGCGGCGTATGAAAAGCGTGCCTGTACGAACGCCAGAAAAGACTGGTTATAGGCGATGATGCGCTTGTCGAGACCCAGGGCGAAAGCCGGGCCCGGCGAAGCCCGTACCAGGTTGCCGACAAGAGACGGGCTGGAAATCCGACGGGCTGCATCCAACTCGCCCAGCGCCCATTTGAGACAATAGACCCGAAGCAGCGACGTCGCGTTCGTCACATCCGGCGCTTGCTCAATCACTGCGCTTACAAGACTTCCAGTTTTCTGTGCGGTCACGGCCGCAATGTCGCGCAAGGCTTGCCAATACGCACGTTCAAGGCGGATGCCACGGCGCGAATCTTCGCCCTCCACCACCCGGAAGACAGGTTCGGCATCGCTGGCAAGTGAACTGGGTTTCGGTTCGCCGGATGCGGAAGCCATGCTATCGCTCCCGCATGGCTTCTGTTCTGGCCTTGTTGATTGGTTTCAGCAGGTATTGAAGGACCGTTTTCTTGCCCGTCATGATGTCGACGGAGGCGATCATGCCGGGAATGATCGCGTGCGACCTGCCGTCATGAATGATCTCCGATTTGTCGGTCTTGACCTGCACGAGATAGAAGGTTTCTCCGGACTTCTCGTCGAACATCGAATCCGCCGAGACATTGGAAACCTCACCCGCAAGCCCGCCATAGATTGAGAAGTCGAAGGCAGTGACCTTCACCAGCGCCGGCTGCCCCACGCGTATGAAAGCAACATCCTTTGGTGAAATGCGGGCCTCTACCAGCAGTACGTCGGAGGTCGGAACAACTTCCGCGACCACGGTTCCAGGCTGCACGTATGCGCCAATGGTGGTGATCTCCAGACGGTTCACCACGCCGTCGACAGGCGAGCGCAGATCAGTTCGCTGGACCCGGTCCGACGCACCACGGATCGTCTCCATCGCCACGGAGAGATCGGCCAGAACCTTGGTCTTCTCAGCCAGCGCTTCCTGCTGGAAAACCAGCGTCAGTTCGTCAACCTGAAGCGAGGCTTCCTTGATCGCACCGCGAATACGATCGAGCGACTCCTGCAGCAATTTCAGTTGGCCGCTTGAGTCCGTCAGTTCCTTCTGGATTCGCAAGAGGTCGGTCTGCGGTGCGAGCTTGCGCACGACCAGCGGCTCCAGCAGAGCGGCTTCCTTCTGCGAAACCTCGATATTGGCCTCCAGACGCTGGATGCCGACGAGCGCCTCATCCAGTTCCTTGCGGCGCTGCAGATGACGTTCCTGCAAGACCGAAAGCTTGTTCTGGAAAGCATCACGGCGCGCCTTCAACAGTTGCGCTTCGTTGTCGCAAACCTCCGGGCTGGCCTTCCTGACTTCCTCCGGACAAGTCATCGGCGAGATCATGTCGCCAGTCTGCTCCAGTTCGAGGCGTGCGATCTGAACGCGCAACGCACGTGCGCGCGCCTCGATCTCACCCAATGTCGAGGTCGTGGCGGTGTCGTCCAGCCGCACGATGAGATCGTTTTTCTTGACGATCTGGCCGACTTTCACCGCGATCTCCTGCACGACGCTGGCCTCGCTCGCCTGGATGACCTGGGTGCGCGAGACAGGAATCACCTTACCCTCGCCACGAGCGATTTCCTCGACCTGCGTGATCGCGGCCCAAGCCACGAACGAAATAATAAGCAAAATAACGACGACGAGACTGGCGCGCGCCCAAAACGGAGGTTTGTCGGTCATTGCCGCTCCCCCTTCGCTTGAGCGATACAGCCCGCCAATTGTTCGCAGATCCGGATCATGTCGGACGCGCCACGTTCTTCTGGAGTTGCTCGATCACAGCCTTCTTTGGGCCATCCGCGATCACGCGGCCATTTTCCAGAACAATGAGGCGGTCGATCAATTCCAGCATGCTGTAGCGATGGGTCGAGATAACAAGCGTCGTCTCCGGGCTGATCGCAGTCGCCAGTTGATTGATCAGCCTGCGCTCCGAAGCGAGATCCATGGCGCCTGACGGCTCGTCCAGGAATATGATCTTGGGCCTCGCCAACAAGAGGCGGGCAATCGCCATGGCCTGCCTTTGACCACCGGAGAGATTGCTACCGCGTTCGCCAACCTGCATGTCATAGCCACGAGGGTGTCGGGAGACGAACTCGTCAACGCCCGTCTTACGCGCCACCTCGATGATTTCCGCATCGGTCGCGTCGGCGCGGCCCATAAGCAGGTTTTCCTTGACGGAACCCGAAAAGAGGTCGGCCGACTGCGACGCCACAGAGACAGCAGAGCGGATGATGGCCGGATGATACTGACGCACGTCGATGCCATCTATCATCAGACTGCCTGCCGTAGGCGGATAAAGACCCGCGAGAAGGCGGCCGAGAGTCGTTTTCCCTGACCCTATCCTGCCAATAATGCCAACGCGCTGGCCGGGCTGGACCGCAAATGTCAGTCCGTTCAGCACTTTCTGGTCGGAATTCGGGTAGGCAAACTCCACGTTCTGGAATGCAAAGCTCCCGGTGTGGATTTCGCGATTGACGAAGCCCGTTCCCGTCGGGCGATCTTCCGGTTGCTCCATTACCGAATTGAGGATGCGCAGGGACAGCATCGCCTGCCGCATCCTCGAAAGCGTCATCGCAATCTGGCCCATCGGCGCGACAGTTCGGCTTGAAAGCATGACTGCGGCGATGATCGCGCCAGAGGACATCTGGCCTTGTGAGAACTGGTAGGCGCCTGCGATGATGATGACGATCGATACCAACTGCTGGACGAATTGCGTCCAGTTGGCGGCAGACGCCGACAGCTGCTTGATCTCTTCCGACGTCAGCGACGCCTTCTTGGACAATTCGTGCCACTTGCGCAGCAGCATCCGTTCCGCGCTCAATGACTTCACCGTCTCGATCGTCGAGATGGTCTCGACAAGAAGCGATTGCTTCATCGAAGATTCGTTTGATGCGGCTGCTACCCTGCGCCCGATCCGATGCTGGGAAATCAGCCCTATGACCAGCGCGATAACGAAGGCTATGGCCGGAACAATCACGATCCACCCGGCTACCAGATAGATCACGATCAGAAACACGAATACGAAGACCGTATCGATCAACACGCTGATGGTGTTCGATGTAAAGAACTCACGCACGAATTCGTACTGCGTGATCCGGCTGGCATAGTCACCGGTCTGCATCGGCCTCGACGCCATGGTCGCGTTAAGGACCTTTTCGAACAAGAGATAAGAAAGCTTTATGTCGGCCCGCCTGCCCGCGTAGTCGATCAGGGCCGAGCGAGCCGTCTTCAGAAGCAGGTCGAAGAGGATCGCGCCGGAAACACCAATGGCAAGCACCCAAAGCGTCGACTTGGCATCATTGGGCAAAATGCGATCGTACACATTCATGGTGAAGAGAGGCGAGGCCAAGGCGAGCAGATTGATGAACAGCGCCGCCAAAGCGACCTGCGCATAGGAACGCCAGAACGGCAGCAATGCGCTGGCCAGCCAGTGCCGCCGCACGATGCTGCCATCCACGCCCTCCACGGCGGATTGCATCGTGTCTGCGCTGACAATGCTGAAGGAAAGCACGGCCCGCACTTCTTCCTTGCGCAGCGGGCCACCCTGAACCTGGGAATTGGCCAGCGCCAGCAGCGAGGCGTCGAAATCACCTCCCGCAATGTTTTCCAGCAGGGACAGGGCCGACCCGTCATTCAAAAGAAGAATAGCCGGCAAATCGAGATTGCCCGATGCCAGTTCACGCCAACCAAGATCTCTCACTTCAAGGCCGATGCGATCACTCAGCCGTTGAACGTCTTCGAGACTGGGCGTCGCCTCGTCAAATGGGATGCCGGAGAAAAGCACGACATCGGAACCCGGCCTGCCAAGAAAAATGGCCACCCGTTGAAAGGCATCCCTGAAGGATTGCCCCCTCGCCGGGACATCAATTTCGTTCGCTTCGGCCCGTACAACGGACAATTCGGGCGCCGAATTCATGAAGGCCTCTCGCTATACGAGACGACGCATGCTGCAAAGAAAGACAAGCAGCCTGCGTTCCACCGGACAAAAGGCTGCCTGCGTTCGAACCGCTTCATCCATCGCAGCCTATGCCGCAAAGACTTTCCCGCTGGTTACTGTATGGGGGCCAGCAAATCGAGCGGCAAGTCGTTGACCTGTTGCGAAGGCAGGCGACGATAGGTTTCGGTCGGGGCGGTTTCCGGAACGTTAAATTCCTTGCGCGCGTAAGCGTCTGACTGCTTGGCGGCCTGCAAGTTCATCGTGCTCAACAATGTTCCCGTCGCTGCAAGCAAGCGGTACTCGGCAAAACGAGCAGCAAATTCCGCGGTCTTCGCCAGAATGTTGACGGTATAACGCGAATTCTGTGCGCCCAGAACGTCAAGCAGGGAACGCCTCCCAACCGCTAGCTGGTCGCGGTAGGAGCTCACCAACTGTCCATTCGATGCAGCCTGTTCACGGAAAGTGCTGGCCAGATCCAACTGGCGCAGGCGGCGGTCCCACGAAATGCGGACGGCTTCCTCGACCTCACGGAAATTCTGGTGCAGCACCAGGCGCTGTTCGCTCGCCCTGCGGATTTGTTCCTGTTCATTGGCGATGTCGATGCCGCCACGATAGAGGTTCCACTTGGCTACGACCCGCGCCTGCATGTCGGACGTGCGGCCCTCGCTGCCATCGATGTCGTTGCCGGTACGGGCCCGACCTTCGAGGAATATCTCGGGGAGCATCTTGGAACGGGCGGCATCGATCTGCGCGTCAGCAACATCGATGTCCGCATTGGCAACCTTGATACGTGGATTGTTGACCCTCGCCAACCCTATGGCTGCGTCGAGAGACTTCGGTAGCGCCGATGCCATCGAAGCGGGCATCGAGGCATTGGAAAATGGCTTGCCCACGAGCGTGAGGAAGCGGGCCTTCGCGGCCTCCAGTTCCTCTTCAGCTTCTTTCATGCGGGCCTTCGCGGCCAGCAAACGCTCCTGCCCCTGCTGGCGGTCGGCTTCGGTCAGGGTGCCGCCCGAAATCAGCGAGCCGATGTCGGAGATGACTTGCTGGTGGAAGCCCATATTGCGGCGCGATTCTTCAACGATCTGCGCCTGCAGGAGAATTTCCAGATACTCGCGCACCACTTGCAGACCGAGCGTCTCCGAACGTTCGAGAACCCGGAAAGCTGCGCTGTCGACACGAGCCGCCTGGCGTTCAAGTTCGGCACGACGCCCGCCGCCATCGAAAAGTTTCTGGGTGATGGTAAGCCCAACCTCCGACGGATAAAGCGGATCATCATCGATACCGCCGAGCCGCCGTGAAGGGTTGTCCAGGTCGCGAGCGCCAACTGACGCTTCCAGATCGACGCTCGGGAGATAGAGACCGCGCGCCTGGCGCAGCTCAAACTCGATGGCTTCGCGATTTTCGGAAGCCTGGCCGATTTCAGGGTTGGATTCCAAAGTTACGGCCATCGCTTCTTTCAGCGACATCGCCTTGACGCTCACTGGAGCCAGAAAGACCCCCGCAAGCAGCGCCGCAGACATGACCCGGAGTACTGAGATACGCATTGCCCGCCACCCCACTCTCAACGCGCCGCATTAAATAGCGGCTTCAGAATACCAATCCCTCGTACCGTATGCCGATTGGATTAAGATTCATCAACCCCCGCTGCCGCGAGAGCTCTGCATCACAAAGAAATCCTGATTATTGTTGCGATTCCGCCACACATATACATAAGATTTTACTGAACTATAACCATGCTTCCAATGTTAGCTTTATTGTAGAGCTCAATAATATCCTCGTTCGCCATTCTTATACAGCCAGACGACACCGCTTTTCCCAGCGTCCATGGCTCGTTGGTGCCATGTATTCTATAAAGAGTACCTCCAAGGTAGAGTGCACGGGCACCAAGTGGATTATCAGGTCCACCTTCCATGGTTGCAGGCAATATTCTCCCATTGGCCGCTTCGCGCTGCCGCATTTCTTCGGGAGGCGTCCAACTCGGCCACTCTGCCTTGCGGCTGATCTTCTCCGATCCCTTCCAACCAAACCCCTCGCGACCGACCCCGATGATATAGCTGGTCGCCGTGCCATCCCGATTGACGTAGAGAAGACGCCGCTGGCCGGTATCCACGATAATGGTTCCCGGGCGCGCGCGTCCTTCATAGGGAACGACCTGCGGTGGGATCGGCGCGACATTCAGCCTGCGCGCAAGCTTCCGGTTATCCACACGCTTCTTGACCCATTTACCTGTCGCCGCATCGAACTGACGGACTTCGGTTTGCGCCGACGTTGCTGCAGCCGGCTGGATGCCTGTGACCAACATGACTAGGCAACAGACGCACATGACCACCACACATGCGGCAGAACGAGAAATCAGGCTTGATGGCATCGAGTCCGCTCCGAAATTTGGTTTCCGTTACCCAGACTTTAGTCAAATCGATCAAATGTGAAATGTCGACGCAACGTCAATTTTACGCCGGTGCATTATTGAACTGCGGTGAGAAAAACGGGGATTTGACAGGACGATGGACTGGAGATCAGCAAAGACCTTCTTGTTCCGCCACAAGCCAGCCCTTTCCTGGGCTGCTGGAGGAGCCGTCGCCGGCATTGCGCTTGCATTGGCTGCGTACGGCATCTTCAATGCAGTGTCACCATCGCTTGCCGCCGGTAGAGAACTTGGCCTCACCCTGACGGTTTCGGTTCTCGTTGGACTGCCGCTCGCAATCGCTTGCGGGCTGCTTGCGTCCAAGGCTGCCATATTGCGCAAGCAAGCACAGAAATCGGCACAAAACGACGGGCTGACGTCTTGCCTCAATGAGCCGACTTTCTCCGCGCTTGTCGATACCTACTCCAACCGCAACTCCGCACCCGGCAGTAATCCGCTCGGCACCATCCTGCTTATCAACCTCGACGACCTCAAAGTCATCAACAGCCGTTTCGGCTTCAGTTGGGGGAACGAGGCGCTCAGCAGCGTCGCGGCCACGATCAGGAACACCGTGCGCAATGGCGACATTGTCGGACGCGTCTCCGGCGATCAGTTCGGCGTGTTCCTTCCTGGTGCGAATGAGACCGATGCGCGTGGTGTCGCCGAACGCGTCCACGACAAGGTAACGAAGATGCAATTCTATCCGGCGGGCACGCACTATCCCATGTCCATCCGGGCCGGTGCCGTGATCGTCTCGAGCCGCATCGGCTTCGATGATCTTCTGCGCACGGCTGTCGGAACACTTGCCAAGACACAGGCGCCGGGACACGACTGGATCGAATACCAGTTTTTGAATACGTCCGACGCCTCCGGCGAAAATGACAGTCGGCTTCAATAGCCATCGCTCATCTGCGGTTGCCGGACGAGCAAGCTGGCAACCGGGGTGACCGCTCTTAATTCAGAATCCTGAAGGCGCGCCGTCCTGAAGGACGAGCTTGCCGCCGGATATGCGATAAATCGCCAGTCTCCGCTCGACGTGGCCATCGGCGCCGAAGCGGAATGTCCCGGTCGCGCCGGTGAAACCGGAACTTGCTCGCAAGGCAGCCGGCTTCAGTCCCTCCTGCCCTTTCGTACGAACAATGCCAGCCGCGACTGCCACCGCATCGAACCCGTAAGCTGCCTCCAGGGATAGCGGGCGCGCGTACGCAGTCTGGAAGCGCCCGGAAATTCGCTTCAAGGCATTCTGGTCGATCAATGCAAGCAGTGATCCTTCCAATACCGGATCGCTATAAGCGCTCGCCGGCCAGACGTATGTTCCCAGAAATGGGATGCTGGCGTCCAGCCCGCCACGTTGGCGCAATGCGGGGGCAGCCACTTTTGGGGCGTCAGCACCAATCAGCAACACGGCTTGCGCCTCGCCAAGGCGCGCAAGTTTGGCCACTCCGTCGGCCGATGTCGGGTCGGTGACGATGTCAAGCAATTGCACGCCGTTCTTCTTCAGGCCAGCACGCAGACGCTGGGCCTCTGCTGTGTCGAGCGGTCGGGTCGAAACGACCATGATCTTCGCGCGCCCGGCACCGGCTGCGTAGGAAGCTATTTCGACAGCGCTACCGATTTCATCGGACTGGATCGCGACCGCAGATGCGACTGGATTTGCATCCAGGAGCATTGCCGGCGACTTGGACGGGGCATCCGCGAACGCCTTGGCGAGAGAGGGCGGCCCGATAAGCATCCTCGTTCCGCCGTCGGCGGACCGCTTGAGCTGGTCGGCAACGACTACCCCTGGCGCTCTAAGATCATGCGCAGCCAAAGTCAGGTGCCCTGCGCCGATTTCCTTGACCGCAAGGGCTGCACCATCGCGATAGTCACTTGCAGAACTGGCGATGCTGGAATCAAGAAACAGGTCGATGCGCGCGGGTCCGCTGCCAAACGTCTGCGTGGCTACAACCGGCGCGCTCGAACCAACGCCGGCATCGGCCTTCGCGCTTTCGAGCGCCTCAGGTCCCGCGGACGACTGACATCCGCCGGCCAAAACCGCCAGAGTCAGTGCAAGACAGGAGACGCCGCGCCGGATATGCAAAAGGCCCACGCGGGCGGTCAGTTCATGTACTGAACCATGCGGGCGTGAAAGCACTCGCATTTGTTGAGCGTGTCCTCGTCACGGTAGTCGGCCTTGAGATAGCCATAGGCCTTGCCGCAAGCCACCTTGGCTTCAGATGCCCAGGTGAAAGCCGGCCGGCGCGAGTTGATCCACTGGCTGTCGTCGGCCACGCTGACAGCTTCGTTCATCAGCTTGACGACGTCTTCCTTGAGCGCCGCGTTGCTGGCCTCGCTGAGCAAAGTGGAGCTCGTTGCCAACTGACACTGATTGGAGCCAACGCCGAGATCGGCCGCCTGTACCGGCAGGACCACGGCAAAAAGGGCTACCGAAGCCAGGATTTTACGCACTGAAATCATATCAATCGTTCCCCGAATTCTACCCGTCCTGCGACGGTCACAACTACAACAACCAATGCGTGAATTCAACACCGGCCCGCCCGGAGGCAGACCGGCAGCACCCCATATCATGGAGTGTGATTGACAGTCGCGGTTAGATCGTCGTCATAAAGAACCTTCACGCCGGCGTCGGCATTGAGATGAGCAACCGTGACGAAATCGGCACTGTTGCCAGATCCGCTCTGGTTCACCTGCAACAGGTCGGTCGCGCCGTTTCCGCCCTCGACCGTGCGGACGAAGTCACCGATATTGCCGGCATTGACGTTGCTGCCCAACAATTCGGAGAGATCAACCACATCGCCTTCACCGATCTTGTAGTCGGTGATGATGTCGGCCATCGACGATCCTTCGGCCAATGCAGACGGGTCGATGACGAACGTGTCTGCGCCCGAACCGCCGGTCAGCGTGTTGAGACCAGAACCGCCCATCAATACGTCGTTGCCTTCGTCGCCGAACAGGATGTCATGCCCCGATCCGCCGATCAGCAGGTCGTTACCGGCACCACCATAAAGCGTATCGTCGGTCGGCGGCGCCAATTGGAACATCACCTGTCCAGTGTCGCTGTCAACTACCTGGAAGGTAAGTGTCTGCGTGCGCCCATCCTCCATAGTTACGGTGGCCGTCACGCCCTTTTCCGCGAACAAAGAGGCATAGCCATCAGCGTTGTTGGGTCCAAGGCGATCAATATCAATATTGAGGTTGAACTTGTCGCCAACGCCGAAAGTCCCCGACGCAAAATTAATCGTCAGCGTTCCGGCGTTGTCGCTTCCGATGTAAGAGAGATTTCCACTTGCCAATCCGGTTAGGTTCGAGGGAGTCGGGCCCCATTCGCCATCACCATTGCGGCTAGATCCATCCGTTCCATCAAAAATCGCGTCAGTATCTCCGCCTGCCCTCAAGTTAATTGAGATGCTTGCGATACGATCCGTACCTAACCCACTGTTGAACACGAACTGGAGGAAGCTAGAGTTCAACGAGGTGTTCGCACCATCGACAATGATAGTGAACTTAGCCGGCGTGGAAGATTCGTTGCCGCTACCACCAATCAGCACATCGTCGCCTTCGTAGCCACGGATGATGTCGCTAGCATTGTCGCGCCCCAGCAGGATTTCGCCGAGACCTGTCCCGTTGAGTTCACTGGCCCCAATCTGGCTGCGATCGACTGTGACGACGCCAGTGTCCGTTTTTCCGCCTGCCGTTCCGGTATAGGTGAAACTCCCGCCGTCAGTGGAACTGTTCGAGTTCTCGGTGAACCTGACAATACCGCCACTCTCCTGGGTAGCTGTACCGCTCGAAGAGTTGTTGATCCCGGTAATCGCCAAGGAATCGCCATCCGGATCACTATCGTTGTAACGTAGCGCAAACTCTGGGATATCGATCTTGTCTGCGCCGCTTACACCGGGCTGGTTCGTGATGACATGATCGTCCCTTACAATCGGCGACAGATCACTGTCGGTGATGTTTATGGTAAGCGTGCTGGATGCCAAGTCACCGTCATTGTCGGAAATAACGAAGCCAACCGGAATAGTCGTGTCCTGACTTACGTTGCCGGGTAGGAATTTGTAGGCTCCGGTCTCCATATTCAGCTCGAACTGCGCGCCACTTGCAACGGTCACCGTCAACAGATGTGTTGCCGCTACAAAGCTCCATCCCGTCATTGCCGTGGTCGATATCGATCCAGCGCCAGCCGGATTGTAGGTATACGTGACACCAGCCACCGTTATCGACTTAACAAAGCCACCATCTGCTCCAAATCCACCGTTGGGCGAACTACCCGTAACAATGTTCCCGGTAACCGGCTCGGCCACGGTATCTGTAAGGGTCTGAGCCAACTGGCTGAGATCCGTCACAATTTGTGCCGGCATTTCTGAACCTGAGCCTTCGCCATTATAGGCAACAGGTTCAAGGTTCGTCGACGCAACGTTGGCTCCGATTCCCAGTGCGTGGGATTTGATGTCGTTGTTATTGAGGAACGTCTCCCATGTCGTCTTGAGCGTGTTGCCGACAGCCCCGTTCACTGGCTCACCGTCGGAAACGAAGTAGGAGACGTTGTTGACATCAGATCCGCTAAGCTTTCCGCCGGTGTTGTAGGCACTCATCGCCTGATTGATTGCCGCGTCGTAGTTCGTACCACCACCCGCGCTCAGTGCATCGACGATCGTTTTGGCCTGGGCGAGCGTGACCCAGCCGTCGGAATTCGACGTTGCGCTGGACGCAAAATTGACAATCCGGACTCGAACATCGCCTTGGTTGCCATATTGCTCCAGCAACTCGTGAACGGCCGCTTTGAGGATCTCGAGCTTTGTCAGGTTGGTCATTCCGGAAGCATAGGTATCGCCAGAGCCCGGTCCCATGCTGCCTGATGTGTCCAGTATCAGCAGTAGATTGGTGCGCGCGCCAGTTGTCTCGACGACCGATATCGACTGTGCATAGGCCACGGGCGTATCGTCGTCGATCGTAACCTTGAGAACGCCAGCCGCGGTATCGCCGTTGGAATCCTTCACCGTGTAGGTGAGATCGACAGTAGCATCGTTCTCGCCACTACCGGCCGCATGTATCACCGGCTTCAAGAGCGTGAACGTATAGCTCCCGTTGCCATTGTCGTTTCCACCGTCGACTACGACTTTGAAGATGTCGCCACGACCACTGTTTGAGGTGGCAACCAACGTATTCGTCGAAGCATTCCAATGGAATGTTACGGCTTCCGTACCAACGGTGCCGCCTTGGCCTTCCATGGCCGAGAAACTTACCGGGTCCGCAGATGCCTTGCCGTCTCCGCCGAAATCATGCGGCAATGTGCCGGTAACCGAAATCGCTTGACCAGATACGTCCCCGCTGCTTTGGCCGTTACCTGCGATGCCACCCACCAAGCCTTCGTCGTCCACAGTAAGTTCTGTAGTTCCAGCGCTTGGCAGAGAGTTCGCGTTCCGAACGATGACCTCCTGCAATGCTGTCGACGTGTCACCGTCACCATCAGTGATACGGTAGGTGAAGTCACCCCGCTTGTCTGCGTTCGACGCATTGTAGTTTGGATCGAAGGTCCAGGTTCCGTTTGCCTGGAACGTGTATGTGCCTTCGCCGCCTACGGGAGTGACGACCGTTACACCGGTAGCATTTATCGACTGCCAGGTTGCTCCTCCATCGAAAGAGACCGCAGTGACCGCAGCTCCGTCCGCTCCCTTCGTGTCATTTGACAACAGGTTTTCGCCGGACGTCGCACCGGCCGTTTCGAGCAAGTCCAGGATGCCGCCAGCACGCGCCGTCGGCACATCGTCGACAATCTCGATGGTGATGGTGGCCGGCGCCGAACTGGTCGTGCCGTCGGACACCGTCAGCGTGAACGCATCCGTCTCCGCAACACTGGCAACGTCCGTCGTCGCAGACGTCAGCTCGTAGCTGTAGCTCGCAACGCCCGTCGTCGTATTGTAGGCCGTGATCGTCAGCGTGCCGTGCGCACCATTGATGCTCGACCCGACA
>NZ_JBMDKS010000042.1:0-17514 GCF_057809835.1 Mesorhizobium sp. FG116
GGATGTCATGCGGTTATCCGCCAGGACCTAATAGGGGGCTACACCAGGGACGGGCACCGCAAAGACCAATGAAGTTCCATGAAATCGGCCAACCATATCAGCGCTCGTAATCGTATGAGTGCAGGTTCGCACCATATGGACGACGACCATCTATCCCAATGAGATTTTGGGACGTTATTCCTTACTGAGTTCTCCTGATACGAAAGGCCGTCGCAGAACCGGATGGTCGAGCCTTGAGATCGGCTGCCCGCTTACACATCAAGCGATCTTATTTTCGTGTGGCGGCCTTCTTGCGGGCAGGCTTGGCCCGTGAGACGGGCGCGGCTTTGCGCCCAAGCCCCATGCTCTTGGCGAGCGCCGAACGTCGGGCTGCATAATTGGGAGCAACCATAGGATAGTCGGACGGCAAGTTCCACTTGGCGCGATATTCGTCAGGCGTCATGTTGTGGCTGGTCTGTAGATACCGCTTGAGCGACTTGAACTGCCGACCATCCTCAAGGCTGATGATATAGTCCGGCGTGACAGACTTCCTGATCGGCACTGCCGGCTTCTGCTTTTCTGCTGCGAGTTCTACGGAAATCCCAGCCGAACCCAAGGAAGACAGCGTTTGATGTATCTGCTGGATCAAAGCCGGCAGTTCGTTCGCAGGAACCGGGTTGTTGGCGACATAGGCCGAGACGACGTCTGCTGTCAGTTCGATAAACCCGGACTTGGTTTCTTGTTCTTCGGTCATGGAGGCCTCGCTGGAACAGGACGGCAGGGAGAGTGATATGATGTGTCAAGTATTGTCTGTTGATAGAATGATGTTGCGGACCATGCAATATGCAAGGGTGAAAGCTGATGGTTGGTCGATGGACAGAGAACGCCACTTGTCTGCCGGGATATTATAGGACGTCCCCGCTGATCAGCTACAGCGAACCGGCGGCGGATAAGGAGTTTGCCCGTAACGGAAGAGGAAATTGCCAAAAGAAGCGTCCGAAAAGCGAGGCAAAGTCAATGATGGAAGACAACCATCGGCGGAGCCATCAGCAAGGGCATTATGCGAAATCAACTATTCCGGCAATTGGCCCAGTCGCCAAAACGATCCGCGGCATGCATCTGTGAGAAATTAAACACTCGCGCCATCCTCCAAGAAAACCCGAGCCCCCAACCTTGATCGATAAGCAGCACTCTTGAACTCGTTGGAGCTCGAGAGGGCAATGGGTGGTCTGCGCCGCATCATTGTTATTTGGGGGAAGACTATCCGCTCAGTCGACAGAGTTCTGTCAACGAGGCAAGCTCTTGAAGTCGGTCAGATTGCCTGACGGACAAATCCGTGGAGAGGAATCAAATGAGCAAGTTCGAGGTCTACAAGGACAAGAAGGGCGAAACCAGGTTTCGCTACCGGGCAGCCAACGGAGAAATTGTCTTCAGTTCCGAAGGATACAAAGCCAAGGCGTCGGCGATGAAGGCGATTGCGTCGGTCAAGCAAAAAGCAGCCGACGCTCCTGTGGTGGAAGAAGCTCCACCCGCAAAAAAGGCTACCGCTACCAAGGCCGTAGCCTCCAGTTCCGGCAGCATTAAGAAAGCTCCGGCTGCAAAGTCAGCGGCGAAGCCAAAGTCGACCGTGGCAAAAGCGGCCCCTCAGAAGCCAAAAGCCACGAAGGCAGCGAAGAAGCCTTAGACGTCGTCCAAGGCTGGGTAATATCTTTTCTTGCCGACTCTGCGACGGTCAGCAACTGAATGTGGTTGACCAGATGTCAGCCCACTCGGCACCTGTTGTCTAAAGCTGATTGGACCATTCGGATTCGGCTTGTCAGATACATGGGACGCCGATGCATCGAATAAGGTACAAAAGAACTTCCTCATGTGGCGCACAGCATCAGCGGCGACATCTGAAGGAAGATTAGCTCTACATACCAGGCGTTGCGCCGGCAGGCTGGCTGACGTGACGACTACCTATGAGACGTCGGGATGGGGCAAACCCATCCGAACAACCCTGCCGCGTAAGCTTGTCATCCTCGCTCGTATCGAACGCTATTGGTCGAGGCTGAACCAATGCCTTGTGACTTTTCCATCGTCACCGGGGATATCGAAGTAATAGGGTTCGCTGCGGATTGGCCGCACCATGGAAACGCCGTCGCGGCAGCCGTCATCTTCGCGCAGGCGCACTCTGCATCTATCAGGAACCTTGATGCAAAGGTCTGGCTCGCTGCGACCACGATGATCGGATGCGCCATATCCGACCGACCATCCCTCGGGGCACTCCTTATAGTGTTCGTAGCCCGGCATCCCGGTTCCAGCCTCTGGACATCTCGGCCAATCGAAGCCCCAATGGCCCATTGCGGAAATCAACCGCATCATGGGCGGATGGCAGGCTGGCACCTCACGCCAGGACGGATTGGACGAGGCGGCGCACAAGAGAACTTCGCACCCCCATTCGCTGGCATGGAGATGGCCCGGAAACGAAGCACATCCACATGTGAGAATGGCAGCGCCGACGGCCATAGCTATTGCGTGCATTGTATACCTCCAGACAGACTATCGATCCATGCGTTGCGGCCGCTTTCGATTGTCTTCGAACAATGGTGAAATCTCGCTCTCGCGTTCGGCAAGCAGGTTGAAGTCCGCTATCGGTGAGCGCGAAAGGGTGGTGTCGACGGACTTGCGCCGCCATTCGTCCATGTCCAGCACATAAGTTCCCCAGATGCCGTAGCGGGCGCTCATCGCGTAGCGCTGCCATGCCAGATACCGGGAGGGGAAAGGGGAGGGCATTGTGGCCCTGGCCCAACCGACACGCAGCATTCCGATGGCGAGGTCGCGGCCGCCCGCCCTGCAGGCGCCCATAAAAATGCCCGACCCAGCACTGGAGGAAACCCTACAGTCTACCTGTCCAGATCCCACGATGCGCCGCAGCCAGGCTCTTGCCAGAGCGCCGCAAGGCACCGGCTTGAGGATCGAGGTGTCGCCGTGTTTCGATGCATCGAAAGCCCACTGGGCCACATCGCAGCTGTCAATACCAGCCAACCGGACTGCAATCCCATAATCGGGGAACCAGAGCGTGTGGCCGTCCAGCACAGAAACGCGCCCGCTTATGGTCTGTGCCGCACTGGCGGCGTGTGCCCGCTGCCCGGCTTTTCTTTCCACGTCCGGATTCGTCGCCAGATCAGCGGCAAAGGTCGGGCAAGGCACAAGGGCGCTGGTCTGGAAAAACAGGACAAGCCCTGCTGCGCGCAAGTCTTTCGCGAGCCGCATCGCCTGTTTTGCCGGCGGAAGAAGGTTCGCCGAACGGCTTTTCGTGCAAGCCTGCGGGGACCGAGTTGATCCAGGAAACGCGAGGGCAGACCTGGTCACGCCGGATCCTCTGGAAAACGACATGACAAATCTCATTGATGCTGGATCCTGCGGTCGGCCCACATGCCGTAGCCCTGGCGTCCGATCTTTTCCGCCTCGAGCAGGTCCTCGCGGGATGGCGAGCCATCGGTCTTTTTTGCAATGCGATGCGAGCCGATCGAGACCAGTTGCTCCTCGATCATGTTCACGGAATCGAGACTGCCGGGGAAATGATAGTAGCCATAGCAGGTCGCGTCCTGAATGGGCGCTGTCTGCTCGGTGAGAAAGGCTCTGCAAAAGATGACCTTCGCAGCTGTCACCGCCACCTCGAATTCCTGTCTGGCAAAGGCCGCGCAAGTCCCTGCGTAGGCCTCCCGGCGGTTCACCATGGCGCCATCGCAGGGTTCGATACCGAACAGATGCAATGAGACAGTTTCGTCGACACGAAAGTCGGTCGGGGAGGTGACCTGGTAGCCGGTTGCCGACACGTAGCCCTTGCGAGCTACCACTTTGCCTCCCGTATCATAGTATTCGACAACGAGAACCGTTTTTCCCGGAACCGCCAGCGAACGGACATACGCCTCATTCACAGCCTCCGCCGGCCAGGCCGGCGCAACAACCGCCACCGCGCCCGCGACCGTTGCCGCGATTATCCCCGCACGCCTCATTATGTTGCCTTTTTGTTTATTCCTATTACTACCATTCCAGAATTTTATAGCTTGACAGCCATCAACGATCAACTCATTTTCAAGCATATTGATTGGAATGAGTCTCCGCTACGAATGACAACAAACCTTTATCCGCGACGCCGGTCGACTATCTGCCGCCCGGCCGTCAATGCGCTCGTCCTGCTGACAGTCGGCCTTCCGTCACTCTACCAAAGTCCCTCATTGGCAGAAGAAAACGGGCCTATTCCAGCAAGATTTGGGCAATTCTTCGAAGAATCCGGTGCTGCGTCGACGGTATTCGCCTCCCTTGACCCAAAGCCGCCAGCCGAATACATCACAACGGCCACCGGCCAAATCCTTCCAAGCTTCGCGGCTGGATCCAGCCTCTCCATACCTGCAAAGAGGGAACCTTTCAGTTTCACAAAGGTGCAACATATTACCAATATGCTTGGTAACTCGAAGAGCGATAATATCCATCATATTGGTAACGTCTCATATGCAAGCCAGGGAGCCGCGCCATCCGCTCGGGGCGTCCAATGTGGCCCTTCCAGATTCACGCCTGATGCTATCCGCGCGCTTGTCGAAGCAGCGGCGAGAAGGCAGGGGATAGACGAGACCTTCGCCGTCGCTGTTGCGGCGGTCGAGAGCGATCTCGATCAGAACAGGAATTCGGCGGCCGGGGCGCTCGGGCCGATGCAACTGGTCCCTGCAACCGCCGCCCGCTTTGGCGTAGCGGAGCCGTGCGATTCCGCGGCCAATATCGATGCCGGCGTCCGTTATCTCGGCCTGCTACTCCAGGAGTTCCAGAACCCCATACTGGCTTTGGCTGCCTATAACGCCGGCGAGGACAGCATCTACAAGTATGGCGGCGTCCCGCCATTTCCTGAAACGATCGACTATATCGCCAAGGTAATCAACCACCAGCTTGGCATTCCGGCGCCGCACCACTGGGGCGCAGGCCAGCCAGCATCAAGACAAGGCGCTGCGCCTACTTTGAACGGCGGCGACAACGCGCCCGGAAAGACGCGGCAGTGGGTAGCCGGCGTCATGCAATTCTAAGGATTGACGACATGAAGAGAATCCGAGGGCGCATTTCATCACGAGCCTCGACACTCATCAAAAGATGCGTGCTGGTCTCTTTCATCTGTGCAGCGTTCCATCTTGGCAATGCCGACCTTGCGCTTGCGCAGAGTTCCGGTCCTTTCGCGCCCCTCGAGACAGCGGTGCAGATGATCGTCGATTTCATCACGGGCCCGTTCGGCAGATTGCTGGCGATCATCGCCGTCATCGGATTGGGGTTCCTGGCATTCGCAGGCCGGCTGTCCTGGTTTACCGCCGGCGCGGTCGTTCTCGGCATCGGGCTGGTTTTTGGAGCCCCGGCGATCGTCGACCAGATGATCTCGGCCGTCGGGAACTGAACCGTGCGTGACATAGCTGATGAAAAGCCGGTGCTGACGCCGCTGGTGATCGGGCTGACGCGCACTCCGATGATGTGGGGTGTTCCCCTTGTGGCGTTCTACCTCATCATCGGCGTCACCCTTGTCGTTTTTCTGGTGACGGTGAGCTTCTGGGCAGCCGTCATCGCGCCGGTGACCTACCTCACTCTCTTCGCCTTCTGCAGCCGCGACATCCGTATCCTTGATCTTGTTCAGGTTGCAGGGCGACGGACGCCACGGACGCAGAACCGGGTGTTCTGGCACACCAACTCCTATGGGCCGTGATCATGCAGAACATCATCGCCAATGAACTCGGTTTCGGACGCGAGGCGCGCCGAGACAGACCGATGGCACGTCATATTCCCTACCTGCGCCACGTATCGGAAACGGTCGTCGGACTGGAAAGTGGCGCGGTCCTGTCGGTGGTCAAGCTCGACGGGCTTTTCTTCCAAACCGAAGACCAGTCCGAGCTTAACATGCGCGCCAGCGTTCGCAACACGATGATCAGGGCGCTCGGTTCAAGCCGCTATTCGGTATGGTCGACGGTCGTACGCAAGGAAGTAAAGCCGTTGGTTGGCGGGGCTTTCTGCGAGCCGTTCTGCGAATTGCTCGACAAGCGCTACATGGCGAGCCTGCGAACCAGGCGCATGTTCGCCAACGAACTCTATCTGACCATTGTCCGCGCCGGCATGCGTGGCGCCCTTGGAGCCGCTGAAACCGTAGGGCACCTGTTTGCAAGATCCTTGCGCCCGCAAGGGCGCCAGCAAAGGCTGGCCGAGCAAATAAAAGAGCTGGAAGAAGCCACCGGCAACGTGGTGCGCGAACTCCGGCAATATGGCGCAAGGCAACTTGGGATCGTTCACCGCGACGGTGAACCCTATTCCGAGCCCTGCGAGTTCTTCAATAGCTTGCTGACTTGCGGCCTGGCTTCGCCGATGCGACTGCCCAGAATGGGTATCCGCAATTATGTCGGCACCTCGCGACTGCATTTTTCCAAACGCG
Organism: Mesorhizobium sp. FG116; assembly: GCF_057809835.1. Taxonomy (NCBI): domain Bacteria; kingdom Pseudomonadati; phylum Pseudomonadota; class Alphaproteobacteria; order Hyphomicrobiales; family Phyllobacteriaceae; genus Mesorhizobium; species Mesorhizobium sp. FG116. Next base: position 6,419 of record NZ_JBMDKS010000042.1, read on the forward strand.
TGATCCAGGCTCAAGGGTCGACCGCGGCCGACAACCGTTTCGGAGCAATGGTTTCAATCAAGGAATATCCACCTTTCTCCGGACCGGGAATGCTCGATGGGCTGCTGCAAGTAAACCACGAGTTTATCCTGACGCAGTCATTTACCCTTGCCGACAAACCGGTGGCTCAGGAGCGCATCTCACGGCTGCAGCGCCAGATCGGGGCTTCCGACGAATCCGGCAGTGCGGTTGAGACCGACATCGATTTCGCCTTGAACACCCTCCTCAACCAGGAAGCGGTTTTTGGCTACCATCATTTCAGTCTTCTGTGCCTGTCACGCGATCTGGCCGGGGTCGACAAGGCGGTATCGGAACTTGGCTCCTGTCTCACCGACATGAACATCACCTGGTTGCGGGAGGACCTCAACCTGGAGGCTTCGTTCTGGGCCCAGCTCCCCGGCAACCATGCCTACATCGCCCGTTCCGCGATGCTGTCGAGCGCCAATTTCTCGGGCTTTTCCTCCATGCACAATTTCGCGACCGGCCAGGTGACGGGCGTGCACTGGGGCTTGCCGATCTCGGTCCTGGAGACCACCTCTCAGACCCCTTATCATTTCAACTTCCACCAGCGCGACATTGGCCACTTCCTCGTCACGGGTCCAACCGGTTCGGGCAAGACGGTCGCGCTTACTTTCCTGCTTGCACAAGCGTTCCGCGTGCGACCTGAACCACGGGCAGTGTTCTTCGACAAGGACCGTGGCGCGGAGATATTCATAAGGGCTGTAGGTGGCGCTTACGAGATCCTCCAGCCGGGCGCACCCACTGGATTCAATCCCTTGCAGCTTGAAGATACTCCCGCAAATCGGGATTTCCTGTTGCGGCTGTTGAAAGCCATGCTCCGGCCTGCCAGTGGCGGCGGCTTCGACAGGCGCGAGGAAGAGACGCTGGAACGCGCCATCGGCCGCATTTGCCAGGAACCTGTCGGCCAGCGAACGCTTGCCAACCTTTCGGGGCTGCTGATGGGACGCGCGCGCGCCGACGCCAATGATCTCCAGTCGCGCCTCAGGCCCTGGTACGAGGGCGAGCGGGCGTGGGTTTTCAATGCCCCACAGGACGTCCTGTCATTTTCGGGGCGGCGCATCTTTGGCTTCGACATGACGCACATCCTGGACAGCGAGGAAGTGCGCACCCCGGCTCTGATGTATCTCTACCACCGCCTGGAAGAGTTGTTCACGGGTGAGCCGGTCCTGATCTTCATGGACGAAGGCTGGAAGCTTTTGCAAGATCAGACGTTTTCGACCTTCATCGTCGACAAGATGAAGACGATCCGCAAATTGAACGGGATTGTCGGGTTTGGGACCCAGTCTGCCGCCGACATCGCCGGCGCGCCGCAATCGCATACATTGATCGAGCAGTCGGCGACCAACCTTCACTTTCCCAATCCTCGCGCCGACGAGGAAAGCTACATGCAGCGGTTCGGCTTGACCGCGAAGGAATACGCCTTCATCCGCAACACGCCGCCGGAGCGGCACAGCTTCCTGATCCAACACGGCGCCGATTCCGTCATCGCCAGGCTCGACCTTTCGGCAATGCCGGACATTGTCAAGGTTCTCTCCGGGCGCAAGGAAACGATCGAGGCCTGCGCAGTCTTGCGCGCTCGGTTGGGGGAGGACCCTGCTGTTTGGCTTCCGGAATTCTGCGGCTGGGAGCCAGCCACATGACCAGGCGCTTTTCCGTGCTGCTTGCCCTGTTGTCCGGGCCTGCATTCGCGGACATCCCCACCATTGATCGGACCGAGCTGGCGCCATTCCAGGAGCGCGCGCAAGCGACCTTGGACATTCACGCCACAGATAGCAGCCGTCAGATGAAGGGTGAGGCGATCACCTGCTCGATCTATCGGCCGGGACCTAAAAACGATCCTGTTTCAGCGGCGCAAGCCAACTCCACCATCGCCAACCTCGTCCGCCGGGTCGCGCGTGAAGAGCGGGTCGACGAAAACGAGTTCCTGGCGCTGGTTTATCAGGAGAGCCGTTTCAATCCATGTGCGAAGTCGAGCGCTGGGGCGATCGGGCTTGCGCAGCTGATGCCTGAGACAGCGAGGGATCTGGGTGTCAATCCGTATGATGTGGAACAGAACCTCCGCGGAGGCGCACGCTTTTATCGGCAACAGCTGGAGTATTTTGGCGGCAACGTTTCCCTTGCTCTGGCCGCTTACAACTCCGGCCCGGGCAACGTGCAGAAATATGGCGGCATTCCCCCGTTTCGGGAGACGCAGGGATATGTCGCCGCCATTACCAACAAGTGGCTTCCGGCGTTGGGCGGTTCCCACGGTTCAAGCATGCCTGTCGGCTACGGCGGCCAAACAACGGCTTTTGAAGCCGCCCGCACCAGCACCCTCAATGCAATGGGCATGACAACCTCGATAGCGGAGGGCTCGGCAGATGTCGCCTCCTGGCTCGCACAACTTGCCAGCATGTCCCCGGCCACGATCCAGGACAGTTGGGATCACAACAGCGGCGTCCGCAACGCGAATATCGAACTGCTCGAACAGTTGCTTCAGCTGGGCTCGGCCTTCGCCGAGCTCGCAAACACGGGCAACGCGATGACGCTAAGCGACATGTCCGGAACGAGCCGTTCCAGTCACTACGAGACGTCCGGATCCGCCGACGGTCGTCAACCCCTCGAACCGTGCGCACCTCAACGGGCTGTCGCTTCGGACGAACGACACCAGGCCTGCATCCAGAAGATCGACCTTCAAGCTGGATTGCAGCTCATTCCGGATTGAAGGGGATCTGCATGAAAAAACGTCTACTGGCACTTTGTGCTGCAACAGTCACCATGGCCTTGCCGGCCGCTGCCGACATTCCAGTTATCGACAAGACCAACTACGCCGTGGCGCGAAAAACGGCAGAAACGACGGAAAAAATCCTCAATACAAACAAGGACATCCTGCAAACTGTAGAAAAGACACTGGAAGCCGTCACCGGCGATCGGGGGAGCGAAGCCGGAAAGCTCGACAACCTCGCAATCGGAAATGGCTTCAGTGTATCGAGCGTACCCGGTCTCGATACATTGCTGAAGGGCGGAGTGGCGGATTTCGGGACCATGAGCCCTGAAGTTGCCCGAGCCGCCGCTGCTTTCATAAACGGCCTTCATCTCGTTCAGTCGCTCTCAGGCAAACAAGACAGTTCACTTGCGAGCGACCGCTCCTACGAGGAGTTGATGAAGACCGTGCTCGGTGTGTCCGCAGTGATCACAGGGGCGGGGCAGGCACTACGAACGCGGCGCTCGGCTCTCGAAAGCGCCGGCCACGAGATCGGTCAGGCACAGGACATAAAGGGCTCGATCGATCAGAACACGCAACTTCAGGTCCAAACAGGTCTGACTCTCAACGAAATGATCGGCGTCCTCAATGCTGGCGTGCAGTCCCTGCATGCGGAAAACCAGCGCAAGCTCACCGACATCTCCAACACACGCAAGGCTTTGCAATACGAATGATCGATCTCCGCTTCTCATATGCGGCTATTTTCGTCCTGGCATTCTCGCTTTGCGCTTGCGCAGTGCCGAAAGAAAAGACTGCGCCGTGCAAGAGGCCGGCAAACCTGACGAGCTACGCGCCCGCGCCTTCATCCGGGTGTGGACCGCTGTCGCCGGTAAATCCCGATCGGAAAGCAGTCCTGGCTGCAATCGACGCTCTCCAATCACCAATGCAACAGGGGCAGGCAAGTGAATGATTTCATAGGAGAATTGCTTGAGCGCATCGACGCATCGGGCGAGCACTTCTCTCACAGCGCCTTCGAGACGCTGTGCCAGGACATTGCCCCGTTGCTGCGCGCGCTCTTTATTCTTGCCGTTCTCTTCTATGGAATCCAGCTCATCCTGGGTTCAACCCGGCTCAAGGTCGCAGAGATCGTGGCCCGTCTCACGCGCATACTCGTCATCCTCATCCTCGCAGGTTCATGGGGCAGCTTCGACGCGCTCGTCTACCAATGGGTGACGAATGTCCCCGAAGCTGCAGGCCGGGCAATCCTTGCAGCTTCCGGAACCGGCATAGTCGAGCCGACCAACGGCCTGTCGCAAATATGGAAGACAGCCAACATCGCAGCTTCGGCGTTTTCCGAGCAAGCAGGCTACCTGTCAGTATTACCTGCGCTGATCGGCATGATCATCATGGTCTTCGCGGGCCTGTTTGTGGCGATCGCCCTCGGCATCCTGGTGCTTGCGAAGGTGCTTCTGTGGGTTTTGCTCGGAACAGCTCCGATCTTCATCTCGTGCATGTTCTTCAACGTCACCCGGCCTTTTGCGATCGGCTGGTTTAACCAGTCCCTGCTCTATGCCCTTATTCCGTTGTTCGTCTACGTGATCGCCGCTTTCCTGATCGCGGCGATGCAACCGGAATTGACGAAGATCGACGAGATGTCAGGCAACCGCGAACTGAAGTTGAGTGACCTCGCCGCTTTCATTATGCTTTGCATCGCCGGCAGCTTTGTCCTGTTCCAGGTCCAGTCGCTCGCGCAAGGGATAGCGGGCGGCCTCGCTATTCCGGTTGGAGCACGCTCCCGCAATCTGACCGCGACAGGCATTGTCTGGGGCCGCGCCGGCCTCGGACACACTGCGGCACAAAGCCAGGCAGCTATCCAACGTGTCCAGGCGCGGCTGCGGCCCGCGCAATCGTCGACCGGCCTTGCAATGCAGCGATCGATCCTTCGCAACGCGAACGCGACGGCGGCGTAAGAAGCCGGTAACGACAGCAAGCAATCGGGCAATCCATGATTAAAAGTACACAGCGGGCGCTCACTTCCTATTTCCAGGAGGGGGACGTCTGGGAACACGAAATAATCAAACGGGCCAATCGATCCGCCCGTGTGGCTTGGTCTGCAGCGCTTGTCCTTGCTGGGCTTGCAGCGCTTGCATTACTGGCCATCGTACTCCTGCTGCCTCTGAAGAGCTTCGAACCCTACATCGTTACCGTGGACCGGACCACCGGCTATATCGAGGTCCAGTCCGGTTTGACGAGGCCGTCCAAATTGACGGAGCAGCTGGCTGTCACCCAAGCCAATGTCGTGCGCTATATTCGCAGTCGGGAAGGCTATGATCCCAATGCGATCAAGGAAAGTTTCGGCATTGCCGCACTCTTGTCCACCGGCGGAGCGGCGCGCGAGTTGCAAGCGCTGTTCAGTTCGGCAAACCCTGAAAATCCCGCCAAGCTCTATGGTCGCCTGAAACACGTTCTCGTCGACGTGAAGGCTGTTACATTTCCGAACCCAAGCACAGCAATTGTTCGCTTTTCGACCACCGAGAAGAGCGAAACCGACACCGTTGTGCGTCACTGGATTTCTGTCGTCCGGTTTCGATACACCGACACCCCCATGCGCAATGAATGGCGTTTCGAGAACCCTTTGGGCTTCCAGGTCTATTCCTATCGCCGCGATCAGGAGAGCGTTGCGGAGCAGGGACAATGAACAGGCTGTCGTTCACTATGGCCCTCATTGGACTGGTTGCTGTTTCTCCATGGGCGCACAGCGCCCAGACTCCCAAGGCAGGCTCGCTGGACAAGCGGGTCACCAGCGTTACCTACCAGGAAAACAATGTCGTCCAGGTCTTCGCCACTTATGGCATCTCGACCATGGTTGTCTTCGACGAGGACGAGAAATTCGAGACCATCTCGCTTGGCGACACGGACAGTTGGCAGGTTGTCCCGGCTGACAAGGGCAATATTCTCTTCATCAAGCCGACCGCACGCAACGTGGCGACGAACATGAACGTCGTGACGACGCAACGCATCTACTATCTGGAACTGCGTGATTTCGCTCCCGAAGACGAACACAAGGTGTTCGGCATACGTTTTGTCTATCCGGAGAAACGTCTCAACGCCGCCTTGCGTGGGCAAGCCGAACAACGCGCGGCATGGCCAAACATCTCTGGCATCGACAAGTCGAACGTGAACCTGGCTTACTCGTTTTCAGGAGATACCGGATTGAAACCTCTCATGGTTTTTGACGACGGCAAGAAAACCTTCTTCAAATTCGGCGCCAAGGTTCCAGCGATCTTTGCCGTCGATCCGGACTTTTCCGAAACACTTGTCAACTTTCGCAGGGAAGGGGACTTCGTCGTCATCGATGGCAGCGCACTCCAGTTCACGCTACGCGACGGAAATCGATGGACCTGTGTATTCAACCTGCGTGCGCCGGCTTTTGGTGCGCCTCGGTCCGATCCTTCGGGACCTTTGGCAGAGACAAATGCGACGCTTCGGAATAGGAGCGGGAATTGAGCCAGCGAGCCTTGGAACTTGAGGCGCTCCTGCAGGCCGATCTCCCTGAAGTCGCCGATCGTTCAATACGCCGCAGGCAGTTGCTGGGTGGCATGCTGGCCATCCTGGTCGGGCTTGTGGCCGGCTATTTCATGCTGGCAGGTAAGGAAGAGCCCGCGAGCGACATGATGACTGGCGAGGAAGAATTCAAAACGACCGTCTTTCGCCCGCCCTCGTTTATGAACGACGATGGCGCAAAAGCCCCTATGGCATCTCCCGCGGTAATCAACCTGCCGCCGCCTGCTCCAGTCCGGGACAAGGTTGATACCACCCAGTTTCAGGTTCCGCCTCCTCCAGCGGCGGCAAACGCGCCGTCGCCTCCTGCTGCGGTTACTTCCCCGGAAGCCGAATTTCCGGACCGCTATCGCTCTACGATGATCGTGTTTGACCAGACCGCGGAAGCGAATGCCGCGCAAAGCTTACAAGGCGGGGAGCAGGCCGAGGGATCGGCGGTTGCCGGTGAAGATCGCGCAAGCAGGTTTCTGTCGAGCGCTTCGAACCTCGGTGACCATTCAGCCAAGGCAAAAAAGCTGGGGCGCATTGACGCCCTCGTGCCGGAAGGAACACTGATACCGGGTATCCTCGAAACCGCCATCGTGAGTGATCTGCCGGGACAGGTTCGCGCCGTCGTCTCGTCGGACGTCTATTCGCTTGATGGCCGCCGGATCCTCATCCCGTCCGGGACGCGGCTCGTGGGCGAATATCAATCGGAAATCATGCAGGGCCAGAGCCGGGTTTTCGTGGTCTGGACGCGCCTCCTGCGGGATGATGGCGTAACGGTGCGGCTGAATTCCATAGGTGCTGACAGTCTCGGGCGAGCAGGCTTGATCGGTGAGGTCGACAAGAAGTTCCGTGAGCGTTTTGGAGCCGCGATCCTGCTTTCCATCGTTGGTGGCGGTTCAAGTTACCTGGCAGGCGGAGGAAGTCGTGCGGCGATAGGCAACGACACGGGCCAGCCGGAGGACGTTGCTCGCGCGACAATCGCGCAGACCTTCTCGGACATGGCCAACCGGACTTTAAGCGAAAGCCTGAAGATTCCACCTACGATACGCATCAGCCAAGGTGAACGCTTGTTCGTGTTCGTCCGTCAGGATCTCGACTTTTCCGTTGTGTACGACGATCCGGTTACCGAAGCTCTGAAGGATATTCGTCGTGAGCGTGGCTTCGACTGATTTCCATTGGGGAGATGAATACTACTTTCTCAACCGGGCGTTAGCGCCGCTGAGGGCGTTTCTTGACGATCCGGAAGTGGTCGAGATCTCGGTAAATCGACCGGGGGTGGTCTACGTCGAGCGACTTGGCGCAGAGCAGATGGAACTGCATCGGCTTGACCAACTCACAAGCGCTGAAATCGTAAATCTCGGAGAGCGCGTGGCCGCGGCGAGCAATCAGTTTATCAGCGTGGAAAGTCCTTTGCTGAGCGCAAACCTGCCTTCAGGTGAACGCATCCAGATCGTTCTTCCGCCAGCCGCATCCGACGGCGGCGCTATCTCGATCCGCAAGCAGATTGTCAGCAACTTTTCCCTGGAAGACTACCGGGACAAAGATGCCCTTAAGGGCGCTGCCATTGCGCTGGGTGGCCTGAGTGAAACCGACCGCGCCCTGATCTGCCTTCTTCGCGAGGGAGATATTTACGGCTTCATTCGCACCGCTGTCGCAAGGCGCGTGTCAATTCTCATCAGCGGGGGAACATCGACCGGCAAGACGACCTTTCTCAACGCCTGTCTGAAATCGGCCAGTTTGCAAGACCGCATCATAACGCTTGAAGACACCAGAGAGTTGTTCCCGCCGCAACCTAACGTCGTGCACCTCATCGCATCACGCGGCAGCCAGGGCACAGCTGACGTTACAATCCAGTCCTTGTTGGAGGCGTCGTTGCGAATGCGCCCCGATCGGCTCTTCGTGGGAGAAGTCAGAGGCTCGGAAGCCTTTGCTTTCCTGCGAGCGATCAATACGGGCCATCCTGGTTCGATGTCCACGGTCCATGCCGATACCCCGTTGGGAGCTTACGAGCAGCTTGCAATGATGGTCATGCAAGCGGGTCTATCGGCTGCCTATCCGAAGGTCGACCTGATCTCATATATCCAAAACGTGATCCCGATCGTGATCCAGTTGGTGCGGGAAGGCGGCCGCCGCCGCGTTTCTGAAATCTTCTTCGCGCGTGATCCGGGAAATTCGTGAGTGGCCCATTGCGATTCTGCTACGTGATTTTCAGCCTTGCGATTGGCGGGGTTATCTGGGCCCTTTCCTACGGGTTTGCGCTGCAAGCCCTTTACGGCGATGGTCGCATATTGCGAGTAACCATTACGAAAAACCCATTTGCGCCCTTCTTGCAACTGGCCGCTTATTCAGACAGCCCCGTGCTTCGAACCATTGCGCTTGGCGCAGTTCTTCCCGCCTTATTGGGAGCAGGCGCGGTCGCCTACGCCGGCCTTCACTCGCAATCGACTCCTTTAGGTGATGCGCACTTCCAGGATGCGCAGTCGTTGCGGCGAGGGAAATGGTTTCAGAGGAGGGGGCATGTTCTTGGGCGCTTTGGACACCGGATCCTGCGAACCGATGATGATCGGCATCATCTGGTGATAGGACCGACACGATCAGGCAAAGGCGTCGGCTATGTCATCCCCAATGCATTGATGCATCAAGGCTCGATGATCGTCACCGATCTGAAGGGCGAGATATTCCGCAGTACCGCAGGCTATCGGAAATCCCAAGGCAATCAGGTCTTTCTGTTTGCACCGGGATCAGACCGCACTCACCGTTACAACCCGCTGGATTTCATACGACCAGATCGTGGCGACCGGACAACCGATATCCAGAACATCGCGAGCCTCCTAATCCCAGAGCATGTAGGCTCGGAAAACGCGATCTGGCAGGCAACTGCGCAGCAGGTGATGGCAGGCGTAATCAGTTACGTTACCGAGAGTATTTGCTACGAAGGGCGGCGCAATCTCGCCGGAGTTACATCCTTCTTCAACAGCGGTACGAACCTCCAGACGCTCATGGCAACCATCAGGGACCAAGAGCCTTCTTTGTCACGCTTCACGGTGCAGAGCTTCAATTCCTATCTGGCGCTTTCAGAGCGCACCGCCGCCTCGGCATTGCTGGACGTGCAGAAGGCGTTGCAGCCGTTTCGCAACGAAAGGATTGCAGCCGCGACCAGTGTTACAGACATGGATTTTCGTGCCATGCGTTACCGGCCGGTTTCCGTCTATCTCGCCCCAAATGTAACCGACATCGTCCTCCTCAAACCTCTAATCTCGCTGTTTATCCAGCAGGCATTGGACACATTCATGCTCGAAGATGTGTCAGGTACCGTGCCGGTGTATTTTCTCCTGGATGAGTTTCGCCAACTCAAGAAGATGAGCGAAATCACCACCAAGTTGCCTTATGTGGCCGGCTACGGAATCAAGATGGCCTTTATCATCCAGGACTTGAAGGCCCTCGACGAAATCTATGGCGAAACCCCACGCCATTCGCTCATGGGAAACTGTGCCTACCAGTTGGCCTTTGGTGCAAACGATCCCGTGACTGCGGAGAGCATCTCCCGCGGCTTGGGCAAACGCACCGTTCGCTACACCACCGAATCGCGCACTCTTGAACTCATGGGCATGCACCGGCGAACGACAGTGGAGCATGTGGCCGAGCGTGATCTGATGATGCCGCAAGAGGTTCGCAGAATGCCGTCGCACAAGATGGTCATCCTTCCGGAAGGGCAGGGACCAATCTTGGCTGACAAACTCCGATTTTATACGACTGCCGAGTTCAGCGACCCTGAAAAACTTTCGAGGAGCAATATCCCCTTTCCACCAACCATTGAGTTTCTTCCAGAAGTTGGCATTCCTGCAATTTCAATCGCAATCAAAGGGATGGGCAAGGACAACAGCGAAGACAAGCCCAAGTTGGCAAGCGCCTGCGCCTCGCCGGCCAACCTGCCGGATTTGCTTAAACCTGATACGCATCAACAGGTTCCAAGGGTGGCCTCTGGACCGGACACGGCGTCAGGGATGCCGGTTTCAATCGAAACCCGGTTCGAGAAAGCTTCCCGAACACTTCAGAAATTGGTTCGTGACAAGACGATGTCCCACAAGTCCGATGCGCATTCTGAATTTTTGTCCGCTGTTTTGGATACGATCACCCCAGAAGCTGCCGACGGTAGGGCGGATGAACAATGACCCACCGCGATCAGCCGTTCAGGGCACAAGGCGAACGCCGTCTGCTACACGTACGCGCGAATTCAACGTAGCGCCAATCACCCAGATGCGGGTCTGCACAGGGGCACCAAAGCGCGAAATCCAGATGCCGGCCTCGGTCATCCATTGCCGCAGCGTCTCCTTGGCAACAGAGATCCGGTGCAGCTCAATCAGCTTCTCATGCGCCAGGGTTGGCCCGAAATCGAGATAGTGTTCCCGAACCAACTGAACCGCCAGTTCGCCGACGCCAGCGACATATCGATGGTTCGACGGTCGTCCTCGAGCCTTGTGACGAAGTGCTGCGGCGCCTTCGGCCCGGAACGCCTTCAGCAGACGTTGGACCTGGCGGGTCGTCATATCCAGCACATGCGCTGCCGAGACAACCGTCATACGCCGCTCCAAAACCTTCGACAGCACCTCGATGCGTTGCAGCTCGCGCTCGCTCATCACGATCAGTCCCAATCTGCTGTCTCCCACGCTGTCGAGGTGGGCAGGGACACTGACACCCGGGCAGCTAGAGCGACATTCCTACTTTGCAGAAACAGGACATTTTAACTTTGCGCTGTGAGTTCTCGCTGAAGTGCGACCGGCAGCCTGGCGAAGCTAACGCGATC
>NZ_JBMDKS010000043.1:0-16711 GCF_057809835.1 Mesorhizobium sp. FG116
CCGCGAAGGCGGCCGCACCGTCGGCGCCGGCATCGTTGCTTCGATCGTTGAGTAACGACGTTTGAAAACTGGGTGGCGGCTCTCTCGGGAGCCGCCATTTCCGTCCGAAAATGCTTGAAGCTTTTGCTTGGAGCGACTAGGAACGGGCACCAACGCCGATCCGGTATTTGGCAACGTGGCCTCCCGGATTGGTGACTTAGCTAGGGGTATAGCTCAGTTGGTAGAGCGGCGGTCTCCAAAACCGCAGGTCGCGGGTTCGAGCCCTGCTGCCCCTGCCACTCATTCCTGAAGCCGGACCTGTCATGGCGCGATATCTTGCCATGGAGAAGGCTTTGAGGCATAAGGACAGCATAGCCGGGACGGAACGACTGGATGGTTCCGATGCGGCGTTTGTTCGTAAAGCGGATACTTGCCACTTGCGTGGACCAAGAATCGGTTTTATGTAGACGTAACAGACACGCGACGCGTGGAGCTGGGAATCCGGCTTTGCGCGTCTGATTTGCATGGACGAAACGGTCGAATTGATTCGGCACAATCGCTTCATGCTCCATGTCCCGGTCAGCGGGACCATCCAGGAGGCCCGGCCCACGGGTCTTGAAAGCAGAGCGACACATGGCTTCGAAGACACTTAATCCTTTCGTCTTCCTTCAGCAGGTTCGGTCGGAGACTGCCAAGGTCACTTGGCCGACACGGCGCGAAACGCTGATTTCGACGGTGATGGTCCTGATCTTCTCGGTCCTGACCATGCTGTTCTTCTTTGCCGCCGATCAGCTGATGGGTTTTGCCGTCGAGCTGATCTTGGGTATCGGGCGCTAAGTTCGGCGATTACGGAGAAGCCTTGAAATGACCGCGCGCTGGTACATCGTCCACGCTTATTCGAACTTTGAAAAAAAGGTTGCCGAAGACATTGAGAACAAGGCCAAGCAGAAGGGGCTGAGCGAACGCATCGAGCAGATCGTCGTCCCGACTGAGAAGGTGGTCGAGGTTCGTCGCGGCAAGAAGGTGGACGCCGAGCGCAAGTTTTTCCCGGGCTACGTGCTGATGAAGGCCGAGCTCAACGATGCGGTGATCAGCCTCGTCAAGAATACGCCGCGCGTGACGGGCTTCCTCGGTGAAGACAAGCATACGGCAAAGCCGATGCACATCACCGACAAGGAAGCGGAGCGCATCCTGCATCAGGTGCAGGAAGGCGTGGAGCGGCCGAAGCCGTCGGTCACGTTCGAGATCGGCGAAGCTATCCGCGTATCCGACGGGCCTTTCGCATCGTTCAACGGCTTCGTTCAGGAAGTCGACGAGGAGCGCGCGCGCCTCAAGGTGGAAGTGTCGATCTTCGGCCGCGCCGTGCCGGTGGATCTGGAATTCGGACAGGTCGAAAAGGGCTGATCCGTAATCCTGCCGCAGCGATGCGGCAGCGATGAAGGCAACGCGGCGTTGTCGCGTTGCCGTCGAAGGTGGGAGGCGAGGGCGGCTTAGCCGGCTGTTCGAACCGCACCACCAAACTGCAACCGCCGGATATCCGGCAGAGAAGTTAAGGCAGGAAAGAGATGGCTAAGAAAATTGCAGGCCAGCTCAAGCTCCAGGTTCCCGCGGGTTCGGCTACGCCGTCGCCGCCGATCGGACCTGCGCTTGGTCAGCGTGGCATCAACATCATGGAATTCTGCAAGGCGTTCAACGCGCAGTCGCAGGAGATGGAGAAGGGGTCGCCGATCCCTGTCGTCATCACTTATTACCAGGACAAGTCGTTCACCTTCGTCATGAAGACGCCTCCGGTGACCTACTTCCTGAAGAAGGCCGCCAACCTGAAGTCGGGCTCGAAGGAGCCGGGCAAGACCAAGGCTGGCACGATCGGCCGTGACAAGGTGCGCGCGATCGCAGAAGCGAAGATGAAGGACCTTAACGCGAACGACGTTGAAGCCGCCATGCGCATGGTTGAAGGCTCTGCCCGTTCGATGGGCCTGGAAGTGGTGGGCTGATCAGATGGCAAAGATTGCAAAGCGTGTAGCCAAGTCCCGCGACGGCATCGATCCCAACAAGGCCTATGCCTTGGGGGATGCGCTCAAGCTGCTCAAGGATCGCTCGGGCGTCAAGTTTGACGAGACCATCGAGATCGCCATGAACCTCGGCGTTGACCCTCGCCACGCCGACCAGATGGTCCGCGGCGTTGTCAATCTGCCGAACGGCACCGGCCGTACCGTGCGCGTTGCGGTGTTTGCGCGTGGCGACAAGGCCGACGAAGCCAAGGCCGCCGGTGCTGACGTCGTCGGCGCAGAGGATCTGGTCGAGATCGTCCAGAAGGGCACGATCGACTTCGATCGCTGCATCGCGACGCCGGATATGATGCCGCTCGTCGGTCGTCTGGGCAAGGTACTCGGCCCGCGCGGCATGATGCCGAACCCGAAGGTTGGCACTGTGACCACCGATGTGGCTGCTGCGGTCAAGGCCTCGAAGGGCGGCGCCGTTGAGTTCCGCGTCGAGAAGGCTGGTATCGTCCACGCCGGCGTCGGCAAGGTGTCCTTTGAGGTCAAGGCGCTGGAAGAAAACATCCGCGCTTTCGCCGATGCGGTCACCAAGGCCAAGCCGGCCGGCGCCAAGGGCAACTACGTCAAGAAGGTGTCCGTCACCTCGACGATGGGCCCGGGCCTGAAGCTCGACGTTGCGACGCTCGTAGCGTCCTGATTCGATTTTTCCGGGTCGTCCCCTAAAGGATTGATCCGGTTGTGAATTCCGATCCCCGCTTCGGCGGGGGTTGGGTACCCGGAAGCCGAAAGGGTTCCGGATATCCTGTCCGAGATTGCGGGCGGTCCGGTTTCGATTGGACCTTAATTCATGTGGGCCTGCATGAGACGGGTGAAGACCGGACAACGGAGGTTTTGCCTCCAATGAATGGTTCGAACCGTGTTTGCCTTTTGTCTGCGCATCCGGCGGCTTGCCAAGGGATGTGGCGAAAGGGGGCAGGATCCTCGAGCGCCGTTCGGGTGATCCAGAAATGGAAAAGCCCGGCCGGCAAAAGGCAACCAGACGCCTGCTTTCGTAAATGAGGCAGGGGTCAACTGGAGATAGGCAGTGGACAGAGCGGAAAAACGCGAACTCGTCTCGGGCCTGAACGACGCCATCAAGGGCGCTGGTTCAGTGGTCGTGGCCCACTATGCCGGTATCACCGTCGCGCAAATGAACGATCTTCGCACGAAGATGCGTCAGGCCGGCGGCACCGTCAAAGTCGCGAAGAACCGCCTCGCCAAGATCGCTCTTCAGGGCACGGAATCCGAAAGCATCATCGATCTGTTCAAGGGACAGACGCTGGTCGCTTACTCGGAAGATCCGATTGCGGCACCGAAGGTCGCGTCCGATTTCGCCAAGGGAAATGAGAAACTCATCATTCTCGGCGGCGCAATGGGCAAGACCTCGCTCGATGCCGATGGAGTGAAGGCGCTTGCCTCGCTTCCGTCGCTCGACGAACTGCGCGCAAAGCTGGTTGGCATGATTGCCACGCCGGCGACCCGGATCGCCCAGATCGTCAATGCGCCCGCGGGTTCAGTCGCGCGCGTCATTGGTGCTTACGCCCGGAAGGACGAGGCGGCATGAGGCCGTTCCTCTTGAATATCAACACACGTTCGAACCTTACGAAGGAATACAAAAATGGCTGATCTCGCAAAGATCGTAGACGACCTCTCGAGCCTGACCGTCCTCGAGGCGGCTGAGCTTTCGAAGCTTCTGGAAGAAAAGTGGGGCGTTTCCGCCGCCGCTCCGGTGGCTGTTGCCGCTGCTGGTGGCGCTGCCGCTGCTGCTGCTCCGGCTGAGGAAAAGACCGAGTTCGACGTCATCCTGACGGATGCCGGCGCTCAGAAGATCAATGTCATCAAGGAAGTGCGCGCCATCACCGGCCTGGGCCTCAAGGAAGCCAAGGACCTGGTCGAAGCCGCTCCGAAGCCGGTCAAGGAGGCTGTTGCCAAGGCCGACGCGGAAAAGATCAAGGCCCAGCTCGAAGCTGCTGGCGCCAAGGTCGACCTGAAGTAATTGTTCGGGTTAGGCGGGCGACTTCGCGTCGTCCGCCACCTCCCGCAAGGGAGCCCGGATTTGTGTTCGAGAACCTCTTTCCTGATGGCCGGAACCGGCTTTCAGGAAACAGGTTTTCACCTGTTTTAGACAAGGCCGTCGTTGAAACGGCCTGAAAGGCGAGGCGAACCGCGGCGTGGTTCGCCCCAACATGCTAAGGAGCGACGATGGCCCAGACCCAGACTTTCAATGGCCGCAGACGCGTAAGAAAGTTCTTCGGAAAGATCCCTGAAGTTGCCGAGATGCCGAACCTCATCGAGGTTCAAAAGGCATCCTACGATCAGTTCCTGATGGTCGACGAGCCGCAAGGCGGTCGCCCGGACGAAGGCCTGCAGGCTGTTTTCAGGTCTGTGTTCCCGATCTCCGATTTTTCCGGAGCGTCGATGCTGGAATTCGTCAAGTACGAGTTCGAAGCGCCGAAGTTCGACGTCGACGAGTGCCGTCAGCGCGACCTGACCTATGCAGCGCCCCTCAAGGTGACGCTGCGCCTCATCGTGTTCGATATTGACGAGGATACCGGCGCAAAGTCGATCAAGGACATCAAGGAGCAGGACGTTTACATGGGCGACATGCCGCTCATGACCATGAACGGCACCTTCATCGTTAACGGCACCGAGCGCGTCATCGTTTCGCAGATGCACCGTTCGCCGGGCGTCTTCTTCGATCACGACAAGGGCAAGTCGCATTCCAGCGGCAAGCTCCTGTTCGCTGCCCGCGTCATTCCGTATCGCGGATCGTGGCTCGATATCGAGTTCGATTCCAAGGATGTCGTGCATGCCCGCATCGACCGTCGCCGCAAGATTCCGGTGACGTCGCTTCTGATGGCGCTTGGCATGGATGGCGAAGAAATCCTGTCGACCTTCTACAACAAGATTTCCTACCGCCGCGCTGGCGACCATTGGCGCATCCCGTTCAATGTCGAGCGCTTCCGCGGTCTCAAGGCCGTCAGTGATCTGGTCGATGCCGACACCGGCGAAGTTGTCGTCGAGGCCGGCAAGAAGATCACCGCGCGTCAGGCCAAGCAGCTTGGCGAAAAGGGCCTGAAGGCGATCAAGGCGACGGACGAGGATCTGCTCGGCAACTATCTTGCCGAGGACATCGTCAACTACCAGACCGGCGAGATATTCCTCGAGGCTGGCGACGAGATCGACGAGAAGACCTTGAAGGTGCTGCTCGAGACGGGCGAGGACGAGATCCAGATTCTCGACATCGACCACGTCAACGTCGGTGCCTACATTCGCAACACGCTGGCCGTCGATAAGAACGAGAGCCGCCAGGACGCGCTGTTCGACATCTATCGTGTCATGCGCCCGGGCGAGCCGCCGACGCTGGAAACCGCCGAAGCCATGTTCAATTCGCTGTTCTTCGACAGCGAACGCTACGACCTGTCGGCTGTCGGTCGCGTCAAGATGAACATGCGCCTCGAACTCGATGCGGAAGACACCGTTCGCGTGCTGCGCAAGGAAGACATCCTTGCCGTGGTCAAGACTCTGGTGGAACTGCGCGACGGCAAGGGCGAGATCGACGACATCGACAATCTCGGCAACCGCCGCGTGCGTTCGGTCGGCGAACTGATGGAAAACCAGTACCGCGTCGGCCTTTTGCGCATGGAGCGCGCGATCAAGGAACGTATGTCCTCGATCGAGATCGATACGGTGATGCCGCAGGACCTCATCAACGCCAAGCCGGCTGCGGCCGCGGTGCGCGAGTTCTTCGGTTCTTCGCAGCTTTCGCAGTTCATGGACCAGACCAACCCGCTGTCGGAAATCACCCACAAGCGTCGCCTGTCGGCGCTTGGACCGGGCGGTCTGACCCGCGAGCGCGCCGGCTTCGAGGTGCGCGACGTGCATCCGACGCACTACGGCCGTATCTGCCCGATCGAGACGCCGGAAGGCCCGAACATCGGTCTGATCAACTCGCTGGCGACCTTTGCGCGCGTCAACAAGTACGGCTTCATCGAGAGCCCGTACCGCAAGATCGTGGACGGCAAGCTGACCAACGACGTCGTCTATCTGTCGGCGATGGAAGAGGCCAAGCACTTCGTGGCGCAGGCCAACGCCGAACTCGACGCCAACGGTCATTTCGTCGACGAGTTCGTCATTTGCCGTAACGCCGGTGAAGTGATGATGGCCCCGCGTGAAAACGTCGACCTTATGGACGTTTCGCCGAAGCAGATGGTTTCGGTCGCAGCCGCGCTGATCCCGTTCCTGGAAAACGACGACGCCAACCGCGCTCTCATGGGCTCGAACATGCAGCGTCAGGCCGTGCCGCTGGTGCGTGCTGAAGCGCCGTTCGTCGGCACCGGCATGGAGCCGATCGTGGCGCGTGACTCAGGCGCCGCCATCGGTGCCCGTCGCGGCGGCGTGGTCGACCAGGTCGACGCAACGCGTATCGTTATCCGCGCGACGGAAAATCTCGATCCCGGCAAGTCCGGCGTCGATATCTACCGTCTCATGAAGTTCCAACGTTCGAACCAGTCGACCTGCATCAACCAGCGTCCGCTGGTCAGGGTTGGCGACCACGTCAACAAGGGCGACATCATCGCCGACGGTCCTTCGACCGATCTTGGTGATCTGGCGCTCGGCCGCAACGTGCTCGTCGCGTTCATGCCGTGGAATGGCTACAACTACGAAGACTCGATCCTGCTGTCCGAGCGGATCGTGGCCGACGACGTCTTCACCTCGATCCATATCGAGGAGTTCGAGGTCATGGCTCGCGATACGAAGCTTGGTCCTGAGGAAATCACCCGCGACATTCCGAACGTATCGGAAGAAGCGCTGAAGAACCTCGACGAAGCCGGCATCGTCTACATCGGTGCGGAAGTGCAGCCGGGGGATATCCTGGTCGGCAAGATCACGCCGAAGGGCGAAAGCCCGATGACGCCGGAAGAAAAGCTTCTGCGCGCCATCTTCGGCGAAAAGGCTTCCGATGTGCGCGACACCTCCATGCGCATGCCTCCGGGCACCTTCGGCACGGTCGTGGAAGTTCGCGTCTTCAACCGCCACGGCGTGGAGAAGGACGAGCGCGCCATGGCCATCGAGCGCGAGGAGATCGAGCGCCTGGCCAAGGACCGCGACGACGAGCAGGCCATCTTGGACCGCAACGTCTACTCGCGCCTGTCCGGCATGTTGATCGGCAAGGAAGCGATTGCCGGGCCGAAGGGCTTCAAGAAGGGCACCGCGCTCGCCAAGGAAACGCTGGACGACTACCCGCGTTCGCAGTGGTGGCAGTTCGCCGTGGAGAACGAAAAGCTCCAGAGCGAACTGGAAGCCTTGCGTGGCCAGTACGACGACTCCAAGAAGGCGTTGGAACAGCGCTTCATGGACAAGGTCGAAAAGGTCCAGCGCGGCGACGAAATGCCTCCGGGCGTCATGAAGATGGTCAAGGTCTTCGTCGCTGTGAAGCGCAAGATGCAGCCTGGTGACAAGATGGCCGGTCGTCACGGCAACAAGGGCGTGGTTTCGCGCATTGTTGCAGTTGAGGACATGCCGTTCCTTGAAGACGGCACGCATGCCGACATCGTGCTCAATCCGTTGGGCGTGCCGTCGCGCATGAACGTTGGCCAGATCCTGGAAACGCACCTTGGCTGGGCTTGCTCCGGCATGGGCAGGAAGATCGGCGACTTGATCGACGCCTATAAGGCGGGCGGCGATATCAAGCCGCTGCGCACCACCATCGAGCAGGTCATCCCGGACAACGACCGCAACGAACCGGTCCGCGAATACGACGATGAGTCCATCGTTCGCCTCGGCGAGCAGATGCGGCGCGGCGTCTCCATCGCGACCCCGGTGTTCGACGGCGCGCACGAAGCCAACATCAACGAGATGCTGGAGCAGGCGGGTCTTCACACCAGCGGCCAGTCGCAGCTCTATGACGGGCGTACCGGTGAGCCGTTCGATCGCAAGGTGACGATGGGCTATATCTACATGCTCAAGCTGCACCACCTCGTGGACGACAAGATCCATGCGCGTTCGATCGGCCCGTACTCGCTAGTCACCCAGCAGCCGCTGGGCGGCAAGGCGCAGTTCGGCGGACAGCGTTTCGGCGAAATGGAGGTCTGGGCTCTCGAGGCTTACGGCGCCGCCTACACGCTGCAGGAAATGCTGACCGTGAAGTCGGACGACGTGGCCGGCCGTACCAAGGTCTACGAAGCGATCGTCCGCGGCGACGACACTTTCGAGGCGGGTATCCCGGAAAGCTTCAACGTTCTGGTCAAGGAAATGCGGTCGCTCGGACTGAACGTCGAGCTTGAAAACACCAAGCTTGAAGACCAGCCGACGCCACTGCGCGACGCTGCCGAGTAACGGCGCCACTTGCAGCCGCGGGCGACCGCGGCTGCCCGGGCACGGCTGGTGAGCCTGCCCTAAAGGAATCTTCCGGCTTTGGCCGGTTCTCGCGGGTGTCGTCCCGCATAAATTGGAATTGGGGTTTTCGAGGACCCCGCAAAGGAGAATGGCATGAACCAAGAGGTCATGAATCTCTTCAACCCGCAGGCGCCGGCGCAGGTGTTCGATTCCATCCGGATTTCGCTCGCCAGCCCGGAAAAGATCCTGTCGTGGTCGTTCGGCGAGATCAAGAAGCCGGAAACCATCAACTACCGTACGTTCAAGCCGGAACGCGACGGCCTGTTCTGCGCGCGCATCTTCGGGCCGATCAAGGACTACGAGTGCCTGTGCGGTAAGTACAAGCGCATGAAGTACAAGGGCGTCATCTGCGAAAAGTGCGGCGTCGAAGTGACGCTGTCGCGCGTTCGCCGCGAGCGCATGGGCCATATCGAGCTGGCGGCGCCTGTCGCCCATATCTGGTTCCTGAAGTCGCTGCCGTCGCGCATCGGCACGCTGCTCGACATGACCCTGAAGGATATCGAGCGCGTCCTTTATTTCGAAAATTACATCGTGACCGAGCCGGGCTTGACCGCGCTCAAGGAAAACCAGCTTCTCTCCGAAGAAGAGTACATGTTGGCGGTTGACGAGTACGGCGAGGACAGCTTCACCGCCATGATCGGCGCGGAAGCCATCCATGACCTGCTGGCTGGAATGGACCTGGAAAAGATCGCAGGCGACCTGCGCTCCGAGCTTGCTTCGACGACGTCCGAGCTGAAGCAGAAGAAGTATCTCAAGCGCCTCAAGGTGGTCGAGAACTTCATGGAATCCGGCAATCGTCCGGAATGGATGATCATGAAGGTCGTTCCGGTGATCCCGCCGGACCTGCGTCCGCTGGTTCCCCTGGATGGTGGCCGCTTCGCGACTTCCGACCTGAACGACCTCTATCGTCGCGTCATCAACCGCAACAACCGCTTGAAGCGGCTGATCGAGTTGCGCGCGCCTGGCATCATCGTGCGCAATGAAAAGCGCATGTTGCAGGAAGCCGTCGATGCGCTGTTCGACAACGGCCGTCGCGGCCGCGTCATCACCGGCGCCAACAAGCGTCCACTGAAGTCGCTGTCCGATATGCTCAAGGGCAAGCAGGGCCGCTTCCGCCAGAACCTGCTCGGCAAGCGTGTCGACTATTCCGGCCGTTCGGTCATCGTGACCGGCCCGGAATTGAAGCTGCATCAGTGCGGCCTGCCGAAGAAGATGGCGCTTGAACTGTTCAAGCCGTTCATCTATGCCCGCCTCGACGCCAAGGGTTACTCCTCGACCGTCAAGCAGGCCAAGAAGCTGGTCGAAAAGGAACGTCCGGAAGTCTGGGATATCCTCGACGAGGTCATCCGCGAGCATCCGGTGCTTCTGAACCGCGCGCCGACGCTGCACCGCCTTGGCATCCAGGCATTCGAGCCGATGCTGATCGAAGGCAAGGCTATCCAGCTGCATCCGCTGGTCTGCACCGCCTTCAACGCCGACTTCGACGGCGACCAGATGGCTGTCCACGTGCCGCTTTCGCTGGAAGCCCAGCTTGAAGCGCGCGTGCTGATGATGTCGACCAACAACATCCTCCACCCGGCCTCCGGCGCACCGATCATCGTGCCGTCGCAGGACATGGTGCTTGGCCTCTATTACCTCTCGATCGTCAACCAGAACGAGCCGGGCGAAGGCATGGCGTTTGCCGATATGGGCGAACTCCAGCATGCGCTGGAAACCAAGGCCGTGACCCTGCACGCCAAGATCAAGGGCCGTTTCAAGACGGTCGATGCGGAAGGCAACCTCGTGTCGAAGATCTACGACACGACGCCTGGCCGCATGATCATCGGCGAGTTGCTGCCGAAGAACGTCAACGTGCCGTTTGCGACCGCCAACCAGGAGATGACCAAGAAGAACATCTCCAAGATGATCGACACCGTCTACCGCCATTGCGGTCAGAAGGAGACGGTCATTTTCTGCGATCGCATCATGGCGCTGGGCTTCGCGCATGCCTGCCGGGCCGGCATTTCGTTCGGCAAGGACGATATGCTCATCCCCGATGCCAAGGCCAAGCTGGTTACGGACACCGAGGCGCAGGCCAAGGAATACGAGCAGCAGTACAATGACGGCCTGATCACGCAGGGCGAGAAGTACAACAAGGTGGTCGACGCCTGGGCCAAGTGCTCGGAAAAGGTCGCCGAGGAAATGATGGGCCGCATCAAGGCGGTGGAGTTCGACGACAACGGCCGTCAAAAGCCGATGAACTCGATCTACATGATGTCGCATTCGGGTGCGCGCGGTTCGCCCACCCAGATGCGTCAGCTCGCCGGCATGCGCGGCCTGATGGCCAAGCCGTCGGGCGAAATCATCGAGACGCCGATCATTTCGAACTTCAAGGAAGGCCTTACCGTTCTCGAGTACTTCAACTCGACCCACGGCGCCCGCAAGGGTCTGGCCGACACCGCGTTGAAGACGGCCAACTCCGGTTACCTGACCCGTCGCCTTGTCGACGTCGCGCAGGATTGCATCGTCAATTCTGTCGACTGCGGCACGTCCAAGGGTCTGACCATGCAGCCGATCGTCGATGCCGGCCAGGTGGTCGCGTCGGTCGGACAGCGTGTGCTGGGCCGCACCGCCCTGGATGACATTTTGCATCCGGTTTCCGGTGAGGTCATGGTCAGCGCCGGCAAGCTGATGGACGAGCGCGACATCGAGATGATCGAAAAGGCTGGCGTCCAGTCGGTTCGCATTCGCTCGGCGTTGACTTGCGAAGTCCGCACCGGCGTTTGCGCGGTCTGCTACGGTCGCGACCTTGCTCGCGGCACGCCCGTCAACCAGGGCGAGGCTGTCGGCGTCATCGCGGCGCAGTCGATCGGTGAGCCGGGCACCCAGCTTACCATGCGCACCTTCCACATGGGCGGCACGGCGCAGGTGGTGGATAGCTCGTTCCTCGAAGCCTCTTATGAGGGCAAGGTCGAGATCCGCAACCGCAACGTCGTGCGCAACTCCGACGGCCACCTCGTGGTGATGGGCCGCAACATGGCGATCCTCATCCTCGATGAGACCGGCAAGGAGCGCGCCACGCACCGCGTCACCTACGGTTCGCGTATCTTCGTGGACGATGGCGACAAGGTGAAGCGCGGCCAGCGTATCGCTGAGTGGGACCCGTACACCCGCCCGATCCTCACCGAAATCGAGGGCAGGGTGGAGTTCGAGGACCTGGTCGACGGCATTTCCGTCCAGGAAACGGCCGACGAATCCACCGGCATCACCAAGCGCGAAGTCATCGACTGGCGTTCGACGCCGCGTGGTTCGGATCTCAAGCCGGCAATCGTGGTCCAGGATGCCAAGGGCAAGGTCGGCAAGCTGTCCAAGGGCGGCGATGCACGCTTCCTGCTCTCGGTCGAGGCCATCCTTTCGGTCGATCCGGGCGCTCATGTGAAGCCGGGCGACGTGCTGGCGCGTATCCCGATGGAAAGCGCCAAGACCAAGGACATCACCGGCGGTCTGCCGCGCGTTGCGGAGCTGTTCGAAGCTCGTCGTCCGAAGGATCACGCCATCATCGCCGAGATCGATGGCACCATCCGCTTCGGCCGCGACTACAAGAACAAGCGCCGCATCATCATCGAGCCGCATGACTCGACGCTGGAGCCGGTCGAGTACCTGATCCCGAAGGGCAAGCCGTTCCATCTGCAGGACGGCGACGTCATCGAGAAGGGCGACTACATCCTCGACGGCAACCCGGCGCCGCACGACATCCTGGCGATCAGGGGCGTAGAGGCTCTGGCCTCCTACCTCGTCAACGAAATCCAGGAAGTCTACCGGTTGCAGGGCGTGACGATCAACGACAAGCACATTGAAGTGATCGTGCGCCAGATGCTGCAGAAGGTGGAAATCACCGAACAGGGTGACTCGACCTATATCCCGGGCGACCATGTCGATGTGATCGAACTGGATGAGATCAACGAGCGTCTGGAAGAAGAAGGCAAGAAGCCGGCTGCTGGCCAGCCTGTCCTGCTTGGCATCACCAAGGCCTCGCTGCAGACGCCGTCCTTCATCTCCGCCGCCTCCTTCCAGGAGACGACGAGGGTGCTGACGGAAGCTGCGGTTGCCGGCAAGACCGACATGCTGCAGGGCCTGAAGGAAAACGTCATCGTTGGGCGTCTGATCCCTGCCGGTACCGGCGGCCAGATGAGCCAGATCCGCCGCATCGCCACCTCGCGCGATGAGCTGATCCTCGACGAGCGCCGCAAGTCATCCGGTGTTGAGGTGGCTGAGCCGATCCTCACGGACATGGTGTCGGCTGCGCAGTAAGCCGCGCATCTGTTGCGACAATCAAAAGCCGCCGGTTTGACCGGCGGCTTTTTTGCTTCATGGGCGAAAGTCGAGGGCGGGCAATCGGGTCCGCCGATCAGTCCGGTTCATCGAAGGTCACGATCGAGACTTCACCCTCCAAGGCGCCTTGGTAGGCCGAAAGATGCGGTTCGTCGTCGGGTTCGCCTTGCATATCGCCAATCTGATCCAGTTCGGCTTCGGCATAGCCTTCTGCTGCAAGTGATTCCAGCGCGCGGCGCACGGCCGAGTCGTCGTCCGGCGCGACCAGCATCACGTGCACGCCTTCCGCTCTGCCGCCCTTTCGTTTCCAGACCCGGCCGGTAATGATCGTTACCGGTCGTTCGTGCTCATCACGGTCTTCTGAGTCGTTCATGGCTGATTCCTTCGGCGAATTTGCAGGGCACCTCAATTGCCGTCCTGTTTACATGATGCACGTAAGCGCGGCAGCCCAGGATGCAGTCATTTTGTTCCTCTCAATCCGATTCGTACGAAAGAAAGTTTCATGAGCCTGCCGCATAGCTGCCAAGCCCCGGTTTCAGCGCAATAAATGAGGGCGCGGGGTTGACGGGCGAGAACCTTGCGAGTAGAAGCCGCCCAGTCTGAGCCGATGTGAGACTTTCCTTTTCAAGGCGACGCGCTTTGGAGTTTGTCTCAAACAGGGTTCGTTTTACGAGCGAAAAGACATTTCCGGCATGCATGAAGCGGCTTCCGCTTCCTCTGCTTTTTGTTCGGGCAGCACCGTAGGATACGGTTTGTGGCCCGAATTTGCGTATGGAAATAGCGTCTGAATCTGCCCTGAACGGGCTTGAGACACGGAATTGAGAGACAAGAGGGTTTAATGCCTACCGTCAACCAGCTGATCCGCAAGCCGCGCATAGCGCCGGCAACGCGCAACAAGGTCCCGGCCATGCAGCAGAATCCGCAGAAGCGCGGCGTCTGCACACGCGTCTATACGACGACGCCGAAGAAGCCGAACTCTGCACTGCGCAAGGTTGCGAAGATCCGCCTGACCAATGGCTTCGAGGTGATCGGCTACATCCCCGGCGAAGGCCATAACCTTCAGGAGCACTCCGTGGTCATGATCCGCGGCGGCCGCGTGAAGGACCTTCCGGGCGTTCGCTATCATATCATCCGTGGCGTGCTCGACACGCAAGGTGTGAAAAACCGCAAGCAGCGCCGTTCCAAGTACGGTGCAAAGCGTCCGAAGTAAGGTTTTCCGGCTTCGGCGCTTTTTAATTGTGCGCCGGGCAAGAAAAGAGAGACAACAGTATGTCCCGTCGTCACAGTGCAGATAAGCGTGAGATCAACCCGGATCCGAAGTTCGGCGATCTTGTCGTAACCAAGTTCATGAACGCCGTCATGTATGACGGCAAGAAGTCGGTTGCCGAGACCATCGTCTACGGCGCCCTCGACCAGGTTCAGGCCAAGACCAAGCAGGAGCCGGTCACCGTCTTCCACCAGGCGCTCGACAATGTCGCGCCTCACGTGGAAGTGCGTTCGCGTCGTGTTGGTGGTGCCACCTATCAGGTTCCGGTTGATGTGCGCCCCGAGCGTCGTCAGGCGCTTGCCATTCGCTGGCTCATCGCTGCAGCGCGCAATCGCAACGAGACCACCATGGTCGATCGCCTCTCCGGTGAGTTGATGGACGCGGCTAACAACCGCGGCACCGCCGTGAAGAAGCGTGAAGACACCCACAAGATGGCTGAAGCCAACCGCGCCTTCGCGCACTACCGCTGGTAAAGCGCGAAAGAGACTTGAGAGACACCTCCCATGGCCCGCGAATATAAAATCGAAGACTACCGCAATTTCGGTATCATGGCGCACATCGACGCCGGCAAGACGACGACGACCGAGCGGATTCTGTACTACACCGGCAAGTCGCACAAGATCGGTGAGGTCCACGATGGCGCTGCCACCATGGACTGGATGGAGCAGGAGCAGGAGCGCGGCATCACGATTACGTCCGCCGCCACCACGACTTTCTGGAAGGGCCGTGACGGCAAGCAGCGCCGCTTCAACATCATCGACACCCCCGGCCACGTCGACTTCACGATTGAAGTCGAGCGTTCGCTGCGCGTTCTCGACGGCGCCATTGCGCTGCTCGATTCCAACGCCGGCGTTGAGCCGCAGACCGAGACCGTCTGGCGTCAGGCTGAGAAGTATCATGTTCCGCGCATGATCTTCTGCAACAAGATGGACAAGACCGGCGCGGATTTCTACCGCTGCCTGGACATGATCAAGTCGCGCCTCGGTGCGGTTGCGGTGGCCGTTCAGTTGCCGATCGGCGCTGAGAACGAGTTCAAGGGCGTTATCGACCTCATCGAGATGAAGGCGCTGATCTGGCACAACGAAGAGCTGGGCGCAGCCTGGGACGTTGTCGAGATCCCATCAGACCTTCAGGCGAAGGCCGAGGAATACCGCGAGAAGATGATCGAGGCCGTCGTCGAAATGGACGACGATGCCATGAACAACTATCTCGAAGGCAATCTGCCCGACAACGACACCATCCGTGCGTTGATCCGCAAGGGTACGATCGGCGTCAAGTTCCATCCGGTGTTCTGTGGCACTGCCTTCAAGAACAAGGGCGTTCAGCCGCTTCTTGATGCCGTGGTCGACTTCCTGCCGTCGCCGCTGGACGTTCCGGCCATCAAGGGCATCGATGCCAAGACCGAAGCCGAGATCGAGCGTCACGCAACTGACGACGAGCCGCTGTCGATGCTGGCGTTCAAGATCATGAACGATCCCTTCGTCGGTTCGCTCACCTTCGCACGCATCTATTCCGGCAAGCTCGCCAAGGGCGTTTCGCTGGACAATACGGTGAAGGGCAAAAAGGAGCGCATCGGCCGCATGCTGCAGATGCACGCCAACAGCCGCGCCGACATCGAAGAGGCTTTCGCTGGCGACATCGTCGCTCTGGCTGGCCTCAAGGAAACCACGACCGGCGACACGCTTTGCGACCCGCTGAACCCCGTGATCCTCGAGCGCATGGAATTCCCCGATCCGGTCATTCAGATCGCGATCGAGCCGAAGACCAAGGCCGACCAGGAAAAGATGGGCCTCGCGCTGCATCGCCTTGCTGCAGAGGATCCGTCCTTCCGCGTCAAGACCGACGAGGAAAGCGGCCAGACGATCATCGCCGGCATGGGCGAGCTTCATCTCGACATCATCGTCGATCGCATGAAGCGCGAGTTCAAGGTTGAAGCCAACGTTGGCGCCCCGCAGGTTGCTTACCGCGAGACGATCACGCGTACCCACGAGCAGGATTACACGCACAAGAAGCAGACCGGTGGTACCGGCCAGTTTGCGCGCGTCAAGATCGTGTTCGAGCCGAACACCGAGAGCGAAGAGTACGTTTTCGAGTCCAAGATCGTCGGCGGCGCAGTGCCGAAGGAATACATCCCCGGCGTTCAGAAGGGCATCGAAAGCGTCATGTCTTCGGGTCCGTTCGCTGGCTTCCCGATGATCGGTGTCAAGGCAACGCTCATCGACGGCGCTTATCACGACGTCGACTCCTCGGTCCTGGCCTTCGAAATCGCCGGTCGCGCCTGCTTCCGCGAGGCCGCTCCGAAGCTCGGCGTGCAGTTGCTCGAGCCGATCATGAAGGTCGAGGTCGTTACGCCGGAAGATTATGTCGGCAACGTCATCGGCGACCTGAATTCGCGTCGTGGCCAGATCCAGGGTCAGGAAACACGCGGTGTTGCCGTGGTGGTGAACGCCATGGTGCCGCTCGCGAACATGTTCAAGTACGTGGACAACCTGCGCTCGATGTCACAGGGCCGCGCCCAGTACACGATGCAGTTCGACCACTACGAGCCGGTGCCGACCGCGGTCGCTCAGGAAGTTCAGAAGAAATACGCGTAATCCCAACGGGTTGCACTTGTAACTTAATTAAACGCCCCGGTGGGCAAGTCAGAAATGGAGACCTCACATGGCAAAAGGTAAATTCGAGCGCACGAAGCCTCATGTGAACATTGGCACGATTG
>NZ_JBMDKS010000044.1:0-14675 GCF_057809835.1 Mesorhizobium sp. FG116
ATGTTCGCCAGGCTGATCAGGGCCGAGGTGCTCTCTTTGCGGCAGCGCCCCTTCATCAGCGCAGCGCGGTGCAGCGGCGCGACCGATTTCACCATCATGTTCCACCACATCCTTCCCAACGCTCTTACGCCGGCGATCGTCCAGATCTCCATCTCCATCGGCATGGCTATCCTTCTCACGGCTGGCCTGTCCTTCATCGGCGCTGGCGTTCGCATGCCGGCGCCGGAATGGGGGCTGATGGTGTCGACCGGAGCCCAGCAGATGATCCTGGGCGTGTGGTGGGTGTCACTCTTCCCGGGCCTTGCGATCGTGATTTCCGTGCTGTGTTTCGCACTTCTGGGTGACACGGCGAAAGATATGTTCGACCCGACGACCAGGAGCCGTTCATGAGCACCGAGACAGCATCCCCGCTTTTGGACGTCCGAGGTTTGTCGGTATCGTTTGCCAACAACAAGGTGCTCGATGACGTCAGCTTCACGCTGAGCCGCAACGAAGTCCTGGGCATCGTCGGCGAGACCGGCGCCGGCAAGTCGATATTGGCGCGGACGCTCATAAACCTGCTTCCGTCAGGTGGACGCGTTGCCGGGGGCGACGTGAGCGTGAACGGCAAATCCATCTTCGGCCTGTCCGGCGAGGTGGCGCGGCAGTTCCGCGGCGGCACGGTTTCGCTGATTGGGACGAATGCCAAGTCGCTGCTGGACCCGGTGCAGACGGTTGGGTCCCAGGTCGCGAATGTGCTGCAGGCGCACCGCTCCTGTTCCCGCAAGCAGGCCCTGGCCCAAACGGCGGAACTGTTCAAGCAGGTTGGCATCGTCAATCCCGAGCGGCGGATGGAAGCCTACCCGCACGAGCTTTCCGGAGGCATGGCACAGCGGATCGTCATCGCGATGGCGCTGATAACCCAGCCGGACATCGTCGTCGCCGACGACGCAACGCTGGGACTCGACGCAACCATCCAGGTCCAGGTCCTCGACCTGTTCGTGAAGCGTGTCCGAGAGTTGGGACTGGGCGCGGTCATCATCACCCATGATCTCGGGATCGTCGCTCACTTCTGCGATCGCGTCGCCATCATGAAGGAAGGTCGCATCGTAGAGCTGAAGCCCGTGGGTCAGTTCCTCGCCAAGCCGGACGAGGCCTATAGCTCCGTTCTGCTTGATGCCGCCAAGGCGCGCCCTGCGCCGATGACGCAGGACGAGCACTCCCCGTCTGGCCAGAAGGCCAACCCGCTTCTGGAGGTCCGGAACCTCTTCAAGTATTTCCCGCTCAGCGGCGGGGAGGTGGTGCGCGCCATCGATGACGTGTCGTTCTCGGTGGGACGCAGGGAGACCCTTGCCTTGGTCGGCGAGAGCGGATCGGGCAAGACGACAGTCGGCCAGTGCCTCGTGAAACTCCTGAAGTCGGACAGCGGCCAGATCGAATTCGATGGCCAGGACACGGTTCCGATGTCCGAGAAGGACTTCCGGCCTCTTCGCCGTCGTATCCAGATGGTGTTTCAGGAGCCTTACGTGGCGCTCAATCCCCGCTGGACGGTGTCCCAGCTTCTCGCTGAACCGCTTGGACTGGAGCCGGGCATCACGAAGGCGGCGAAGATCGCGCGCGTCCGGGAATTGCTGGGACTGGTGCAGCTTCCGGCCAAGCTGGCGGATTCCTACCCGCATGAACTGACCGCGGGAGAGCAGAAGCGCATAGGCATCGCGCGGGCTCTGGCCACGAAGCCGGAGTTCGTCGTGTTCGACGAGCCAACCACCGCCCTAGATATCCGGGTCCGCGCTCAGATCATTGACCTAGTGCGCGATCTGCAGCGCGAGATCGGTCTATCGGCCTTGTTCATCACGCATGACCTGAACTCCGTGCGATCCCTCGCGCACTACGTCGCAGTCATGCGGCTCGGCAAGATCGTCGAGACCGGAGAAACGGAACGGATCTTCGCCAATCCGCAGCATGAATACACCCAGAAGCTCCTGGCAGCCGAACTGCCTATCGAGCAGAACGAAACCCAGCGCGCCCGCGCCGAGGTGCATCAGCTGAAGGTGGGGGCTGCGCGATGAAGGACGGCGCCATTCTGGTGACTGGAGCTGCCGGGCTGGTTGGCAATGCAGTCAGGGTATTGCTGGAGCAGTCGGGTCGGGAGGTCATCCCCGTTGATCGAGTGTCCTCTACGGAAGAGGATCGGCCGATCGTTCAATGCGACGTCACGGAGGTGCACAGGCTGCATGCTGTGGTTCTAGGACGGCGCTTGGCCGGCGTGATCCATTGCGGCGCGTTCTCGGGACCTATGGTCGCCCGCGACAATCCGCCTGCCATGGTGGCGGTCAACATTGTCGGGACGGCAAACGTGCTCGAGCTCGCGCGCATTCATTCGGCCTCCCGCTTTGTTTTCTGTTCTTCCACCAGTGCCTACGGCGTCACCGAACAGGATCTGGTGCCGGAAGACGTCCCGTTGCATCCGACGACGCTTTATGGCGCAAGCAAGGTCAGCGGCGAGCGGCTGGTTGCTGCCTATCGATCGCAATATGGGCTCGATGGCGTCAGCCTGAGATTGTCCTGGGTCTACGGTCCGCGGCGCACGACGGACTGCATCATCCGGGCAATGATCACCGACGCGCTTGCCGGCAAGCCCACGCGCCTCGCATTCGGTCAAAACTTCTATCGGCAATTCATTCATGTCGACGATGCCGCCAGGGCGCTGGTCACCGCGTTCGAGCAGCCCGGCCTCCCACGAGATACCTACAACGTCACGGGCGGAAGCTATCTGACATTTCCCGAGATCGCCGATGCGGTGCGAACGGTGCTGCCTTCCGCCGACATTTCGATCGTTGAGGGGGACGACCCCGTCGACGATCGCCAAACCCGGTTCGACATCGCCGCCGCTCGGCGCGACCTAGGGTTCTCACCCGGAATTTCCCTGGTTGAGGGGATCCGCAGTTACGCCGACTGGCTCGGCAATAAACCCGCAGGCGAAGGGCGCTGAAAATGGAAGATACCTTTTCCCTGAAAGGCCGCCGGGCGCTTGTAACAGGTGGTAGCCGCGGCATTGGCGCTGCCATTTGCGAGCTTTTCGCGCGGCACGGGGCCCGCCTCGCGGTCTTTCATTTCAACGACGAGAAGAATGCCGAGGCGCTTCAAGGCAAAATGTCGGCCGGCGGCTATCAGCTTCAAAGCTTCAATTGCGACGTCGCGGACGAGGTTGCCGTCTCGAGGGCGGTTGCCGAGGTTCGAGCGGCGATGGACGGGATCGACATCGTCGTCAACTGCGCCGGCATCGGTGGAGACAAGCCGTTCGCCGAGATTTCCGTCAGCGAGTGGGATCGCATGCTGAATGTGCACCTGCGCGGCACGTTTCTTGTTACGCGTTCGTTCTTTTCGGAGATGGTCGAGAGACGTTGGGGGCGGGTCATCAACGTCGCCTCGCAACTTGCCTACAAGGGCGCACCCGGATTGGCCCACTATTGCGCAGCCAAGGCAGGCATCGTGGGTTTCACCCGAGCGCTCTCCTATGAGGGCGCGCCGCACAACGTCATGGTCAACGCGATCGCTCCCGGTCCCGTGGAGACGGACCTGTTGATGGGTCTCAGCGACGCATGGCGGGCGATGAAACAAGCTCAGCTTCCGGTCGGGCGCTTCGGACGGGTCGAGGAGATCGCGCCGACCGCGCTTCTTTTGGCATCCGATGCCGGCGCTTTCTATTCGGGCCAAACGTTGTCGCCGAACGGCGGCGACGTGATGCTCTAGCAGCTTCAAAAGCTTCAGTTAGGAGAGACTATGCAGAATTATGACTTGGTTATTCGGGGCGGGACGGTTGTCACCGCCGCCGATACCGTTCGGGCAGACGTTGCGGTTCGGGACGGCCGCATTGTTGCAGTCGGCGAAGACTTGGGCGGCGCGGAACACGAGGTAAGGGCTGACGGGCTTCTGGTTATGCCCGGAGGTATCGATAGCCACGTACACCTCGCGCAGCCGGCT
Organism: Mesorhizobium sp. FG116; assembly: GCF_057809835.1. Taxonomy (NCBI): domain Bacteria; kingdom Pseudomonadati; phylum Pseudomonadota; class Alphaproteobacteria; order Hyphomicrobiales; family Phyllobacteriaceae; genus Mesorhizobium; species Mesorhizobium sp. FG116. The sequence continues at coordinate 3,964 of NZ_JBMDKS010000044.1, forward strand.
TTCGGCGGACCCGCCATGGCAGACGGTTTCGAGAGTGGAACGCGCTCTGCGATCGCCGGAGGCAACACCACCGTTATCCCGTTCGCGCTCCAGCCTCGAGGAGCTTCCCTGAGGAACAGCGTCACCGAGTATCACAAGGAAGCCGACGGAAAGAGCTACTGTGACTACGGCTTCCACCTGATCGTCTCGGACCCCACCTCCAGTGTGCTCGGACAGGAACTGCCGTCGCTCGTGGGGGACGGCTACACGTCGTTCAAGGTATTCATGACCTATGAGGACCTTGTTCTTAGCGACCGTCAGATCCTCGAAGTCTTCGATTGCGCGCGGGGCTGCGGTGCGCTCGTGATGGTCCACTGCGAGGGCTATGACGCGATCCGCTTCATGACGGAAAAGCTCGAGCTCGCCAGCAAGAAGGCGCCTTACTATCATGCCGTCTCCAGGCCTGAATCGGTCGAGCGCGAAGCCACGCATCGGGCCATCAGCCACGCAGAGCTGACGGACGTTCCGATCATGATCGTTCACGTGTCCGGCCGTGAGGCCATGGAACAGCTGCGGTGGGCGCAGCAGAAAGGTCTGAAGGTATATGGCGAAACGTGTCCGCAATACGTTGCCCTGACCGCCGACGACCTCAAGGGTCTCAACATGGACGAGAGCGGCGGAAAGTACGTCTGCTCGCCGCCGCCCCGGAACAAGGCAAGCTGGGACGCGATTTGGGAAGGCATCAAGACGGGAGTGTTCCAGACATTTTCGTCCGACCACTGCCCCTTCTTCTACGAAGGCGAAATGGGAAAACTCAATCCCAAGGCTAGGACGTCCTTCAAATGGGTACCGAACGGCATCCCCGGCGTCGAAACCAGGTTGCAAATTCTGTTCTCAAAGGGCGTCGTCGAAGGCCGGATCACGCTCAACGAATTCGTCGCGCTCACCTCCACCAATCATGCCAAGATGTACGGGCTCTACCCCAAGAAGGGGTCGATCGCCCCGGGCTTCGACGCCGATATCGTGCTTTGGGATCCGAACCGCAAAGAGACCATCCGTCAGGAATTGATGCATCACGGCGCCGACTACACCCCCTACGAGGGCATTGAAGTCACCGGGTGGCCCGTAATGACATTCCTGCGTGGCAAGAAAGTAATGGAGAACGGCGAAATCCTGGGCGCGCCGGGCGATGGTGCATTCCTTCGGCGCGAGCTGTCGCCCTATGCCGCGCCTACCGATAAGCCGGCTCAGTAGGCGATCGCATGGCGCACGCGAGGGTCTGCATAGACGGCGAAGCGTTTGCCGCCCGGTTTGAAACCGAATCGGCGCCAGACTCGGTGGCAAGCATTCGCCGGCTCCTCCCTTATTCAGAGAGGATCATCCACGTCCGGTGGTCAGGCGAAGCATGCTGGATCCCGCTGGCGGACTACGACTTTAAGGTCGGGTATGAGAACCCGACCAGCTATCCGGCCCCTGGCCAAATGATCCTTTATCCAGGCGGCATAAGCGAGACGGAAATCCTGCTCGCTTACGGACCAACTCGCTTCGCGTCGAAAGCTGGCCAATTGGCTGGCAATCACTTTCTCACGATCACCGAAGGGCTTGATCGCCTCGCCCGGCTCGGGAGGGCGACGTTGCAAACAGGTGCCAAGTCGATAAGGATCGAGGCTGGCTAGCGTGCCGACCTTTGCCAAAACGCGAAGCGTAGAGTCCTCGAATTGGAACTGGGATTAGGGGACCTCGCTGATCATTTGCCGGGCCATGGCTTTCGCGGCCCGGATCAAACAGTCCAGCGAATCCTTCGACCGAACCTCATCGGGGCAAGCGAGCTCCTGAACTAGAATCCCGTCCAAACCAGCAATTACGAATTGGGCCAGGATCTTCAGCTGCGAACCATCGACCCGGCTCGCCTGCCGCTCAGAGAGGAAGCGCTCGTATTGAGCCAGCAGGCCCTTGTACTGTTTCTCCGCCAGCCACGCGGCATCCGCATGGCGCACGGCGTAGAATGTCATTTCAAACTGTAGAATCTGCAGCTCTCTCGTCCGCTGCATCAGCAGCCAGACCGCCCTGATGAGCGCCTCGACGCATTGGACCAAGTCGGGAACGGGCTTGAGCTCCTCGTCGAGGTGTCGATTTAGAAGTTGGGCAACCTCCTCGAGTACCGCAAACAGCAGCTCGTCCTTGTCCTTGAAGTGGTAATGGAGTGCCGAAACCTGCTGGCCTGACATCTCGGCAATCTTGCGCGTCGTTGTTCCAGCGATGCCGTGTTGCGACAAAGCCTGCATCGCGCCTTCGATCAGCTTCGCTTTCGTTGCAGTCGCCTTCGACATCAGAGCCTCAAACTTCACCGATTTCATTTTAGGTCGGTTGACCGACCGAATTTTTTAAGTATCGTATTTCCAACCGCAGCGCCACCCGACCCGGAGCCGAAGGCGCGCTCCTCAGGGTGTCCATAAGCACAGACAGATTTTCTCTCGCAGGCCTCCGCCGGCGGGCCGGGATTTGTCGCGCCCATCCAGGGGAGAGCCCTCTGGTAGAACGTTCACTGGAGGAACGAAAGAAATGCCTACTCAAACCAATGTCCCCGATGTCCGGAAGTGGAACGCGCAGTATCAGTTCCATCCGTTCGCGGACCCTAACGTCACCGAGAAGGATCTCCCGCTGATAATCGAAAGCGGCAAGGGCGCTCTGGTAACCGACATTGATGGCAAGGAGTACATAGACGGTCAGGGTGGCCTTTGGAACGTCAATGCCGGACACGGGCGGAAGGAAATCATCGAGGCGATCAGCGAGCAGCTGAACACGTTGCAATACTACTCGTTGTTTGCCGGAACCACCCACTCCAAGGCAATCGAACTATCGAAGTTGTTGGTCGAAATGACCGCCCCGGAAGGCATGACAAGGGCCTTCTTCTCCTCGGGTGGTTCGGAATCGGTGGAGGGCGCATTGAAACTGGCCCGCCAGTTCTGGCGCCTCAAGGGCGAAGCGCACCGTACCAAGTTCATTTCGCTGCAGCGAGCCTACCATGGCGTTAGCCTTGGCGGCATCTCGGCGAACGGTACGCCGGCCTTTCGCCACATGTTCGAACCGCTGATGGGCGGGTTCCTCCGCGTCGAAACCCCTTACGTCTATCGCAATCCGTTCTCCAACGATCCGGCGGAGGTTGCCGCTATCTGCGCGACTTTGCTCGACCGCCTAATCGAGAATGAAAGCCCGGACACGGTCGCTGCGTTCATTGCCGAGCCAATCCAGGGAGCCGGCGGCTTGATCGTTCCCCCAAAGGAGTATTGGCCTCTCGTCCGGAAAGTCTGCGACAAGCATGGCATCCTGCTCATCGCGGATGAGGTGGTGACTGGTTTCGGAAGGTGTGGATCATTGTTTGGCTCCCGCATGTGGAACGTTAAGCCCGACATGATGGTCTTCGCGAAGGGCATCAACTCCGGCTACATTCCGCTGGGTGCCATTATGCTTAACGAGCGCATCGAGGAGGCGTTTCGGAACCATCCCGACGCTGCGTTCGCGCACGGCAACACGTACCAGGCGCACCCGCTCGGCTGCGCGGCCGCGCTTGCCAACCTCGACATACTTCTGAAGGACGGCCTTACCGAAAACGCCGCTGATGTCGGCGCCTACTTCCTTACCAGACTGACCGGCATCATGGACCGACAGCGGCATGTTGGCGATGTTCGTGGCAAAGGTCTCATGATCGGCGTCGAACTCGTCGCCAACAAGGAAGCCAAGACAAAGTTTCCGGAGTCTGCTCAGTTCGGCCACCAGGTGGCGCGGCGATGCCGCGATCACGGCGTTCTGATCCGGAACATCTCTGACACGTTCATCATCTCCCCGCCATTGATCCTAACCAAGGCGCAGGTGGACAAGATCATCGATGTCCTGGACGAGGCTTTAACGCACCAGACGAAGCAAAGCGCTGCGTAGAGCGCCCAATTGCGCCCGTATCCATGCTGTGAGTCCGGCCGCGACCTCTCTCGTGCAGATCGAAATCAGCGTTGCCTGCTGTCTCCGCCCAACTCGTGCGGCCGCCGGCAATTCCACATTGGAAATTGCGATTATGGATTTTCAAGTTTCACCTTTGTCGTACGGTGATTGGCAGCGCCGGGCAGCATCCATCGAGATCGAAGGCAGGGCCTTTATCGACGGACGATATGTCGCCGCGCTCTCAGGGCGCACATTCGCGACGATCAATCCGGCCACTGGGCTATCATTGGCCGAGATTGCGGCCTGCGACCACCTGGATGTCGACCTGGCAGTCAAGGCGGCTCGCAGGGCGTTTGATTGCGGAAGCTGGTCGAGGGCACCGCGGACGTACCGGAAGAGGGTTCTCCTGCGGCTGGCTGAATTGATCGTTCAGCACAGGGAGGAACTAGCAGTCCTCGAATCAGTCGATATGGGCAAGCTGGTTCAAGATGCTGTGACGCTCGACATCCCCGGGTCCGCCGAAGTCTTCCAATGGTATGCCGAGACTTGCGACAAAGTTTACGACGAGGTCGCCCCGACAGACGACAGTGCATTGGCAATGATCACCAGGGAGCCACTCGGCGTAGTCGGCGCAGTGGTGCCCTGGAACTTTCCGCTCAAGATGGCCGCCTGGAAGTGCGCCCCCGCCCTGGCCGCCGGCAATAGCGTGGTGCTGAAGCCTGCGGAGCAGTCTCCATTGACTGCCATCCGTTTGGCTGCGCTCGCGGCTGAGGCCGGGGTGCCTGATGGCGTCTTCAATGTCCTTCCGGGCCTCGGGCCAGAGGCGGGCAAGGCCATAGGACTTCACCCCGACATCGATTGCGCGGCCTTCACTGGTTCGACGGAGGTTGGCAAGCTCTTCCTGGAATATGCCGGCCGCTCCAACATGAAGCAGGTATGGCTGGAATGCGGCGGCAAAAGCGCGAACATCATTCTGCCTGACTGCGACGTCGCCACCGCGGCGAAATTCGCCGCGCAGGGCATTTTCTTCAACCAGGGAGAAGTCTGTTCCGCCAACTCGCGCTTGCTCGTCCATCGCGGCATCAAGGACGAGTTGCTTGACGCGCTGGTGGGCAATGCGCGGTCGTACATGCCCGGCGACCCACTCGATCCGAACTCGCGCATGGGAGCCCTTGTAGACGAGGCGCACACGCGCCGCGTCATGGACTACATAGAGGACGGGAAGCGAACTTCCACGCTGCTGTTCGGCGGCGATCGCGTCGCCGTCAAAAGCCGAGGATGTTTCGTTGCTCCAACTATTTTCGACAACGTCGACCCTTCAGCCGCGATCGCGACCGACGAGATTTTTGGGCCAGTTCTCTCGGTGATCCCGTTCGACGACGAGGAACGCGCTTTGGAGATCGCAAACCGTTCCATCTACGGGCTGGTAGCATCCGTGTGGTCCAATGACATCACGAAAGCCCATCGCCTCGCCAGGCGCCTGCGCGTCGGAACGGTCTCGATCAACACGGTCGACGCGGTCAATGTCGTGACGCCTTTTGGCGGCGTTAAACAATCGGGTACGGGCCGCGACCTGTCGCTCCATGCGCTTGAGAAATATACGGCGCTGAAAACCACTTGGGTTTCCCTGTAGCAAGCAAAGGGTCGCTGAGGATGCCGTCCCGCCAAGGCGGTCGATCCTTGCTCAGGCAGCGACTGTTTCCGACATTGGCCTCGCCGCCCCACGGCTGCTAAGAGCGGTGACCGGGAGGAGAACAACGTGACTTTGTCGAATTCGCTGGCCAGCCGCCTCAAGAGTCCGGGACTCTTTGCTGACATCACCGACGCGCCTTGGGCAGGCCGGGCCGCTGGTGGGCGCTTATTCAAAATCCTCAATCCCTCGACGGGAGAGATGCTGGCCGAACTGCCCGACATGGGTACCGAGGAAACGGAAGCAGCCATCGACAGGGCCTATCGCGCGCAGGGCGCATGGGCGGCGCTGACAGCGCGCGAGCGCAGCGAAACACTCTGGCGCTGGCATCAACTCATCATTACCCACGAAGAAGATCTCGCGACGATCCTGACCGCTGAAATGGGCAAGCCTCTCGCGGAAGCGAGATCTGAGGTTTCTCATGCTGCGGCGTATCTACAATGGTACGCGGAGGAGGCTAACCGGATTTATGGAGAGACCATTTCGGCTCCATCTACCGACCGCCGCTTGCTAGTGATCAAGCAGCCGATCGGGGTGGTGGGAGCTATCACGCCGTGGAATTTCCCGGCTTCGATGGTGGCGCGCAAGATCGCGCCGACACTCGCCGCGGGTTGCACCGTGATTTTGAAACCAGCTGAGCAGACCCCGCTGGTCGCTGGCGCGATGTTCGCGCTGGCCGCCGAAGCAGGTTTTCCGGATGGCGTGGTCAACCTCGTCTACTCCGCCGAAGGCGATGCCGTGGGGCGCGAGCTTTGCTCGAATCCGAAAGTCCGCAAGATCAGCTTCACTGGTTCGACTGAAGTGGGTCGGCTTCTTCTGCGGCAGTGCGCTGACCAAGTCAAAAAGGTAAGCTTGGAGCTCGGGGGCAATGCGCCTTTCATCGTTTTCGACGATGCGAACGTGGACGAAGCCGTCGATGGCGCCATCCAGGCCAAGTTCCGCAATGCCGGACAAACCTGCGTATCAGCCAATCGGCTGTACGTGCAGTCAGGTGTCCATGACGAATTCGCCACGAAATTCACCGACAGGGTGAAGGCGCTATCCGTCGGCGATGGTTTTGATCGAGGCGTGGCGATCGGGCCGTTGATCGACAGCAGCGCGCTCGCCAAGATCGAGGCGCATATCGATGACGCGCTTCGGAAAGGTGCCACGGTCCGCTGTGGTGGACGGCACATTGGCGAGGTCGGAACGTTTTTCGCCCCTACGGTTCTCACCGACATCTCGAGCGACATGCGTGTCGTCAAAGAGGAGACCTTTGGGCCGATAGCTCCGATCATATGCTTCGAGGATGCCGATCAGGTGGTGCGCGAGGCGAACGATACGATCTACGGCCTGGCGGCCTATTTTTATGCATCCGACCTCCGGCGCGTCTGGCGGGTGGCGGAAGCGCTGGAATACGGCATGATCGGAATCAACACTGGTCGCATGTCGTCCGAGGCCGCACCCTTCGGTGGCATCAAGCAGTCCGGGATTGGCCGCGAGGGATCCCGGCACGGTGTGGAAGCCTATCTCGAGATGAAATACCTCTGCATGGGCGGGATCTAGTGCGCGGTCCCGCTGTCGGACGAACGCCCATCGCGCAGGGGTAAACCGAACCGCCACTAGAAAGTTGGCGGGGTGTTTACCCACAGTATCCGTGCCTCTGTCTGGTCGAGGTTACGGTAACTGTGCGGAAGCGTGGAGTTGAAGAAGAATCCATCTCCTTCGGAGAGCCGCACCGCGTGCTGGTCCACAACCAGTTCTACTTCTCCCGCCAGGACAAAACCGAACTCCTGCCCATCGTGGCTGATGGGCTCAAGGCTGCCGCCTCCGGGAGCGATCACGTGTATGTTGATCTGGAGCAACTGGCCGGGGCTCCCCGGGACCAGCCTTTCCAACACCACCTGATTTCCAGTCTGCTTGTGACCCGTAATCAGCGTAGGACGGCTTTCCCTACGGATGACCGAAACCGCACCGCTTTCGTCGGTCGGGTTGGCGAACAGTTCGCTCATGTTCATTCCCAGCACGGCAGCGACCCGATGGAGGGTGGCCATGGAGGCTTGGGAGCGATTGTTTTCGAGCTTGGAGATATACCCTTCGGTTAGATCCGTCCGCCTCCCGACCTCGGCCAGGCTGAGACCGAGCATCACGCGGGCATGTTTGAGCTTAGCCCCGATCTTCAGCGGTTCCCCGGCATCGCTAGTTCGCCCCAACTGTTCCTCCGTCATGCAGGCATCTATGGGATGGCAATAGCATGCGCGAGAACCGCTTGCGCCAAGATTTCACAAGCCAGCGCCACATGGTTTGCCTCCGACCATTCCTGTGGGTTGTGGCTTATCCCATCCCGCGATTGGACGAACACCATCGCGGTCGGCACGGCCGTCGCGAGATTGCTGGCATCGTGCATGGCCCCGCTGCCGAGGGTTGGCGGATGCACCCCGATTGGCTGGGCAGCTTCGTGAAGCCGCGCCTGCATGTCCGCGCTGAACCTCACAGGCGGGACTTCCATAAGCCGCGTTACGCTAGCGCGGACCTGTTCGGTCTGGGCCAGACCTTCAACCACCGCTGGAATAGTCTGTTCGAAGGCGTCCAGTGTTTCGACGTTGCTGTGTCGCAGATCGACAAACAGGCTGGTACGGCCTGGAACGGTGTTGGTGGAATTGGGGCTCACCTCTACCCGGCCTATCGTGAAACGCATTTCAGGGTCGAGGGCATTCGCTCTCTTCCTCAATTCAAGCGCTATCGCGGAGGCGGCCATGAAGCTGTCGCTTCGTCCCGTCATCGGCGTTGTGCCGGCGTGCGAGTCCCTGCCGAGAAGCTCGATCTCGAACCATCTGACGCCTTGCACGCCAGTTACGATCCCAACCTCGGCACCGACGCGTTCAAGGAAGGGGCCTTGCTCAATATGGAGTTCGTAGTAAGCCGTCGGCTCCAAATCCGTGACGGGCTGCCCGGCGTACCCGATCCTTGCAAGCTCAGCGAAAAAGTCCGCGCCACCGAGGCCCTGGACGCCGGTCATGTCGAGGGAGCCAACAAAGCCGCTCGAACCAGTCAGGCCAGGCTTGAAACGGACGCCTTCCTCATTGGTCCAGTTGACCACAACAATGGGATGCTGGGTTTCGATGTTCGCGTCGTTCAGGGCTCGCACGATCTCGAGGCCGGCGAGCACGCCCAACACTCCATCGAAACGCCCCCCATGGGGTTGGGTATCGAGATGGCTGCCCACAAGCACCGCCGGCGCGTGATTCAATCGTCCGGGACGGATCGCGAACATGTTCCCGAACTGGTCAACTCGGACGTCGCAACCCGCGGCCTTGCACCAATGGTCGAAGAGATCACGCGCCTGCTTATCCTCATCGGTGAGGGACAAGCGGCAGCAGCCATCGCCTTCGATGGCACCGATTTTGGCCATCTCCATAAGACTTTGCCAAAGTCGGTCGCTGTCAATGAGCCTGGCGGTTCCTGCGTTTGCGATGGGCAACTCGTCCATGGATCACCTGGTTAGGTTCTTGGCAGGGATAGCTGCTGCGCCGCCGCCTACCGAAGGGCTTCGCTGCACCTAGGTGCTAGTAAAGTAATTCCTATTAGTCAAGCAACTTGTCTATAAAGAAAGCACGTAGGGATGAAACCGTGCGAATGTTGGGGCACATCGAATCCAACCTATCCTAAAACGAAAAGACCTTGACAAATAGGACTAGGCCATCCAGTTTCCTGCTTTTGGAGCGAGGCCGGCCTCGGCGCGGTCTTTGGGCTCGGCCAGCTATGCAAACTCCGAAGTGAGGACTCGGTCGGGCGGGCGGCGATTGAGGACAAGAGACCAGATGGAACACTATGACAAAAGTGGGTCTTCGATATTCCACGCCGTGAAGCACGACCGGGACGTGGAGACGGTGAATCGGCTCGTTCAGAGGGTTTCAGGCTAGCACAGGCTGCGTGGGCATATTTTTTGCGATCGGATTGGTCGCGCTGTGCCTGAGCGATGGGTGCCGTCGCCGATGACCTGCCGGCTACTGTGCCCGAGGGCTCAACGAGCCGCGAAACGATGTCACGTGGAGCTTTCTCCAAACGGCACCTGCCGGACGACGTGGCGGTATCCTGGCAGACGCCCGATGAGGCCCGTTCGAAGCTCTCAATGTGACATTGCCCGTCATACCATGTGCGCGGGCAGGGGTCTGAGTATCGGGAAATCATCTTTGTCGGGCAGCGGTGGGCAACTTCTGAAGGACGGCTAAGTGAGCCTCGGTCAACTGCCCGCAATAACGGAGAACATAAATGGTCGACGATACTCGGCTGGCTTTCCGCAGCGCCTCCGGGACGAGCGGTCAGGACATTCGGAATTCGTGCTCGGCATTGAATCGTCGCCATAAGCTAACGTTATTTTCCAACAATTAAACCATAATAGGGGGCCCAGGAAAGTGTCTAGTGCCCGTTGCGGTGACGAAATGATACGTATACCAAGGAGTATGACGAATGCCTCGCCCCAAGGGCCAAGGTTATCAGTAATAAATATTAAATCGTCATAATGTATGAGGGTGCCTAGGTATGTCGTCAGTGCGTGCTTTCCTTAATATAGACGAGAATTTCACCGAAATATACACAGTGAACGATATCAATAGGAAAGCTCGCGCCAAGGAAATCTCCTCGACGTCAAGTCCGCTAAGGGGTCTTGTGGCCGAACTGAGGCGTAGGAAGGTCGTGCTTGGCGATGTAGCGCTGCTGACAGATAGCGCCACAGTTGCTGGTGACACGTCGATCGCCCGACGGCTACCGCGCGCCGCTATGATCTGCGCTGCGGGTTCCCCCGACATCATCGAGATGACGCGCGCCGACAAGGAGGGTCGAAGGGGCGTCGACGTGACGCGGTCGTGACGCGGCATTACGTCCCGCGTCGGAGCTGGCGCAAGATTGCCGGGCGGATGAACACCATGGGAGAGTCCGTCAGACGAGCGGCGATAAGGGTCGCGCCGCCCGTATCCCGAAGAAGCGCGGCGCTGCTGCCGTCAATGCCGGCTAAGATGTGTGGAATCAAGCAAAGGTGCTTGTCGTAAAATAATTGCGCAGGCCGGATGTAAGCATCCAGTGCGTAATTCTGCTGTATCCATATAAATAGGAGGAGGAATCAATGCAT
>NZ_JBMDKS010000045.1:0-13353 GCF_057809835.1 Mesorhizobium sp. FG116
CACGGCCGAGCCGTTGCAACGCCGGCAGATGGCCAGCGACCTCATAGAGATCGTGACACCCGATATCTCCGACCTCGTGGACACGCTGGCCAACCGCGTCGGCGAGCGAGCGATCTACCGGGCGGCTCCCGTCGCCAGCGACGTGCCCGAGCGATCGGTCTGCCGCATTCCGGCGCTGTCGCCCGACACTGGTGCTGCATGGCCGAGCCATTGGCCGCGGCCTGCGCGTCTCTTTGCTCATCCGGAGCGCATCGAGGCGATCGCGCTCCTGCCGGACCATCCGCCCGTTTCCTTCACGTGGCGCGGGGTGCGTCGCCGCGTCAAACGGGCGGACGGTCCCGAGCGCGTCCATGCGGAATGGTGGAAGCGCGATGCCGAGCTTGCCGCCATCCGGGATTATTTCCGGGTCGAGGACCAGGCCGGCGAACGCTACTGGATTTACCGCGCCGGCAATGGCGAGGATCCTGAGACCGGCTCGCATCTCTGGTTTCTGCATGGGGTGTTCGGATGAGCGGACCCCGCTACGCCGAGCTTCAGGTCACCACGCATTTCAGCTTCCTGCGTGGCGCGTCGTCCTGCGAGGAGCTGTTTTCTCGCGCCGCCGCACTCGGCATCGAGGCGCTGGCCGTGGTCGACCGCAATTCGCTCGCCGGCATCGTGCGCGCCCACGAAGCCGCGAAGGCGACCGGCGTGCGCCTCGTCGTCGGATGCCGGCTCGATCTTGCCGATGCGCCGCCGATCCTTGTCTATCCCACCGATCGTCCCGCCTATTCGCGGCTCTGCCGTCTGCTGTCGCTCGGAAAGCAGCGCGCCGGAAAGGCGAGATGCGATCTTCGCTGGTCGGATCTGGTCGCCTACGGTGACGGCCTGATCGCGGTGCTCGTTCCCGACATGGCGGATGAGGACTGCGGATTCCATCTGCGCCGGCTGCGCGACGCCTTCGGTGACCGTGCCTATATGGCGCTGACCTTGCGGCGTCGGCCGAACGATCAGCTCCGGCTTCACGAGTTGTCTAACCTCGCGGTGCGGATGCGCGTCGAGACGGTCATCACCAACGACATACTCTTCCACGAGCCCGGCCGGCGTGTCCTGCAGGACGTGGTGACCTGCATCCGCCATGGCGTCACGATCGACGACCTCGGCGAGCGGCGCGAGCGCCATGCCGACCGCTATCTGAAACCGCCGGCCGAGATGCACCGCCTGTTCGCGCGCTATCCCGAAGCGCTCGCCCGCACGCTGGAGATCGTGCGGCGCTGTTCCTTCTCCATGGACGAACTGCGCTACCAATATCCGGAGGAGCGGGACGATCCCTCGCTCACCCCGCAGCAGACGCTTGAGAAACTGACCTGGGAAGGTGCTGAACGACGTTATCCGGAGGGCGTGCCGGACAATGTCGTCGCTTCGCTCAAGCACGAGTTGGCGCTGATCGCCAAGCTCGACTACGCGCCGTATTTTCTCACGGTGAACTCCATCGTCCGCTTCGCGCGATCGCGCGACATTCTCTGCCAGGGGCGCGGCTCGGCCGCCAATTCGGCGGTCTGCTACGTGCTCGGCATTACCTCGATCGACCCCGGCCGCAACGACCTCCTGTTCGAACGCTTCATCTCGGAGGAAAGGCGCGAACCGCCCGACATCGACGTGGATTTCGAGCATGAAAGGCGCGAGATCGTCATGCAGTGGGTGTTCGATACCTACGGCCGCGACCGCGCAGCGCTGTGCTCGACCGTCATCCGCTACCGCACCAAGGGGGCGCTGCGGGACGTCGGCAAGGCGCTTGGGTTGCCGGAGGACCTGATCTCGACGCTTTCCGGCCAGGTCTGGGGCTGGTCCGAAGAGGGCGTGTCGAAAGGCCAGGTCGAGCAGCTCAATCTCAACACCGCCGACCGGCGCCTGCGCCTGACCCTCGATCTTGCCTGGCAGCTTATGGGCGCGCCCCGACATCTTTCCCAACATCCGGGGGGCTTCGTCCTCACCCATGACCGGCTGGACGACCTTGTGCCGATCGAGCCGGCGGCCATGGAAAACCGGCAGGTGGTGGAATGGGACAAGGACGATATCGACGCGCTGCGCTTCATGAAGGTCGACATTCTCGCCCTGGGGATGCTGACCTGCATGAAGAAGGGCCTCGACCTTCTGGCCGAGCACAAGGGCGCCAATCTCGACTTGGCGACGATCCCGCCAGAGGACCCGCGTACCTATGCCATGATCAGGCGGGCCGATACCCTCGGAACCTTCCAGATCGAATCCCGTGCGCAGATGTCGATGCTGCCGCGGCTTAAACCCCGCACCTACTACGACCTCGTCGTGCAGGTCGCGATCGTGAGGCCCGGACCGATCCAGGGTGACATGGTGCATCCTTATCTGCGCCGCCGCGAGGGACTGGAGCCGGTCCACTATCCCAAGCCGGAACTCGAAAAGGTGTTGGGCAAAACGTTGGGCGTGCCGCTCTTCCAGGAACAGGCCATGCAGGTCGCGATCTGCTGCGCCGGCTTTACGCCCGGCGAAGCAGACATGCTGCGCAAGTCGATGGCGACGTTCAAGCACACCGGCGGCGTCAGCGCCTTCAAGGCCAAGCTCATCGACGGCATGGTCGCCAACGGCTACGAGCGCGATTTCGCGGAAGCCACCTTCAGGCAGTTGGAGGGGTTCGGCAGCTACGGCTTTCCGGAAAGCCACGCAGCCTCCTTTGCCCTAATCGCCTACGCTTCGGCCTGGCTCAAATGCTGGCACCCCGACGCATTCGCAGCCGCGCTGCTCAATTCCCAGCCGATGGGATTTTACGCGCCGGCGCAGATCGTCCGCGACGCCCGCGATCACGGGGTCGACGTGCGACCGGTTTGCGTGAACACGTCCCGATGGGATTGTACGCTCGAACCGACCGGCGACGAAGACCGTTTCGCCGTTCGTCTGGGCTTTCGCATGGTCAAGGGCCTTGCCAATCAGCATGCTGCATCGATCGTCGGCGCGCGTGCCGATCAGCCCTTCGCGTCGGTCGACGATCTCTGCCGCCGCGCCGGCGTGCCGCAGGCCGCGCTCGTCCAGCTCGCCGAAGCCGACGCCTTCCGGCCGGCGTTCGGCCTCGCGCGACGCGAAGCGCTCTGGGCCATCCGCGGCCTGCGTGACGCCCCGCTGCCGCTCTTCGCGGCCGCGACGGCGCGCGAGGAAGAAATCGTGCCGGAGATCGCCGAGCCGGCCGTCTCGCTGCGCCCGATGACGGCCGGCAGCGAGGTGGTGGAGGACTACGGCCATGTCGGGCTGTCGCTCAGGTCGCATCCGGTTTCGTTCCTGCGCGAGGATCTGCGTCGTCGCTGCATCGTCTCCTGCGCCGAGGCCATGGACGCCCGTGACGGCCGCTGGCTGGAAGCCGCCGGCATCGTGCTGGTCCGCCAGCGGCCGGGTAGTGCGAAAGGCGTCCTGTTCGTGACGATCGAGGACGAGACGGGCATCGCCAACCTCGTCGTCTGGCCGAAAGTGTTCGAAGCCAATCGCCGCACGCTGCTATCGGCCGGCATGCTCGGCGTGCGCGGCCGTATCCAGCGCGAAGGCGCGGTCGTGCACCTGGTCGCTCGGAAGATCACCGACCTGTCGGCCGAGCTCGCGAGCGTCGGCGCGCGTGATGCCGCCTTTCCGCTACCGCACGGCCGCGGCGACGAGTTCCATCATGGATCGCCGTCGCCCGATCCGCGCGGTCTGCCGCCAAGATCGTTCCAAGGTCGCAATTTGACGGACGGATACGGCCACATCCGCCAGATAGCCGTCAAGGGCAGGAATTTCAGATGAAGCGACGGCGCTGGAATCAAATGAAGCGACCGCTTCCGACCCTCATCTCGGACGTTCCGAGCGACCCAGCCACTCTCTCCAAGCTGCCGTTCGCGAAGCTCTGCTGGCCGCTGCCCTGCGCCGCACTGCAGATATGGAGTTGACCGCGGTTTGGCGGTTCTCTCATAAAGCTCGACAGTTTTTATTCGAGGGGCGGCGAGCGTGTTCAGTGTAGTCATGGCGGGCAATGATTCAGCCTGGAACGTGCCGGTTGGCGAGGTGCACAACGACACTTTCACGCTATCGCGTTTCCTTGAGTACACGGACCCGTCGATTGTCGCGAGCTTCCAGCCCATTACGGCCACCAGTCTCGCCTATCTTTCCGAGTTGCCCACTCTCTTCATGAGTGAGCTGGATCGCGACGACAACCGAAATGAATTTTTTCGTATTCGTCTCGGCAAGGTTTCGAACCTATCTGTGGTCGCGGGCGAAATCTTCTACACATTTGAACTTCGCACGATTTTGGGGAGGTCCCCGTCACGGACCGCGAAGCCTTCCGGAAAGCGCTCCGGATGGATTCCTTTGAGCTGCACCGTACTCACTGGGCAATCAAGTCCGCCGATCTCAGCACCGTTCTAAATGATATCATCCCGGGGTTGCCGAATATTGCCAACGTCACGACGGCGCCGGCCCCACCCGAGCCCGCCGAGGCGCGGGGCGAGCCAGTTGAGACGTTGCAAGCCTTTATGGCGCAGGTGCTCGCGCTCGATGAGAAGCCCGGCGAGGAGATATTTTATCGCGGACATTCGGACTTCAACTATCTGCTCGCTCCCTCTTTGTTTCGCCGGAATCAGTCTGGCAGCTACAAATACCTTCCGAAAGAAGAGGTGATGGTTCGGGAACTTCTGAGCGTCCAGGACGCGCAATTCTCCAATGACCGTTCAATGCTGGACAGATTGGTGCGTATGCAACATTTCGGGCTTCCGACCCGCCTGCTTGATGTCAGCTCCAACCCTCTCGTAGCGCTCTATTTCTGCTGTTCCACAATCAAGACGGATGGTGAAGGAAACGAAATAGAGGGTGAGGTCATCATCCTTCGCTCGCCCAGCCACGACGTGCTCCATTTCGATTCAGATCGCGTGAGCTGCATCTCAAACCTCTGTCTGATGAAGGAGGAGGAGAAGAACGCGATGGACCTGACTATGGAGACCATAGCCTTCAATCAAGAGCCAGTTGTCGAGAAGCTTCTTCACTTCATCAAGCGAGAGAAGCCTTACTTTGAGGGGCGCCTCGTCCCGGAAGATCTACAGAAGATTGTTTTCGTCCGGGCGCGCAATACACATGAGCGGATGGTTTCGCAATCCGGCGCATTTCTGCTGTTTGGTAAGGACGCTATTCTCCCTGAAACCGGGCATAGCAACATCGAAGTGTCCCGAATTCGAATTCGGAACAAGGTTGGCATCCTTGCCCAGCTCGCCAAGCTCAACATAAAGGCAAGCACAATCTATCCAGGTATCGAAAAGGCGGCGAGCGACATCGCGAAAAAGCACGAGCTGGCCTAAAATGCCGAAACCCGTTCACTGACCAGCCGATTTGGCAGGCTACCGTCGATCACCGGCACGGTCGCTATGGCCTGCAAGCGGCAATGGGTGACAGCAGTATAGCCTTTGCAGACTTTTTGGCTTCGATGAAGCTGACGTTGCCGTCCTTCTCCCCCGATCTCGCATAGGATACGTGCTGACAAGAACGGGGCCGATTGCTGACAGTCCGGTTTCAGTCCGCCCTCGCGATAAGCTGCCGTTCTGCAGCCGACCTTAATTGTTGTCGCTCGGGGTATCCTTGTAACAACCTAAAATCCGACATCCGTTCAGCTCCCGGCAGACGGCGGGGCTGGGACAGAAGGGTGCTAGTCTGCTGTCGAAGTTCGTTTGGTTAAGGCGGATAGCTGTCTTCGCGATCAGGGTCGAAGCGATAGTAGTTCTGGCCGATGACGACGGGCTCGCGGCCCTGGTTGCGACGATGCACGTTCGTGTCCCGCAATGAATAGACGCAGCCGCAATATTCCTGCTGATAGAACTCTTCGCGCTTGCTGATTTCGATCATACGCGCTGCGCCGCCGCCCTTGCGCCAGTTATAGTCCCAGTATTCCAGACCCTCGTAGGGCGCAGCGGCGCGTTTGCCGCAATCGTTGATCTGCGCCATGTTTTTCCAACGCGAGATGCCGAGCGAACTCGTCATCACAGGAAAGCCGTGCTCATGGGCGTAGAGCGCGGTGCGCTCGAAACGCATGTCAAAGCACATGGTGCAGCGGATGCCGCGCTCTGGCTCCCACTCCATCCCCTTGGCACGGGCGAACCAGTTGTCCTTGTCATAGTCGGCATCGCTGAAAGGCACGCCGTGCTTTTCAGCGAAGCGCACATTCTCGTCCTTGCGCAGCAGATATTCGCGCTCCGGATGAATGTTCGGGTTGTAGAAGAAGATCGTATAGTCGACGCCGGAAGCCAGCATCGCCTCCATCACTTCACCCGAACAAGGCGCGCAGCAGGAATGCAGCAACACCTTGCGATGGCCGTCGGGTGGCGTCAGGACGGGGCGTTCAATGTTTGTCATTGCCGGTCCAAATAGCAAACTTCTCCGGTTGGCTCCACATATCCGTCTTGCTGCCTTGCATGGAGAGCAGTGAAAGTCCGGCAAAAAGGGCTCGTGACGAGGAATGCTCAGCTTAAACCAGTTCGGGCACGATCGTCGCGACGATGGACGCATCGAGTGCTTCGTAGCCGGCCAGGTCGATGGCGCCGTAAAGCTCCGCCCGGGTCTGCATCGCCCCAAGCATAGCTTCGGCCGACCCATTTGCTCGGATGGTCGCATAGAGTTTTTCCTGCGCCTTGTTGGCGACGCGCAAGGATGAAACCGGCCAGATCACCATCTTGTAGCCCATCTGCTCGAACTCGTTCGCCGTGAAGAAAGGCGTCCGGCCGAATTCGGTCATGTTGGCGAGCAAGGGCACGCCCGGCATACGGGCGGCGAACTCGCGGAACATTTCTGCTGTATTCAGGGCCTCCGGGAAGATCGCGTCGGCTCCCGCCTCCATGTAGAGCTTTGCACGCGCGACTGCGCCATCGAGCCCCTCGCTTGCCGCCGCATCAGTGCGAGCGATGATGTAGAGATGACGGCGGGCCTTCGCTGCGGCAGCGACCTTGGCCGCCATGTCGTGGGCGGCGGCGAGCCTCTTGTCGTTGAGATGGCCGCATTTCTTGGGCAGGAGCTGATCTTCCAGATGAACCGCGCCGGCGCCGGCGTCCTCGAAGGTGCGCACCATATGCATGACGTTCAGCGCCTCACCGTAGCCGGTGTCGCCATCGACGAGCAGCGGCAGGCCCGACGCGCGGGTGATCTGGCGGATAAAGAAGGAGACTTCGTCCACCGTGATGATACCGAGGTCTGGAATGCCCATCGAGGCGGTCATGGCAGCGCCTGAGAGATAAAGCCCGTCGAAGCCGGCGGCCTTTGCCTGAAGCGCCGCCATGCCGTTATGTGCGCCCGGAAGCTGGGCGATGCCGCCGCGTTCCACCAGAGCGCGGAAACGAGCGCCCGCCGGTTCTGCCGGTAGGTCAGAAGATACAAG
Source organism: Mesorhizobium sp. FG116 (assembly GCF_057809835.1). Classification (NCBI taxonomy): domain Bacteria; kingdom Pseudomonadati; phylum Pseudomonadota; class Alphaproteobacteria; order Hyphomicrobiales; family Phyllobacteriaceae; genus Mesorhizobium; species Mesorhizobium sp. FG116. Next base: position 7,385 of record NZ_JBMDKS010000045.1, read on the forward strand.
ATAGGGCATTTGTCTTTCCTTATGCGGCCTTGGCAGTGTTAGGCCGACCACGCTTCTCGATCGGCACGAACTCCAGATTCTCCGGGCCGACATAGTTGGCCGACGGGCGGATGATCTTGTTGTCGATGCGCTGCTCGATGATATGCGCGGCCCATCCGGACGTGCGCGAGATAACGAAGAGCGGCGTGAACATCGCCGTCGGCACGCCCATCATGTGGTAGGATACCGCGCTGAACCAGTCGAGGTTCGGGAACATCTTCCTGGCGTCGGCCATCGTGCTCTCGATCCGCTCGGCGATGTCGAACATTTTCGTCGAGCCGGCCTCGACGGAGAGTTGGCGCGCCACGGTCTTGATCACCTTGTTGCGCGGATCGGAGACCGTGTAGACCGGATGGCCGAAACCGATCACCACCTCCTTCGCCTCGACCCGGCGGCGGATGTCGGCCTCCGCCTCGTCCGGATCGGCATAGCGCTTCTGGATGTCGTACGAGGCCTCATTCGCGCCGCCGTGCTTCGGACCTCGCAGTGCGCCGATCGCGCCGGTGATAGCCGAATAGACGTCTGATCCGGTGCCGGCGATCATCCGGCCGGTGAAGGTGGAGGCGTTGAATTCATGCTCGGCATAGAGGATCAGCGACACATGCATCGCCTTTACGTGCGACGGCTTTGGCGTCCTGCCGTGCAGCAGGTGGAGAAAGTGACCGCCGATCGTATCGTCGTCGGTTTCCACTTCGATGCGGCGGCCGTTATGGGCGAAGTGGTGCCAGTAGAGCAACATCGAGCCGAGCGATGCCATCAGACGGTCGGCGATGTCGCGTGCACCGGCAAGGTTGTGATCCGCCGCCTCAGGCAGAACGCAGCCCACCGCCGAAACGCCCGAGCGCAGCACGTCCATCGGATGCGTAGCGGCCGGCAGCAGCTCCAGCGTGCGCTTCACCGCTTGTGGGAGACCGCGCAACGACTTCAGCTTGGCCTTGTAGGCAGCGAGTTCGGCAGCCGTTGGAAGCGCCCCGTGGACGAGGAGATGGGCGATCTCCTCGAACTCGCAGGTCTCGGCCACGTCGAGAATGTCGTAGCCGCGATAATGCAGATCGTTGCCGGTGCGCCCCACGGTACAGAGCGCTGTGTTGCCGGCGACGACGCCGGACAGCGCGACCGACTTCTTTGGCTTGAATGCGGTCATATCATCCTCCTCAATCGCGCTTCCAGTCGAAAATGCCAGTTCCGGCCGCCGCGCCGAGCCTGTCGGCTTCGACGGTGAAGTTGAGGCCGGAAAGCTCCTCGGGTTCAAGATCGAGCAGGCGCTCCACCGTGGCGATGAAGCGATCCTGCTCCGCCCCCGCGATGATCCCTTCAGAGAGCGTGCGGAACTTCTTTACGTAGTCCGGCCGGGCGAAGGGGCGCGCGCCAAGGGGATGCGCGTCGGCCACGGCAAGCTCGTCCTCGATCACGGAACCGTCCTGCAAGGTGACGACGACGCGGCCGCCAAACGCTTTCTCCTTCGGATCGCGGCTGTGGTAGCGCTCCGTCCAGGATCCGTCCTCGACGGTCGAGATCTTGTGCCAGAGAGCCACGGTCTCGGGCCGGTTGGCGCGCTCGGGCGCATAGGAACGTTCGTGATGCCAGCCGCCATCCTCCAGAGCGACAGCAAAGATGTACATGATCGAATGGTCGAGCGTTTCGCGGCTCGCCTTCGAATCCATCTTCTGCGGGTCGTTTGCCCCGGTCCCGATCACGTAATGCGTGTGATGGCTGGTGTGGATGACGATGCCCTTGACCCTGGACAGGTCGCCGACCTTCGGACCCATCCGTCTCGCCAGATCGATCAGCGCCTGGCTCTGATATTCGGCTGAGTGCTCCTTGGTGTAGGTGTCCATGATCGCGCGCTTGGCTTCGCCCTTCTCGGGAAGCGGCACGGCATACTCGGCCTTCGGACCCGAAAGCAGCCAGGCGATAAAGCCGTCCTCACCTTCCCATGCCGGGGACGGAGCGCCCTCGCCGCGCATGACGCGGTCAACGGCTTCGACCGCCATCTTGCCGGCGAAGGCCGGCGCATAGGCCTTCCAGCTCGAAATCTCGCCCTTGCGCGACTGACGGGTGGTGGTGGTGACATGCAGCGCCTGCTGCACCGCCTGATAGATGACTTCAGCGGGTAGACCGAGCGCCGTGCCGATGCCAGCGGCCGCTGATGGCCCGAGATGGGCAATATGGTCGATCTTGTGCTCGTGCAGGCAGATGCCTTTCACCAGATCAACCTGAATCTCGTAGCCCGTAGCCAACCCTTTCGCGAGCGCCGCACCTGAAAGCCCGCAATGCTGCGCCACTGCGAGGATGGGCGGGATATTATCGCCCGGATGCGAATAGTCCGCAGCGAGGAACGTATCGTGGAAGTCGAGTTCTCTCACTGCGACGCCATTGGCCCATGCAGCCCATTCCGGCGAAACACGCGTCGATGCCGCCAAACCGAAAACTGTCGATCCCGGCGAGAATGGATGGGCGAGAGCTTGCGCGCGTGCGCTGATGATTGGACGCCGTGCCAGCGAGGCAGCGGCCACGGATGCATTGTCGATGATGCGATTGCCGATCATCTCGACCACGTCGGCGTCAAGCGCCACATCGTCCGCCGCGACAGCGGCGATCTTCCAGGCAAGCTGGTCTTCGCGAAGGAGTTTCTCGGCGGACTTGTAGGTACGGACCTCATGTGACTTCACGAAACAGCTTCCTCTGCATGATGTGACTCTGAAGGGGGGATCAGCATCGGGACGCCGTCGCTGTCGACGGCTACCAACATGAAACGGCCAGTGATGGCGGCGGTGACTTCCTCCGTGCCGGGACGATCAGGCAGGATCTCGACGATCACGGTCATGGACGAGCGGCCCTGGAAGACGATCTGCGCTCGAACGTCGATGATGGATCCAATCCTGATCGGGCGGAGGAATTCGATGTTGTCCGCCTTTGCCATGACCACGGCACAGCGGGCATGCCGTATGGCGCAGACGAAGGCGGCCTTGCCCATCATCTGCAGGGCGTTCGCACCATAGAGCGTGCCGTAGTGATTGGCCTGTTCGGGCAGAACGACTTCCAGAAAGCTGGCTTGGCCTGGCGCGGATGCGATCGGCTCCATGTTCACGCGAATGTATCCGATTGACTTTTCAAATTCGCATTATCCGCATATGATAGATGTATTAAACCACTGAAAATGCGTAGCTTTGTGAAGATGATCCTGTGAATATGCAAAGTTTGCGAAGTATCCGGGGGCGACGGCACCCATGAAGAAGGCGTTCATGGGCGTGCGGCTGAAGCGGCTGCGGGAGGAGCGCCGGCTGACTCAGCAGGCGCTGGCCGACGCGGTCGGCGTCTCGCTCTCCTATCTCAACCAGATCGAGAACAACCAGCGTCCTTTGACCGTGCCGGTCCTGCTCAGGCTCAACGCCGCCTTCGGCATGGACGTGCAGATCTTCTCCGACAATGACGAAGCCCGGCTGATCGGCGAACTGCGCGAGGCCCTGGCCGATCCGGCGATCGGCGAAACGATCGCCTCGGCGGAATTGCGGGAGCTGGCCGCCAACATGCCGGCCGTGGCGCGCGCGTTTATCTCCCAGGGCCGCAGGCTGAAGCAGGCGACCGAGCAGGTCGCGGCCTATGCGGCAAGGCTTGGCGATGGCAGGTGGGGAGAGCCGGCAGCCCTTCCTTCAGCGCCGTTCGAGGAGGTGCGCGACTTCTTCTATGCGAACCGCAACTATGTGGACACGCTCGACCGCGCTGCGGAAACCGTCGCCAGGGAACTCGGTTTGCCGCTCGGACGAATGGCGTCTGCGATCGCCCGCCGGCTGGAGGCGAAACACGGGCTGCGGATAGCCGACTTACGGGACGATGCGGCATCCGCCACCCAGCGGAAATACGACCCCGAAACGCGGACGCTATGGCTGTCGCGCCGGCTGCATTCCGGACAGCGGGCGTTCCAGATGGCGACCCAGATGGCCTTTCTTGAGCAGCGTGAACTGGTGGATGCTCTGGTCGCCCAAGGGGCTTTTTCCAACGACGAAGCCCGATCGCTGGCGCGCATCGGCCTCGCGAATTATTTCGCAGGCGCGCTGATCCTGCCTTATGCGCCGTTTCTCCAACTTGCGGAACGCCTTCGCTACGACATCGATCTGCTCGGCCACGAGTTTGGAGTGGGATTTGAAACGATCTGCCACCGGCTGAGCACGTTGCAGCGCGCAGAAGCACGCGGGGTGCCGTTCTTTTTCGTTCGTGTCGACAGGGCCGGCAACATATCCAAGCGTCAGTCAGCGACGGATTTCCACTTTTCGCGTGTTGGCGGAACCTGTCCATTGTGGAACGTGTACGACGCTTTCTCCAATCCTGGCCGGACGCTGATGCAGGTGGCCGAGATGCCGGATGGCCGCGCATATCTATGGATTGCGCGCATGGTCGAGAGTTCGAGGGGCGGACATGGCGCACCGTCCAAGAAGTTCGCGATCGGGCTCGGTTGCGACCTGTTGCATGCCGATCGGCTGGTCTATTCGCAGGGCCTTGCGTTAAATGACAAATCAACTCGCACCTTGATCGGCGCCGGATGCAAGGTCTGCGACCGCGTCAGCTGCGCCCAGCGCGCTTTCCCGCCGCTGGCAAAAACATTGGTGATCGACAGCCGCCGCAGTACTTTCGCCCCGTACTCCAGTGCCTGAGGTATGGTGGAAGAATCTGTGTTACAGACTATAAATTGGGCTCTCGGTATCAGGACCTCCGCAAATTCGGTCAAAAGAGTTGTCTTGCGGCATGACACGGGCATCACAGGCAGATCGCATCGCCAGTACGGCCTGTTCGGCAAATGATTTTCATCATCTTACCGTTGCACCAGAGAGCGGCACACTTTGCGTCGCACTTGATCTCCCGAGCGATCCGGTGCGCTCGATCCCGGATCGATTGCGGCTTGCCCGGCGTCTCTTTATCCAGTCGATGGAAAAATTCGGGCCACTGGCAACAGTGATCCATAAGGAACCGCCGGCGTTCCTTTTCTCATTGGATCGGTCGGAAAGACTCGACGACATTTGCCAAGTGCTCGACATGCGGTTGCGGAGCGTCTTCAATGAGCCGCTGCCTGCCAAGCATGTCGACGTGCTTCTTGGCATCTCGGCCAAGGAGCGCAGACGCTGGAGCAAGGACGGGCGCCTGCCGTCTGTCGGCCATCTTTCATCGAGCCGTACCCAACGGCGATTTACACTGCGGGTGTTCTCGGTCGATGTCATCGACAGGCTGAGGCGCGATCCGGCGAAGATCGCCAAGTGGCGCGAAGATGACGCCGACGAGTCACCAGATAGTGGACAGGGATTGCCGACATTGCAAAATTCAACGCCAATACCTGCAATAAAGATATAAACATTCCTTTATGCGTCCTTGACTTCGTACGGCAATTGCAGGAAGGTGCGGACGCCTAGGTTCCCCGGTCGTTGTGTGCAACGCACCGGGGCTAAGAGGGAAGCCGGTGCCCCGTAACAGGGAATGCCGGCGCTGCCCCCGCAACTGTAAGCGGCGAGCCGATGTCCAGCATGTCACTGGGGGTCAAACCCTGGGAAGACGGACGGAAGCGACGACCCGCAAGCCAGGAGACCTGCCTTGGTAAAAAACGTCCACGGGCGGGGTGTCCCGGTGTGCCGTAGCGGAGGCCGCGTGGCGGCCTGACTTGCTATGTGTCCGCTGACCCATCCCCCAAATCATTGGGGTAAGTCGTGTCTCAAATCAGAAGGTCTCCAGTCGATTGCCGGCAGACGGGCGACGACTTTACATTTCGGCTCAAGAGCGTCCGTTTTGATGAGGATTATCGTCCCGCCGACAATACGCGGGCGACGACCAACTTCGCCAATTTGGCCCGAGGGGAGAACCGCCGGGAGAACCTGCGCAACGCCTTGAGGATGATTGATAATCGCTTCAACGCCCTGGCGCATTGGGACAACCCCAAGGGCGAT
>NZ_JBMDKS010000046.1:0-12830 GCF_057809835.1 Mesorhizobium sp. FG116
GTCGGCAACCATCGGCGAGTGCCAGCATGCCGTGGCCGAGGGGATTCTGGATAGGGCTCGCATCACGCCTATCGGCTCGGTGTTGCTTGGAGAACACGTGGGACGGTCAAGTCCGTACGAGATCACCTTGTTTGACGGCACAGGGGTTGCTCTCCAAGACCTAGCAGTCGCCTCGGCAGCGGCACAGATCGCAGTCGAACGCGGAATAGCCATTGAGGTCGAGCTTTAGCCCGGTGTGCCCAACCCGGGACGGCCGCTCGTGCGCCAGACTCTTTGAACATCGAGAGGGGCAATCGAGCGGCCCTATTTGGCGGGCAGGGAACCACGGCGGTTATTGTCTACGCTGCCTTCGCGCGGAGCAATGTGTCGGCCGGCATGGTTTGCTCGGCCTCCGGCGCGACGACCACTGCGGTGGCAGCCGACAGAGCCCTCCCTCCGACCTTTGGCATGCATAGGGTTCAAGCCAGGCAGCAGCCTGCACGATTAGAGCATGTCCGGTTTAATCCGGCTCATACCCTGCTGCCTTAAAGTAGTTTGCGCATTCGGCTGGCGAGAAGAGTTCGACGAAAGAACCGACGGTGTCCCATAAGGCGGTGATCGTGCTCTCGGCCTTTGCACGCATCAGAGCCTTGAGCTTGGCAAAGGCGTTCTCGTTTGAGTTAAAATCGGGACTATAGGCTGGCAGGAACATAAGCGTTGCGCCGACTGCTTCAATCGCGGCGCGAATCCCGGCGGCCTTGTGGGCAGGCAGGTTTATCCATCACGACGATGTCGCCCTCCGACAGGGTCGGGACCAGCACCTGCTCGACATAGGCGTGGAACACGCTGCCGTTCATCGCATCGTCGTAGACGGAGGGCGCTGTCATTCCGATCAGCGGCAACGCGCCGCTGAAGGTGGTTGTCTTCAAATGGCCGTGCGGCCCGCCCGCCCGGCACGTGCGCCGCGCGGTGACCGTCCACACAGGGTCATCTTCGTCGACAGGTCGGTCTCGTGGATGAAGACCAGCTTGGCCGGATCGAGATCTAGTTGACCAGCGAACCAATCGCGGCGGCGCTTCAGGATGTCGGGACGCTCCTGCTCCAGTGCATGTGCGGTCTTTCTTTGAATGTCCAGCCGTTCCCATCAAGCCAGTCGCTCAAGGCGCGAGCCGCGTCGGCATCCTTGTTGTCGGGGTGCCAACTCTCCGATCCTCGCCCGGGCGATCCAGCCGATCGCGCTCGATACCCGATGCCGAAACGTGTTGCCGCCTGACTTACTCGTCTGCAGCCTTAAAGACACGCAACCGCAAATACTCGCCGAACGCTCTCGCCATTATCAACCTCCGCCAAAGCGGATGTTGAATCAGAGGCTGGATCTGGCATTACATCATAATCGATTCATCGATGCCCGGACGTGCTCTAGGCCGTCATCGAAAGGCTGGACCAAGACACATCTTCGGAATGGTCGTTATTCAGGGGCGAGGACCGACCGTTTCCGCGGGCTGAGGACCGGGTCTCGTTAGGCGGGTTTCCATATTTTTCACGATAAACCTTGGAGAAATGCGAATGCGAGGGAAACCCGGTAGCCAGCGCTATCTGCAGGATGGATAAGGTCGTACTCATAAGAAGCAGGTTGGCCCGCTCGAGGCGGAGCTCCAGATAGTACCGCTTTGGTGACCGCCCGAGCTCCCTCTCAAACAGTCTCTCAAGTTGCCTGCGCGATATGCCGCCTGCGGCCACAAGTTGATTGACGCTGAGCGGGTCGTCGATGCTGGCCTCCATCTTTTCGACGACTTTCACTACAGATCGATGGTTAAGTTTGACGCGAGAGGCCATAGGAAGCCGCTGTCGGTTCCCGGGTGAACGGATGCGATATGCGATAGCCTTTTCGCAAATGCGATTGACGACGACCTCGCCGTGGTCGCGCTCGATCAGCCGCAGCAGCATATCGAAGGACGCGTCTCCCCCTGAGCAGGTGTGTAGATCTCCATCTTGTTCGAAGGCGGTCTGAACGGCCGCAACTCCGGGGAACTCCTCGCAAAAGCGGGGAAGTTGTTCCCAGTGGACGGCACAACGACACCCCTCGGCAAGCCCGGTTCTCGCAAGGGCGAAGATGCCGCTGCCGATGCCGATGAGACTAATGTTGCGCGCGCGACAACTTCTCAGCCAGGCATCGAGCTTTCTATCCGGACACGGATAGGCGCTTCCGCCGCATACTATAGCTGCAGAAATCTCACCTGATGTCCGCAGCCTCTCTCTTTCGGTTCGCAAAGCGCTGTCGATGCCAACACTTACCCCACAGCTGGCCGTCACGGGCTGTCCATCCTCGGAAACGATGTACCAGCCATAAACAGCTCTTCCGAGCACTTCGTTCGCGAGTTTCAAGACCTCGACGGCCGAAGAAAATGCCCGGATCGAAAACCCGGGCAAAAGGTAAAATGTAAATGACCTAGGCGCGGCTTTGGTAGCTACTGGCATGCTGCTTTGTCCTGGGCATAGCGACTCCGGCGCTTACCGATCACGCCGCCTTCGCGTAGGACAGAGTGTCGGCAGGCATGGATTGCTCGACCTTCGCCGCGACCACTTCTGCCGTAGCAGCCGACAGCGTCCAGCCCAAATGACCATGCCCGGTGTTGTAGAATACACTGGGATGACGGCCGCTCCCGACCCTCGGCAGCATCGAAGGCATCATGGGCCGCAGGCCAGCCCAAGGCGTTACGCTGTCGGTCTCCACATTTGGGAAGAGCGTTCTCGTCCAGTCGACAAGCGGACGGATGCGGTCGGCCCGGATGTCTCTGTTGGCTCCGTTCAGCTCGGCAGTTCCTGCGACGCGAAACCGCGTTAACCCCAACCTGCTCGTCACGATCTTGGCATCGTCGTCCAAGAGACTGACCCACGGGGCGGCCGCCTGGGAGACATCGGATTGCAGATTGACGGTTATCGAATATCCCTTCACCGGATATATGTTCACCCGGTCTCCCGCCAGCTTGGCCAGCCGCTTGCTCTCAATTCCCGCGCAAATGACGATGCCGTCAAAATGCTCTTTGTAGGCACCCGGCCGACTATCCGACTTGGCCAGCTCCACCGTTACCGAGCGAGTTCCGAGCGAAAGATCGGCAACCTCGGCACCGGAAACGAAATCAACGCCCAGCCTCTGCGATGCCATCGCGAGGGCGCGCGTGAACTTATGAATGTCGCCCGTTGAATCGGCCTCGGTATAGTAGCCGCCGTAGTAGGTTCCGCGAATTGCGGGTTCGATTTCATTGATCTCGAGCGGGGTGACTGACCGACGTGCCAGCCCACCTTGCTGAAGCAGTTCATTCACCTGACCCGCTCGCTCGAATCTGCTTCGGTCCCGATAGATGTGCAGGATTCCACGCTTGACGTGGTCGAAATCGATCGCCTCCGCTTCGGCGATTTCGACGAGCCGTTGTCTGGCAAGCAGGGCCAAGCGGACGGTCTCTATGGTGTTCGCCCGATAGCGGGGGATGTTGGCGGCGAACTCGGCTAGCCAGCTATACTTGTGCCAGTTGGGCCTGGGGTTCATCAGCAGAGGCGCGTCGCTGCGCAGCATCCAGCGCAGCCCCTTGACCACGGTTGACCAATGGTTCCAAACCTCGGCATTGCTCACCGACAGTTGGCCGCCGTTTGCGAACGACGTTTCCATACCGGGATACCGATTTCTGTCGAATACGGTGACGCGATAGCCTCTCTTGATCAGAGAGTACGCGGTTGTAACGCCGGTGATGCCGGCTCCAATTATTGCAATTTTCGTCATGGGAGACTCCCCGGAACAGTGGATCAAAGGCCTGAAGCAGGCCCGTTCGATCCCCATCTGTCCTTTAACCTGAGAGCTTCGCTGCCTCTTGGGCAACGTCCCCTTCGGTGAGCGCCGAAACGCTTCTCTCCAGACTGTCTGGCCAGACGGTCCTTCCGCCTGAGAGATTCCTGGGGAGCTTGCTCCTTTGGCGCCAACGACAATGTCGCTGAGCTCTCCCGTCTGGCCATTGTGACAGATGTTGGATAGGGGGTTGGACAGCGTCAGTCAAGTGATATTCCTATTGGGAATTCTGTCGTTACGGTAAGCTGTCAAGGTCGTGCTTAGAGTGCACCGAAGCTCGACAGGGTGGATTTCAAAGCTGAGACAATGGCAGCCGAGGCCAAGCGATGCGCTCCTGACGAGGAAACTCGCGTGGACCGAGCGCTTCCGCGTCTTGTGCTTCGATTGGCCTTGTCGCTTGTCGGCGAATCGGACGCGACCCGCGGTCCTCCAAAATCAAACACGAAGGCCATTCTGGCAGGACCAGTAACCTGCCGGCTACTTGTGCGGCACACAGAGCCTGGATTGAAGTTTCCTCCACAACCTAAGCTTGGCACCTAGTGGTAGTCACAAACCGGCCGCCATGCCTTGCCCTGCCGGATTGCTCGACAGTGCGGGCTACACCATGTGTCAAGGGATGTGACAATTGTGGCATCATATAGCTTTGCCAGTTATGTGAGGAATTGAATTCTATTAAATAAAATCAGTATGTTAAATGGATAGCAGAGGGCGTTGCGGTTATTTTTGTTACTTCCTATTGACAGAAATGTGGGAATTGTGGATTTTTTGCGAGGTCGTAGTCGCACAGAAAAAGGGGAAGCCTACAATGACCACAATTGCCACGCGGCGTAGTGTTTTGAAAATCGCAGCAGGTGCAGCGGCCGGGTCGCTCGCCATGCCGTTCTTTGCCCGCAACGCTCTTGCGGAGGAGCCGATCAAGTTCGGGAGTCTCCTCGACAACACCGGTCCGCTCGCGCTTGAAGGCAAGCGTATGATTCAGACGACCGAGTATGCGATCAACCAACTCAACAAGGCCGGCGGTCTGTTGGGGAGGCAGATCCAGCTCAGCGCTTACGACACGCAGTCGAACATCCAGCTCTATACGCAATACGCGCAGACGCTGGCGCTCAAGGAGAAGGTGGACGTTGTTTTCGGCGGCATCACCTCGTCATCGCGCGAAGCCATTCGCCCGATATTGGATCGCGCCAAGATGCTGTACTTCTACAACACGCAATACGAAGGTGGTGTCTGCGATCGCAACGTGTTCTGCACCGGCTCGACACCGGCTCAGACGGTCAATCATATTTGCGATTATGCCCTCAAGAACTGGGGCAAGAAGGCATACATCGTCGCAGCCGACTACAACTATGGTCACACCACGGCCAGCTGGATGAAGAAATTCATGGCCGATGGCGGCGGCGAGATCCTCGGGACCGACTTCTTCCCCCTCGACGTCTCGAACTTTTCATCTGCGATCAGTCGCATCCAGGAGGCGAAGCCGGATCTCGTGCTGTCCGCCCTGGTCGGCGCCAATCATTCCGGCTTCTACCGCCAGTGGGATGCGGCAGGGATGAAAAGCAAAATCCATCTCGCCTCGAGCGTTTTCGGCATTGGCGACGAACTCACGACGATGGACCACTCGACGACCGACGGCATCCTCACCTGTTACGCCTGGTACAACGATCTCGATACGCCAGCCAGCAAGGACTTCGTTGCGAACATGCAGGCGGCCTACGGAAAAGACGTCACGGACCTTAGCGAGCTCGCGACAGCGACCTATGAAGGTGTAACTTTCTGGGCTGAGGCCGTGAAAAAGGCGGGGTCGCTGGACCGCGACAAAGTCATCGACGCATTGCAATCGAACCTCACCATCGATTCTCCGACCGGTAAGGTCACGATGGATCCGGGTACCCACCATTGCATCCGCAACACCTATCTGGCTTGGCCGAAGAGCGGTCGCTGGGAAATTCTGGAGACTTTCCCAAATTCATTTCCGGCAGACACGAACGGTGCTTGCGACCTCGTAAAAAATCCAAAGACCAACAAGCAGTTCACTCCGGAAAACTGAGGCAAGACAGTGGACCTTGGAGCCCTGCTGGCGTTTAACGTCGCTACCGGTGTTGCGACGCTGGTTCTGATCACGCTCGGTTTGAGCGTGATCTACGGCATGATGCGCATAATCAACCTCGCTCACGGCGAGTTCATCATGCTCGGAGCTTACACCGCGGTGATGAGCAACCACGCCGGCGTCAATATCTGGATAGCCATGCTGGTACTGCCACCTATTGTGGTCGGACTTATTGGCTTACTCCTCGAGCGATGCATCATTAGGTTCCTCTACGGGCGGATGATGGACACCATGCTGGCCACGTGGGGCATCAGCCTCGCTTTGGTTGGCTTGTCCACGACCCTCTTCGGCAACGTAGTGCGAGGATTGTCGTCCCCCGTGGGAAGCTTCGACATCGGGCGATATGGCGCCAGCCTTCATAGCATCATCATAATCACTACCGCGGTCGTGCTGGTCGTGTTGATGATGATGCTGATGCTGGGAACCAGGTTCGGACTTATCCTTCGGGCGACCATGCAGAACCCAGGCATGGCCGCGGCCATGGGGGTTTCGCCGGGGCTCGTCTATATGGCAACTTTCTCATTGGGCGCAGCGCTTGCCGGCTTGGCCGGGGGTGTTCTGGCTCCTATCTCGGGCATCTCGCCAGGCATGGGCGTCGCATATGTGGCGCGTTCGTTCATTACGGTTCTGAGCGGGGGGCCGGCTATCGTTGCGGGCACGGCTACGGCGTCCACGTTGTTCGGTTTGATAAACGAGATTACGGCTTTTCTGACCACTCCGATCATTGGCGACGTTGCGCTTCTTGCTACCGCAATTGTTCTCATTCGTGCGATGCCGCAAGGCATCACCGGTAGCTTTCTGAGGCGCTGGCTATGAGGGTTTCGTCGTCAAGCTTCCGTTTGCCGCCGTGGGCGGGAGTCGCGAGTACGGTTGCCATCGGCGTCGTGCTAATGTTTGCCGTCCCGCGGGCGCTCGACCTGTACGCGGTGGTTCAGTTCACCGGATTCGCAGCTCTGGCCATGTACGGTCTAAGCCAGGGGTTCCTCTGGGGGCACGCCGGTATCTTGTCCTTCGGACAGGCTGCATTCCTGGGACTGGGAGGGTATTCATATGCCGTCGCCGTCATCAATCTAGGCGACAGCACGCCCGCAGTGGCGCTGGCGATCTTCGTTCCGGCCTTCTTCGCGCTATTGCTTGGCTATTTCATGTTCTACGGCCGCGTCAGCGACGCCTATGTCGGCGTTGTCACGTTGACGGTCTCCATCATCATTTTTCAACTGGTCAATTCAACCTCCGGCAGCCAATACCGCATTGGTGATGCAGAGCTGGGAGGTTTCAACGGCATCCCGGCGATTCCAGCCCTCAATCTACCAGGCGATCATGGCAATCAACTCGATACGGAGTGGATTTGGTACATAGCGATCGGAGCCTTGATCCTTGTGTACGTGATGCTGAGGGGGCTTCTGGCCAGCAGCTTCGGGCGCGTTCTAGTCGCCATCCGTGAGAACAACACGCGCGCACAGCTCCTGGGCTATGACACGCGCCTCTATAAACTGATCGCTTTCGTTATCTCAGCAGGTGTTGCGGGGCTTGCGGGCTGTCTCTACGCAAACTGGAGCGGCTTCATCAGCCCCCCGGTATTCGCTCTGCAGATGTCGGCACAAGTCATCATTTTCGTGCTCATCGGCGGCGTGGGCACTCTAGTAGGACCGATGATTGGTGCGATTATTGTTCAGTCTCTCCTCATAGTCGGAGGCACTCAGCAGACTGTCGATCCCAATCTCGGCCTGGGAGTCGTATTGATTGGCTTCGTACTTTTGGTCCCGCAAGGCCTCCTTCCTACGTCACGAAGAATCGTCGATCAGCTTCTCGAGCGCAGCCGGTCGAATAGCAAAATGCAGAATTCACCGTCCGGCAATGCGCTCGACAAGGTTGCAGGGGAAATCAAGCTGTGAAGCTAGTTGGCACCAGTGACAGCGGCGGTTCGGCGCTCGTCCAGGCTTGCGGGGCGTCGATGCGCTTCGGAGGCGTGGCGGCGGTGTCGAATGTCGATTTCACGCTTGGCGAGCAGGAACTGCGTTGTCTTATCGGCCCAAACGGTGCGGGCAAGAGCACGTTCTTCAAGATGCTGACCGGCCAACTCACCCCTACCGAGGGCAGGATTCTGTTCCGCGGCGTCGACATTACCGGCGCCGCCCCCCACGCCATCGCCAGGCTGGGCGTTGGAATCAAGACGCAAGTTGCGAACGTTTTCAATGGCCTGTCCGTGGCCGAAAACGTCTTCGTCGCTGCCAAACGAGGTCGCTCTGCTGCCGAGGCCCGAGTGAAGATGGCGATGACACTTGAGCGACTGCATTTGACAACGATTGCCTCGCGCGTTGTAGGACAATTGGCGCATGGCCAGCGCCAATGGGTCGAAATCGCAACTGTGCTGGCGCAAGACCCGACGCTCATCCTTTTGGACGAACCTGCTTCTGGCATGACCCAGGAGGAAGTTGCTCGCACCGCCGAGCTGATCCGGGAGATTAACAAGACGCATGCTCTCATTGTCGTGGAGCATGACATGCCATTCATTCGCAAGATTGCCAAAACGGTGACTGTTTTCAACAGAGGCAAGATCCTCGTCCAAGGCGACGTCGATCAGGTGCTGTCCGACCAGAGGGTGCGTGACGTCTATCTCGGTAAACAGGCTACATGACCGACCGTACGCATTGGAGCCGACGCGATGCAATTCCAGACAACCGAGCCGATCCTAAGCGTCAATAGCCTGCGTGCTGGCTACGGCCGAGTGCCTATTTTGACGGATATTTCGCTTTCTGTGCAGGCCGGCGAGTTTGTTGGAATTCTCGGGCATAACGGAATGGGGAAGACGACTCTCCTGCGCTCCTTGATGGGGTATTTGCCGGCGAACGCCGGACAGATTGTCTTTACCGGACGTGATATCACGGATGCGTCTACGACGGCGCGCGCGCGGGCCGGTTTGGGATTTGTTCCACAAGGGCGCGAGATCTTCTCCAATCTCACGGTGTTGGAGAACCTACAAATGGGATGTCTCCTATCGAAGCAGCCGGATAAAGACCTTATTGAGGAGGTACTGGCCACTTTTCCAAGGCTCAAGGCATATCTTTCTCGACCGGGCGGAGCACTGTCCGGTGGAGAGCAGCAGTTGCTGGCACTTGCCCGATGCCTTTGTGCTCATCCAAAACTCGTTCTGCTCGACGAGCCAACCGAAGGTATCCAGCCGTCGATTATCGATGAGATTGTCGAGACTCTGCTCACAATCAGGAAAGACAGCGACCTGAGCATCCTGCTCGTCGAGCAAAATCTCAACTTTTTATCCAGTCTATCAGATCGCGTCCTGATATTGCAAAAGGGCGCGATCACCCATGAGGTCGACCCGCAGAAGAAGCACGACCAGGCATTGATCAGCGAATACGCCGGGATAGCCTGACATGCCGATGCTTCTCTCCTCCGCCGGGAGGCGTACCTGTCTTGCGGATCATCGCGGTTTGGTGCTCCCTCGATCCCGTCGAGTGTCGTGAGGGAGGACGGGGTAGTGCTTACTGATCATCGCCACCAAGAGATTCTTTCAAGGGTTAATCTTACAGGTCGAGCCAGCATCGCTGAACTGGCCACAGCGCTGAAGGTGTCCGAGGAAACCATAAGACGCGATATGAAAGCGCTCGAGGAGCGTGGCCTTCTGAGGCGCATCCATGGGGGGGCAGTGCGTCTGCGGCTCGATAAGGAACAGCCGCTGGCAGAACGCTGCAAAGTCAACCAGCGAGAGAAAACCCAGATAGCGGTAATCGCCGAAAGACTGATCCGGGAGAACATGTCGATATTTGTCGACACCGGAACCTCGACGCTTGCGCTTGTGCGACGCCTGATTGGTCCGAGCCTGACAGTAACGACCAATTCCTTGGATGCCGCGTCCCTGCTTAGGCATGGTCCAAGCACTGTGCGACTTACGCCCGGGACGTTGCGACCGCAGGACAATGCCTTAGTCGGCTACGAGACGGTCGGATATGCGAAGCGCTTCTTCTTCGACATCGCTTTTGTGGGCATCGGCGCCTGTGACCTCGAACACGGGTGGATGGACTACGAAGAGCACGAGTCTGTATTGCGAAAGGCCTTGTTGAGGCAGGCAAGAGATGTCGTTGTGCTCGTGGATTCAAGTAAATTCGGACGAAAAGCAAACATATGTACATATCAATTCTCGGATCGCTTGACCGTTGTTAGTGAGCGGCCCCCACCAAAAATGTTCCAGGACATCTTCAAGAAAAATGAAATTCGCATCCTTACCGAATGACTGGCACGCAATGCCGATATTCTACGATCTGTTCAGCAGCTTTTCCGAATGCGGACAGCTACCGAACGGTGGTGTCAGTCGTCTCTGCGGAACTCCGGCCGATGGCTTGGCGCGCGGGCTATTTGCAAGAGCGTTGAGCAGCGGGGGTGCGATCGTAACAACCGACAGCGTCGGCAACCAGTTTGGTACTTTCATCCTGTCGCAGAATCCCGCCGCGCCCCTGGTCATGATGGGGTCGCACCTCGACAGCCAACTCTTTGCTGGTCGGTTCGATGGCGCGGTGGGAGTCGCGGCAGCCGCGGCCATCGGTGTGGCGCTGCAGCACAGATGCAATGAGGGGGTGCTTTTCAACGCAAATTTCTGCGCGGTCAACTGGACCAACGAGGAAGGCGCGCGCTTTCGTCCAAGTCTGCTTGGAAGTGGAGCCTTTGCGGGAAGCCACGATGTCGCATATGCCCTGTCCCGCGCTGATGACGACGGCGTCACGCTCGCCCAGGCGCTGTCTGCCATCGGTTATCTGGGCGAGAGTGAGCCGCCACCGATTCCAGCCTGCTATCTGGAACTACACGTTGAGCAAGGCCCGATTTTAGAGGAAGCATCAAAAGTCATCGGCGTTGTCACCAGCAACTGGGGCGCCACCAAAATCGATGTGACGTTTTCTGGCGAGCGCGCTCACACCGGTCCAACGAGGATGAGTTCACGGCGAGATGCGCTATTGGCAGCGGCATATCTTGTCGCGGAAATTCGTGAATTGGCGGGCCGCTGGCCTGGGCTCGTCCATACGTCGGTCGGAAGAATAGCGGTAGAACCGAATTCCTCTAACGTAGTGGCATCCAGAGGGGATGTGTCGTTGGAAATCCGATCCGCGGACGACAACGTTCTAATTGAAGCCACAGAAGTCGCCTGGAACGAAATTCAAGACGCAGCAAAGCGCGCCGGGGTGGCTGTCGACATCGTGTCGAAGTCGACGCGGCCAATCAGATCGTTGGCGGGTCCACTCAGCGATCTTGTGGAAGATTGCGCCAAGGTGGCGTCCGTCCCGGTCATGCGGATGGCAACAGTTGCAGGACATGATGCACTGAGTTTGCTGGGCCGTTGTCCCGTAGGACTTGTATTCATCCCAAGTGTCAATGGAATCGCTCACAATGAAGCAGAATTCACCAGTGACCAACACTTGGAAGCTGGCGTCTCGGTGCTGCTCGCCGCAGCCGATCGCCTGTGTCGGGCATACGGGCTGCCAGAGACCGCAATACGAGCTGCAGGGGCGATAGCGTGACACTTGGTTCTAACGCAGTTTCTGAGATAGAGCAGCGCTGCGCCGGGCTTCTGGCTGAGGCACTTGTTCCATCCGGTCGTCAGCCCCTCTGTATCACTATAGTGCCGCCGATCGCCTCGCCCACGCATAGCGCGGTAGCCTCCGATTGCGTCCGCGTCGATCTCCCGAATTCCTCCAGCTTGTTCCTCAAGCTCCGGCTTGAGGAAATGGCGAACGACGTCGTACCTTGGGCGGCTGCGGCGGCCCGCAAAGCGGCTGAATGCGGGGTTGCACCGCAAGTCCAATTTGCTTCCGCGTCCGGGCTCATTATCGACTATCTACCCACGCCCTGGCGTCCGGCAAAGGTTGGAGACCTGCAGGATATCGATGTGATGGCCGCGGTGTTGGATGCCAAGAAGCGTCTCCATCAGAGCGGCCTTGTCGGCCAGCGATTCAATCCATTCGAACGTATTGGGCAGTTGGTGCGTGAAGCAAAAACTGTCCGAGCTCCGCTTCCTGACGACACGGGACGCTTGGTCGAGTTTGCCGAGCTGGCGCGTGAAGCCATAACTGCCTCGGGCATAGATCTCCGTTTCTGCCACAATGACGGAATCGCCTCAAACATCATGCTTGGCGAAGGTGTTCGCCTTGTTGACTTCGATCTAGCCGGGGACAACGACCCTTGGTTCGACGTGGGTGCGCTTGTCAACGAAGTTTATTGCTTCGACTACGATGCTCGCGAAGCGTTCGAGCGGTACACAGGCCACTTCGATGAGCGCCTTTACAATCGATGCCGGCTTTACGGGGCGGTGGACGATCTGATGTGGGGCCTTTGGGGAGTGATACGAGCCGTGACGTCGAAACGCGCCGGCATAGAATTCTTCAAGTACGGAACCTGGCGCCTCTTTCATGCACGGACGGCAATCAACAGTCGAGAATCCGAAGCTTTGTTACGTCGCTTGTGACATTCGAGAGCGGCAGGGAGAAGAGCTGTGACGGTTTGGAGATCGCTAGGTGACGCAATTACGGCGAATGAGAAACTGCTCGAGGAAATTATTACGGAAAATTCCATGTGGCCCGGAGTCTCCATTAAATACTGCCCCGTTCCTGGTGGGATAAGCAACGCGAATTGGCGGATCAATGTTGGTGGTCCAATCGACTACTTTCTGAAAGTGCCCGGCCGCGGCACTGAAATGTTCATTCAGCGGGACGCTGCCAACGACGCAAGCCGAAAGGCGGCCGAATGCGGTTTCGGGGTAGAGGTGGTGGACTATCTGCCAGACCTGGGTGTGGAGGTTTTTGCCTTCGTCACTGATTATCGAGCGTCATCCAATCTCGACTTTCTGCGCCCCTCCGTCCGGCGCAATGCCATCACGGCCTTGCGCAATTTCAACGACTC
>NZ_JBMDKS010000047.1:0-12223 GCF_057809835.1 Mesorhizobium sp. FG116
GCCTGGCGAACATGGGGATGAACAGGACCGCCAAGACGATCGCGACGTTCCAGATCTCCTGGCCCATGACCGACACGAGCGCCATCCCCAGGACGAATACGGGGAAGGACTGAATGAAATCGAACACCCGCATGGCAAATGAAGTCGCGATGTTCTGGTAGTATCCGATCAGCAAGCCTATCGGCACGCCGATCACGAATGCCACGGCAACCGCGGATATGCTGATAAGCAGGTTGATGCGCGTGGCGTAAAGAATGCGCGAATAGATATCCATGCCGGACACGTCCGTACCCAGCCAGTGCTCGGCCGAGGGCGGCAAGAGCGAGGCCAGCGGATCGGCCTCTACTGGAGAGTGCGTTGCCAAAAGCGGCGAGAACACGATCGCGACGATCTGCAGAAGGAGCAGAGCGAGCCCGATGACGGCCGCGGGGCGCCGAAGGGCCTGAAGATATGAATTCCTTGAGCTTTCCATGGACTCAGACCTTTATCCGCGGGTCGACCAGCTCGTAGAGCACGTCGACGATCAGATAGATGATGAGGATGAAGGCCGCGGCGACGAGCACGAAGCCCTGGATGGCGGGATAGTCGCTGTTGACCACAGCTTGCACGGCGTATTGCCCTAGCCCGCCCCAAGCAAAGATGGTTTCAACCAGGACGGCCGCGCCCAGCAGGAAGCCGAACAGGAACCCAACGGTGGTGATGATCGGCGGGAGACTGTTGCGCAGGGCGCTTCTGACAATCACCCGCTCCGGCAGGCCGCTTGCCCGTTGATGGCGTATGAACTCGCTGCGGTAGATGTCCGAGAACGTTGTCTTGGTCATCTTCATCAACATGCCAGCATTGACGATAGTCAGGGTCAGCACTGGAAGCACCAACCTGGCAACGGATGACTTGAAGGCCACGAGGTCGCCGGCCAACAGGCTGTCGATGGTGTAGAAACCTGTGATGGTCGGCGGCGCGTTGATCAGGGCGTCGATGCGGCCGAAGGGGGCCGCGGCGATGTCGGCCATGTAGAAGAAGAAGAATATCAGGAGCAGGCCGACCCAGAAATCCGGGATCGCGCCCGCCGCCAGGCCGTAGAAACGGCTGAAGTAGTCGACGATGCCTCC
Organism: Mesorhizobium sp. FG116; assembly: GCF_057809835.1. NCBI lineage: Bacteria > Pseudomonadati > Pseudomonadota > Alphaproteobacteria > Hyphomicrobiales > Phyllobacteriaceae > Mesorhizobium > Mesorhizobium sp. FG116. Next base: position 1,110 of record NZ_JBMDKS010000047.1, read on the forward strand.
CTTCCTCACCACGGCGACGACTGCCACTGAGACGCCCACGATGATGGTGACGATCATCGCGTAGGTGATGAGTTCGAGCGTGGCGGGGGCTCGTTCAGCCAAATCCGTAACCACCGGATTCGAGGTGAACAAGGACACGCCAAGGTCGCCATGCAGCACGTTGCCCACATAGAGCAGGAACTGCTGCCATATGCTCAGATCGAGTCCCAGCCGCTGACGCAAAGCGGCGATCGACTCAGGCGTCGCCGTGTTGCCCAACATGAGCAGCGCCGGATCGCCCGGCAGCAGACGCACCAGAAGGAAGGTGACGAGCATCACCCCGAACATCTGGGGCACCACAAGCGGCAATCGGGTTCCGACGATGCGCAGTGGCCTGGGCAGCTTCGCCCAGAACGCGAAAGGTCTCATGAAAATCCTCCCTTGCGACGAATCGCGCCGGCCGGAGTTTCTCCGGCCAGCGACGTTCGCGAACTTTATTGCTTCGAGAAGTCAAACCAGGCGTTGCCGTTCGGCGTGTACCAGGAGAAACCGCCTACGTTCGCCCGTGTCGCGAGTTGGTAGCCTGGATTGAACAGGAACACCCAAGGGGCGTTTTCCATGGTTATCTGCTGCACCCGCTTCATCTTCTCGAGGCGGGCAGCCTCGTCCGTGGTGGTGAGCCCTTCGTTGATGTCCTTGTCCACCTCGTCGTTCTTGAAGCGCGAGTAGTCGATCAGGGAGCCACTGTTTAGCCAGAGGTTGGCAACGTAGGCCGCGTCGGGGACAATCGCCATGTCCCTGAAGAAGTACATCGGGATCTCGCCTTTGGTGTACCGCTCGACCAGGGTGGAGGCGGGCAGCTTCGATAGCGTGACATCTACGCCGGCCTTGGCGAAGGCCGACTTCAGGATGACCGCGATTTCTTCCTCGATCTGGTCGCCGGTGCGATAACCGAGCTCGGTCTTGAACCCGTCAGGATAGCCCGCGTCAGCAAGCAGCGCCTTTGCTTTGGCGACGTCCGTCGAATAGGTGAAGTAGGCGTCCGTGAAGCCCGGATAGATTTCGGAGATCGGGCTCTTGGTCGGCCGCGCGGTATTGAAATAGACGGCCTTCAGGATGTCGTCGCGCGGCACAAGGTAGTTCAGCGCCTGGCGCACCTTGGGATCGGTGAAGGGCTTGCTCGTGTTGTTCATTTCGACGCGATGGATGTAATTGCCGAAGACCTTCCAGATCTTGACTCCCGGGGCCTTCTCCAGCAGCGCCAGTTCGCGCGGCAGAAGATACTCGGCAACGTCCACCGAACCTGCCTGGAGCGCGGCGACGCGGTTCGCCGACGTCGGCATCTCCCTGAAGATCACTTTCTTGATCTTGGCTTCGCCGCGGTAGTAGTTCGGGTTCGCCTCGTAGATAACCTCCTGCCCGGGGCTGTACTTGCTCACGAAGTAGGGGCCGAACGAGGCGGAATTGGAGGCGAGCCAGCGGCTGCCCCATTTGTCGTCGTCGGTCACGTGCTTCTTCAGCTCGGCAGCGTCGATGATGCCGAGGTCCGAATTGACCCAGAGGCGATCGAGCAATGGCGACGGGTTCGGAATGCTCACCTTTACCGTGTAGTCGTCGATCTTCTTGAAGGAGTCCTCGAAGGAGGTGATCTTCAGGATCTGCGTCATGTACCAGTAGAAGTTGGCCTTGGTGTTCCAGCCGCGCTCGAACGACCACATGACGGCATCGGCGTTCAGTTCGTTGCCCTTGTTGCTTTTCACGCCCTTGCGGAGGTGGAACGTGATCGACTTCTTGTCCGGCGCCAGGTCCCAAGTTTCAGCGAGGGCACCCTCCAGCTTGCTGAAGTCCTCGTACTTGATCCCGCCGTCTTCCTTGCTGGCGTAGCCCAGAAGCCGCTCGTAAACGTTTCTTCTGACCTCATGAACGGCTTCGGTCGGCGGGTATTCCTGATCCAAAGATTCGGGCGTGCGCGGACCCGCCACGACCAGGGTCGATTTCGCATCCTGCGCGAAGGCTGGACCCGAACCAATCATCGAGCCGGCAAGGAAAGTTCCCGCCAGCAACGCGACGACGGAGCGGCGCGACATCGTCACGAAGCCAGTGAGCCCGGTCGCTTCAACATGTGGATCCTGTATTGGCCGAAATGACATTTCTCTTTCCCCTTGAAATGGACGCTACGGATCTCGGCGTCTCTGTTGTTAGGGAAGCGCGCATGACGACGTGCACGCGAGACGCATCGTCCCGCTACAGTCGAAATTCACTCTCTCCCCTGTCGAGCTTCTTTCCGGCTTCCATTGAGTCCGGTGATTGTGTACAATGAAAGTGTGGAATGAGGGCTTTGGCTTGTCAATAGGTATTTGCGCAATTTCAAAGCCCCGGTCCGACCTATAAAAGGTACGGGAATCGGGAGTGCCAATCGGTGGTTGTTGACTGCAGATAGGTCAGTGAGCCGAGTGAATAGGCCGAGGGGCAAACCGTCGCCCTGCTGGCTGTCCGGATTGAAGTTGGGAGACAGGCCGTGGAGAACACACTTCCACGTTTTGAAAAATCGCACGGAAAGTCAGAGGCGCAGATACGCCGCCGGATCGTCCAGGCAATCTTTGAACAGCGCATGCGGCCGGGGGAACGCCTGACCGAAGACCAACTCGCAGCTGCGTTCGATGTAAGCCGTACGGTGGTTCGACAAGCTATGGCGAGGCTTGCTCAGGATGGCCTTATAGTGAAATTGCCGAACGTGGGATCAACGATCGCTTCTCCCTCCAGGAAGCAGACGCGCGATATCCTCGCCGTACGAAAGATGGTGGAGCCCGAGGTTGTTCGCATACTCGCTGCTGCTCCCACTGAGGCAGGGCTCGCCAAGCTTCGGAACCACTTAGCAGACGAACTTGACGCCCGCACGCGAGGCGACCGTGGCACACTGGTCCGGTTGACGGGAGAGTTTCATCTTTTACTGGCGGAACTAGCCGGAAACGAGGTTGTTACCCGCCTGATGATGGGCCTTCAGGCTTTGACATGCCTGGCGATCCTGTTGCACGCCGAACGAGAGGATGCTTGCCCGCCGGATGAGCACAGCACCATCACCAAAGCAATCGCATCCGGCGACGGTGAAGCTGCCGCGGCAGAGATGCTGAATCATCTGCGGCATGTCGAGAAGGACCTACAACTCGACCGACCTGAGCCCAAGTCGGCCCTTTCATGGCTTCGGGGCGACGCGGAGAGTGAAAGGGTCTGACCCTTGAACATGCCACTCGGCCACGTCAGAGCATCAAGATTGAATTTCGGTCGGCGCTCAACCGTAGATCGGAAATCGCCGACAGAGCTCGCGGACTTCGCCCAACACGGAACTCTCGAGTGTAGGATCGCCCTCCATACCTTTCTCAGCCAACGCTTCGGTGACTTTCAGGATCAACTGGCCGATGCATCTGAACTCGGGTTCTCCGAAACCGCGCGTCGTGCCGGCTGACGTGCCCAACCGGATTCCCGACGTGACTGCAGGCTTTTCCGGATCGAACGGGATTGCATTCTTGTTGCACGTCAGGCCGGCGCGTCCGAGCGCATCCTCGGCATCGCGGCCCTTCACGCCCTTGGGGCGCAGGTCAACGAGCACCATGTGGCTGTCGGTGCCGCCGGAGACGATGTTGAGACCGCCGACTGTCAGCGCATCGCTGAGCGCTCTGGCGTTGTCGATCACCCGTGCTGCGTAGTCCTTGAACCCAGGTTGCAATGCTTCGCCGAAAGCGACGGCTTTCGCTGCGATGACATGCATAAGCGGGCCGCCCTGATTGCCGGGAAAGACAGCCGAGTTGATCTTTCTGGCAAGACGTTCGTCATTCGTAAGGATCATGCCTCCCCGAGGTCCTCGGAGGGTCTTGTGCGTCGTGCTCGTCACTACGTGAGCATACGGCAGAGGATGTGGATACAGCCCGGCCGCGATGAGGCCCGCGTAGTGGGCCATGTCGACCATCAGATACGCTCCCACCTCGTCAGCGATCCGCCGGAAGGCCGCAAAGTCTATGGAGCGCGGGTAGGCCGACGAGCCTGCGATGATCAGTCTTGGCTTGCTCTCGATCGCGCGCGCTCGAACGTTTGCATAGTCGATGAGTTGGTCGGACTGGCGAACCTCGTAGCTCACCGCGTCGAACCACTTGCCGGACATGGTCACAGGCGAGCCGTGGGTAAGATGGCCGCCATGGGCCAGGGAAAGGCCCATTATCCGATCGCCCGGCCGAAGCAAAGCCAGAAACACCGCCTGGTTGGCCTGGGCGCCCGAATGCGGTTGAACATTCGCAAACGTCGCACCAAACAATGCCTTGGCCCGCTCGACTGCTAGAGTTTCAACCGCATCGACGAACTCGCATCCGCCATAGTACCGCCTACCCGGATAACCCTCTGCATACTTGTTGGTGAGGACCGACCCTTGTGCAGCTAACACATCACTAGAGACAATATTTTCCGATGCAATGAGCTCTATCCGGTGCTGCTGTCGGTCGAGCTCCCGCTTGATAGCAGTATCAATTGCGACATCGGTCAGATTATAATAGCGTTTCATTTTCGCCTCTTGTTTCGAGTGCTTGCTTTGGTCTAGTCGAGTGAAAAACGCCAAGATAGTTGACTGAAGGATCGCCATATTTCGAAAGGCGAGAGCAATCCAGCTGTGAGCGGAGGATGAGTGTCGATGTAGGGTACCGGCGGCGAAAGTTTCGCAGCTGTCTGGACCGACGATTTGCAGGACGTAGCCAGCGACATCGGCCAGCCCACCAACACGCCGGCACGATCACCCGCGACATCATGCAGTTTCAACAGATCGGTCTTTGGTGTCTTCGCCCGTCGCGTCTTCTCCAGAGCCGCACGAGCCCACCGCTGCTGACGGTCGATTTCGTGCCCCTCTGTCTGAGGCCTCAGAGACTCGCGCCCCGTGACTCTGTCAGCAGCGCTTACACCTTCGGCGGGGCTAGCCCCGACTTTCCAGAGTTGTCCTTCTGTCAGCGGTTCTTTTGCCTGAGAGATGTCGGGCGATTTCCCCTTCGGCAGCAGCTATCGCTGTTCTCTCCCGCAAACACTCGAGGCTGGGTCTGCCTCTGACGAAGGGGTCTATATCGTGGTCGGAATCTCGCCTGCGCTCCCACGATTGGGCTGCCGGAATTCGGGCGGCCGCTTAACGGCCGCCCGATCCTTCGCTGCAATCAGCGAGCCTTAACGTCGGTCCAGATCTTGTCGTACAGGGTGATCTTGTCGCCCACGTCCCGAAGCAGTTGGAGGCGCTTGAAGATCTCGTCGTTCGGATAGATCGACGTGTTCGAGGTCAGCTTGGGATCGATGAGCGGAAGAGCCGCCTTGTTCGTCGACCAGCCGCGCAGCCAGTTTGTGTTCTTGGCGTTGACCTCCGGCCGCATCATGTACTCAAAGAACCGTTTCGCGCTGTCGACATTCGGCGCGCTGGCGAGAAGGCACATGTCCTCCTGGAAACCGTTGGTTCCTTCTTTCGGAATGGCGTACCCGATATCGTCAGGCTTCGTGTCCATCGTCTGGACTACGGTGCCGGACCACCACTGCGCGACTACGAAGTCTCCGTTGATCACTTTGTCGCCGATGCCGTCGGTGAGCATGGCAGCCCAGTAGGGCTTCGCCTTCAAGATGGTGTCTCGAGCCTGGGCCAGTTGCTTCGGGTCGGTCGAGTTGATCGGAAAACCGTTGTACATCAAGGCGGCGCCGATCGTCTCGCGCACGTCGTCGAGCATCGCGATCTTGCCGTGCAGTTCGGCAGGCGGATCGAACACGACCTTCCACGTGTCGACAGAGGTGCCCCCGATTAGCTTCTTGTTGTACATCAGCCCCGTTGTGCCACGATTGTAGGGAAGGCAGATGTCGTGGTCGGCGTCGGTCTTCGACAGAAAATACTTCTGGTCGATGTTGTCATAGCCCTTGAGCGTCTTCAGTCCTGCGGGCTGCAGAAGCTGCAGCTTGGTCATGATGTCCTGCATGTGGACGGACGGAAAGACGATATCGTAGCCAGTTGCGCCAGCCTGGATCTTGGCCAGCATCTCCTCGTTGGTGCCGTAGTTATCCAGGTTGACCTTGATCCCCGTCTCCTTCGAGAAATCCGAGAGGATCTCTGGATTTATGTAGACCGTCCAGTTGTAGAGATTGAGTTCCGCAGCTGAAAGTGCCTGCGCGTTCATTACGGAAGCACCCGCCACGAGCAGCGACAGTGCGAGTCCTTTGGCCATTCTCATGTCAGTTCCCTTCTTTTGTTGAGCTTTCCAAGGTCGGTCGGCGCACAAGCAGCGCCAGGGCTACGATCGCCATCGAGACGACGATCATCAGGCAGGCGACGGCGTTGATTTCTGGCGAAACGTTCCGCTTGATCGCGCTGAACAGGAATACCGGCAGCGTCGTGGACCCCACGCCGCAGGTGAAGAAAGCAATGACGAGATCGTCGAACGATATGACGAGCGACAGCAGGAAAGCGCCGACAAGGGCGGGCGTCAGTTGAGGCAACGTCACCCGTCTAAACGTCGTGAGCGGCCTGGCACCCAAATCTGCCGAAGCCTCCTCGAAGGTACGATCCATACCCGCCAGCCGGCTGCCAACGACGATCGTGACGTAGGACGAGAGGAAAATCGTATGCGACAGGATCACCGAAACTCGCCCAAGGGGGAAAGCGAGCGCTGACAGAAAGATGAGCAACGCCAGCCCGAGAACGATGTCCGGAATGACTATCGGAACGAGAAGGAAGCTCTGGTAGGCCGCCCTGCCCCGAAACTTATAGCGATCCAGGCCAAGTGCCGTCAGGGTTCCGATCACAGTGGCCAGACTGGCTGCGCTGAAGCCCACGATGAGACTGTTGTTCAACGAACGGCCGAGTGCAGGATCGGAGTAGAGCTGCAGGTTTTCGGAGCCAAGGAAGGTGCGGTCGGAAGAGATCAGCCCCAGGTTGGCGAATACCCGCAGATACCAATCGAAGGTGAACCCCTTCCAGGTCATCATGCTGACGGTGTTCGAATTGAACGAGTAAACGATCAGCATGAAGATCGGGGCATAGAGGAAAAGAAAGAATATCCAGGTGTGCGCAGCCAGCAGCCGCCACCCAGCCTTCATCCAACTGGTCATGCCGAGGCTCCTTTTGCAGCGTTCCGCCGATCCGCTAGCGCAAGCGCGAGAAGCGACAGGACGACGATGACCGATAGGAAAGTTGCAACGGCGGACCCAAACGGCCAGTCGCGCGCCAAGAGGAACGACTGAGCGAGGAGCGTCGATAGATAGAGGTCCTTGCCGCCGCCTATGAGGGTGGGCGCGACGAAGTTCCCCATCGCCGGGACAAAAACCAACACCAGGCCGGCCATAACGCCCGGCAGGGTCAGAGGGAGAACGACACGCCGGAAGGTTGTCGAGCGCTTGGCGCCCAGATCGAGCGACGCCTCTATCAATGTGGCATCAAGCTTCTCGATCGAAGCGAAGAGCGGCAGCACCATGAACGGGAGGTACTGATAGAGCATGGTTACTGTCACCGCGAACGGCGTGTATATGATCTGAAGTGGGTGGGAAATAATACCGAGGTACATCAAGGTATGATTGAGGATACCGTCGCCCCTCAATATCAGTATCCATGAGTACATCCTGATAAGCGCATTCGCAAAGAACGGCACGGTCACAAGAAACAGGAGAAAATATTTCTTCTTGTGGTCGCAGCGTGCTATGTAAAACGCAGCAGGGTAGCCCACCAACAACGCCAACACTGCCGTCACCGCGCCGAGGATTACTGATTTCAGGATGACGCCGAGATATATGAAGTCCCAGGTGTCCCGAAGCTCATCGGGGTCCGGTATGCCGATCAGTTTCTCGTATGCCTGAAGGCTAAAAGACCAAACCACCCCGCCGTATGTGTCGCGGGATAGAACGCTGTAGATCGTGACGAGCGAGACCGGAACCACGAACAGCAGCAGCAACATGATCATGCCGGGACCTAGCGTTAGGGCGGGGCCCTTCCATTTGCCCCGGCGTGAGGCAGCAGCTTCCGTAGACGGACCCAAATGGTCGGCGGTCGCGGTCATGGCGTTAGCACCAGCACTTCCGAGGGCTCATACGCGAGGTGGATCGTCTCACCCGGCACCCAAGTGGCCCGTCCTCCCTCGAACGCGGCTTGGATCGTGCAGCCAGCAGCCTGAACTTCGACTCTGGTGCTGGTGCCAAGGTAGATGCTTTCCACCACGCGACCTTCGAGGCCGACGGCCGGAGGGGCGCTCGTCACACGGAGTTGCTCTGGCCTCAGCGCCAGAACGTAGGAACGTCCGGCGACAGCATCACTCGCAGCCGCGAAGAGCGATGTGCCGTCTCCCGTTTCAAATTTTGTTTGGGACCCGTCGGTCGATTGCGCCACCGCGGGCAGAAAGTTCATCTCGCCGACGAACCCTGCGGTAAACCGGGTCTTGGGTTTCTGGTAGACATCCCAGGGGGTGCCGATCTGTTCGATGCGCCCCCGGTTCATCACGACAACCTGGTCGCTCATGGCAAGCGCTTCCTCCTGATCGTGCGTGACGCACAGGAAAGCGATGCCCAGTTCATGCTGAAGCTTCTTGAGCTCGAACTGCATGTCCTTACGGAGGCGCCGATCGAGCGCGGCGAGCGGTTCATCCAAGAGCAGGATTTTCGGCCTGAGAATGAGCGCTCTCGCCAGCGCCACTCGTTGCTGCTGACCGCCCGACATCTTGCGGACTGAGCGACTGCCGAAATCGGCGAGCCTGACCAACTCAAGAGCTTCGGAGACTCGTCGACTGATCTCAGACCGCGAAACGCCAGCCACGCTGAGGCCGTAGCCGATGTTTTCCGCGGCGGTCATATGGGGAAACAGGGCGTACTGCTGAAAAACCGTATTTACTGGCCGCTCATAGGGCGGCTTGTAGGTCATTTCGACGCCATCAATCAGGACGCTGCCGCTGTTCGGCTCCTCAAAGCCACCGATCATTCTCAGCAGGGTCGTCTTGCCGCAGCCCGACGGACCCAGGAGGGTTGTGAACTGTCCCGCCGGAATAGAGAGGCTCAGATCGGAAACGGCATGGATCGTGGACCCTTCCGGCGAGCGAAATGACTTGGAAACCCTCCGTATCTCTACGACCGCTGTGTCTTGCTCGTTACGCATCAACATACCTTCTCCTCCCGGTCTTCGGCGCGTCACTAGGGGCTATAAATGCCAGTCAGATGGTCAGATGCGCCTCCGCCTTCTGCCTGACCCCGGCTTCGGTCGGGTCCCCCTGCTCGACCAGATTTCCTTGATTGATCACGCCGAACCGATCCGAGAGCCCGAGAGCGAATTCAATGTTCTGCTCCACGAGCAGAATGCTCATCCCGTCGACCTTCGCAGCGTTGCTTAGAACTTGGCCCATGCGCTGCACGACCATTGGCTGCACGCCTTCGGAGACCTCGTCGATGAGGACAAGTTTCGGCCGGGGTATCAGTGCCCGCGCAAGCAGCAGCATCTTCTGCTCGCCTCCGCTAAGGGTGCCGGCTTTCTGCTTCAATCGGTCCCTCAGAAATGGAAAGTACGAAAAGCTGGTCCGGATCCGTTCCTGAAAGTCAGCTTTTGGAATTGCGAGGGCGCCCAGACGCAGGTTCTGCTCGACGGTCAAATCCTGGAAGAGGGCATGGTCCTGGGGTACGTACGCCACCGAGCGGGCGATGATCGCGTTTGGCGTCTCACCCGCGATGTTGGAACCGTCGAACGTTATTCTTCCGCTTGTGGGAGCAAGCAAGCCGAGGAGAAGCTTCAACAACGTGGACTTCCCCATACCGTTCTTGCCTATGAGGGAAAAAATCTGCCCACGCCGGAGTTCAAGAGACAGACCGTGGATAACCTCAGTCGAGCCGTATCCGCCCCGCAATTGGTCCACTTTCAAGATCGCGGTCATGGCTGCTCTTCCTTCGCATGGCCGAGATAAATCGATCGCACGAGATCCGATCCCGCCACTTCGCTTACCGTGCCGTCGAGGACAATTTCGCCCTGATGCAATACAACCATCCGGCTGCTGATTTGCTTTACGAAGTCAAAGTCATGCTCAATTAGCAGAATGCACAACTCGCTCGATGATCGAAGTTTCTCAAGAACCACGGCAATTTTGTTCCGCTCTTCTTTTGTCAGGCCAGCCGTTGGCTCGTCGAGGAGCAGCACGGTGGGCTCGAGCGCCAAGACCATCGCCAGCTCGAGTGCCTGGCGAAGGCCGTGGCTCAAAGAACCAGCGCGGTCATTGAGATGGGATGCCAAGTCGGTCGCCTCGACCACCAGCCGAACCGAGTCGGGCAGCGAGAGCGCATCTGATTTCTTGGCCAGAGATGGCATCTGGCCCTTCCACTGGGCCAACCGCAAACAATCAGCCACCGTCAAACTGTCAAAGACATTCGCGGTTTGAAACTTTCGGCCGACCCCCAATGCCACAATCTTCTGCGGGTCGTTCGATCCGATTTCGGTGCCGTCTACGTGGATGCTTCCGGAAGTGCGTTCCACTCCGTCCGCGATGCAGCGGATCAGCGTCGTTTTGCCAGCTCCGTTTGGCCCCACAATGCTCAGCAAATCCCCGCGGGAAGCACTCAAAGTAACACCTCGGAGCACGGCCAAGCTTCCGAAGCTCTTGGTCACGCCCTCTAGGCGAAGAGCATGCCCATGGTTTCTGGGTCCGGTCGGCTTGGCCTTCGTGCCGGGTTTCGCAGACACCGTTCCGGGCTGGACGCCACTCGCCTCCCGGCGATTGAGGCCAAGAAACGGACGCGCGAGGAACGGCAGCAGACCGCGTGGAGCGGCTGTCACCACAGTTACGAAAACAACGCCCAGGAACAGCTGCCAAACGAACGGAAACTGCGCGTTAAGTGTCGGCCCGACGACGTTGACAACTATGGCGCCGATGATGGGTCCGAGCAGTGTTCCGCGGCCACCCAGCGCGGTCCATATGACCGCATCGGTCCCCAACGAAATGCCCACAAGCGAAGGAGCCACAATGCTTGTGTACATGGCATAGAGGCTGCCGCTGATAGCCGCCATCCCCGCGCAAGCGGCGAAGAGCCCGACCTTGAGCTTCGGAGTGTTGTACCCAAGGTATCGGCAGCGCTCTTCATTCTCGCGAATGGCGATGAGCAGGACAGCTCCGTCG
>NZ_JBMDKS010000048.1:0-11022 GCF_057809835.1 Mesorhizobium sp. FG116
TTGTCGAGGATGATGCCAGCCGCCTGTCGGCCTTTTCCGGCCCCCGTGCCGTCGCCGAGAAACCATCCGCGGCGGAAGCGGACGGCGTTCTCCGTGTCGGGAGGGACGGACGTCAGATTGTCGAAGGAGGCATCCCGGGTCCAGTAGCCGGCGAGATAGCCGAAATGCGCCTCGCCGGCATAAATGACGCTTTCGAGCTGGGCGTCGGACAGATCGCCGCCGATGACGATCTGCCTCGGCAGATGCGGACGATAGCTCGGCTTCGGCGGAGCGACCGAGGCCATGGCGACGGATTCGACCAGCTTGTCGGGATGCGGCTTGGCATCCGGAATGTGGATGGATTGCAGCCGGTAAGGCTCATAGATGCCGTCGGCGGCCGATCCCTCGGCGGTGGGCGCGGCGTCGCGCAGCTCATAGGCAAGTTCGACGACGTCATCGTTGATCGGGACCGGCGCGGGACGGGCCTGAGGTCGAGCCGGTCGGGATCGGCTTGCTGGCGGCGCCACGGCCGCGGTCGGGCGTTTGGCGCCGGCGGCTTTGCGCGCCGCCATCTTCATGGCGACATCGCGCAGGATGCCGTTCGAGAGGGCGCCGATGGAGTTCGGCGCCGACGACGGCGAGCGGGGCGGCAAGCCCATGATCCAGTCGAGCAGCGTGTGCAAGTTGGGCGCGATGCCCCTCGAGGCGACCAGCCGCTTCGGATCGTCGGCGGCGATCTTGTCGATCACGGTCAGCCGCGTCGCGACGGTCGTGCCATGACGGGCGTAAACGCTGCCGTCTATGCCGGCGCTGAACAGCACCGTGCCGTGCTCCTGCAAGCGGACGAACGCGTTTCGCCATTTGGGATCGTCGGGGGAAAAGCCGGAGCCGGTGATCGTTACCAAACGGCCGCCCGGGGCCAGCCGTGCAAAGGCCGAGGACAGATGACGCCATGCGGCGTCGGCGACAATGCCCTCGACATGCACGCCGGCCGAGAACGGCGGGTTCATCACGATCGCGGTCGGCCGGATCGAACGGTCGAGGTAATCGTCGATGTGGGATGCGTCGTGCCGGGTGACCGCAACATTCTCGAAGATCTGCTCCAGCAGCGCATGACGGACCGGCGCGTATTCGTTGAGGATGAGGCGTGCATGGACAAGCTCGGCCCAGATCGCCATAAGCCCGGTGCCCGCCGACGGTTCGAGCACCACATCGTCTGCCATGAGGCCGGCCGTGTGGGCCGCCACCCAGGCGAGCGGCATCGGCGTGGAAAGCTGCTGGAGCGCCTGGCTCTCCTCGGAGCGACGCGTGTGGGCGGGAACGAGCTTTGCCACCTTGATCAGCATGTCGAGCACCGACCGAGACAGGTTCCGGTCGCCGGCGATCGCCCTGCCGAACTTGCGCAGGAACAGGACCTGCGCGGCTTCGGTCGCCTCGTAAGCGTCCTTCCAGTTCCAGAAGCCTTCGGCGTCGGTTCCCACGCATGCCGCGGTCATGAGCGAGCGGAGGTCCGCCGTGCCGATCGCCAGGCCGCGTTCGAGGAAAGGCAGGAGACCGTGCGCGACCTGAAGGATCTGGCCGGCGCGATCGGGCGATAGGAGAGGGGTGGCGGCCGCCGTCGCGGCCGGGGAGGAGACGATGTTCATGGGGAAGCCTGTCGAGAGCGGGAAAAGGAGCGGCCCGCCCGGGCGCTCTCCAGGCCCCGGCAGGCCAAACCCCTCCGGGCCCCTCTCCACCTCTGCGGCGAGGCCGGCACGCGCTTCGCCCTAGGCGACCGAGGCTGAGTCTATCGGTACCGTCTATGCCGCTGCCTTGACGGTCCGCCACCAGGCGATCCGTTCATCGCGGGTGGCGTTGGCGAGGCGGCGCAACAGATCGCCGTGGCAGACCTTCGGCGCGCAGAAGCACACGAGATCGCGCCCACGCAGTTCGTCGAGCGCACGCAGGAGGTGATGCTGGTCGGCCAGCCAGCGCTCATATTTGGCGATGACCGCGGCGCGATCGCCGTCACGTCCGATCACGAACGGGTTTCCCCATTTCGATCCACGGCCGATATAGACCGCGCCGGCGGGGATGCCGTCCAAGTGCTTGTTCAGGACCCTGCACATCGGGTTTGCACGATGCGCTTGAAGGGATGGTGGACGATCTCCCGCTGCAGGCCTTTCAAGACGATCGTTCTGGCGACGACGTCGATGCGAAGCGTTCCTTCGGCGCCGGCATCGTAGTCGCGATCGGTGCCGAGTAGATCACACAGGATCAGGTTTAGCGCCGTGGAGAGATCGACGGATCGCCGCCGAAAGCCGCGGCGGGCATACTGGACCGACATCCGCGGCAACGAGCACACGGTTTCCCCCGCACTCACGACGATGAACTCGATTTCGGTCGTGAATTCCCTCTCGTCGAAGCCGACCACGACGCCGGTAATGCGAGCCTCGGCGAGCGCATCCAGGATCGCGCTTTTGTTGAGGAGCAAGGCGGCGAAATCATCCGCGCAAAAGTCGGGGTCGGTGGCAGGCAATGGAGCTGCGTCGATTGCGTGATCGGTCATCGTCGTTTTTCTTGAGCGCGTCCACGGAAAGCGGCCCCGCCGCGCGCGCGCTCGCGCCGGCCGCCGCTTCCCTGCCGGCCCTGCTCTGCCTCTGATGGCACGGGCTACCGGCCCGGTGCTCAACGGGGCACAAGCGTGAGACAGCCGAACGTTGCGACAACGTCGACCCAGACCTCATGCAGAAGCGCTTGCCGCAACACGCGATCCCGATCTCGGCTTGCAATGTGTGGGAGGGAGCCGCGTTCCGGACAGACAGCGCCGGGGATTGCTCCCGTCAGGTCGGTCTGCTGGCCGTCAATGGGCGCCGATCCGCCGGAAGCGCTGGCGGTGACCTGGGGACGCGTGGATGGCGATCAACTTCAACAATCGTCATTCACTCTGCGGATGCCGTTTGGTCCATATCCGTGTGAACATATACGCAAGGCCGACAAACAATGAGATATGGATCAAGCTCGGGCCGAAGACCCATTCGAGCGGATACACGATGGCTGTCGCTGCCAGCAGTGAAAGGTAATACCATTGGACCGCCGTCATCGGCATACTACCCGGTTTTGCGGATGCGTCGTCGACATGGCTGGCGAGTTTGCCCTCAGCGACCGATTCCTTCAGCTATGAGTATAGCCATCGGCTTCGATACAAAGCCACATGCCGCACCACCGAATGGCGACGGCGTCGTCGCCCGCGAAGACGGGAACGGCGAGCTTGCGGAAAGCCCGATAGGAAAGGCCCTGATCGGAATGGCACCATTTCGAGTGGATGGCGCGACGTTGTTCCTTCGTGGTCAGCGTCATGTGACGGTCCTCCTGGATCAAGACTGGGCTGATGCTTGTGATACGGGGCCGGGGACGCCCTGAGTGCGGGGGATCGGGTCCGCGGCAGCATTCTGGAGTTCGGCTTGCGGTGTTCGAGAAGCACGTTTCAGGCTTTGTGAAGTTCTGGCCTGTCGCATTCGGCGTTCGCGATGGCGACGCGGGCATCTAGCAGGGCGCCGGCGACGTTCTGACCGCAGGATCCTGCGATGAGGTGCATTTGCGACGTGACGCGCTCCAGCCCCTTCAGCGCGGCGAGCATGGACTTGAACGCGTCCCGAACCGCCTCGACCTCGATCGCATCGCTTTCAAGATGGGTTTCGCCGGGTGAGGTGTCGGCATTGTCGCGGAACTGTATTGCCAGCCATTCGACTGTTTCCGATGGGCTCGTCATCGTCCGGCCTCCTTGTTTTCCACCGTGGCGAGGCCTGCCGCTACTTTCTCGCGCTGGATGAACACCTCGTCGGAATTGGCCTCCAAAAGCTTCAGGATGCGGCCGCCGACGGCGACGCATTCGTTTATCCAGTTGTGATCGTGGTCGCGGTGCCGCCCATAGCGGTCGGCCGGCACATACACGATCGTGAAGTGCGGATACTTTTTTCCGTGCTGCCCGATGTGGACATAGGGACCGCCGACCTCGATGACGACGCCGCCCGTGCCGTACGAGGTGCGGACGGACATGCCGGGGCGAACCAGGGCAGCGACGTCGGGCGCCCCCGGTGGTGTCGTTCGATAGCGCCCGGGATCGTGGGCGCCGAGGCTGGCGGAATAGAGCGAATGGGCGCGATGGAGCGGTTTTTCGCTGGGTCGCGGTTTACGCCTGATCTGCATCGTGGCCTCCCGACGATCTGGTGGTGGACTTGAGGCGTGGTGGAGCGTTCGACACCTCATCGTCGCAGAGCGGGTCAAGGAATTTCGGGGAGATCCTGCGGAATCTCGAACCATTCGCCGGCGTAGCATTTGCCGTCGCGCAGCTGGCAGGGCGGGAGATCGTCGTGATGTGCGCGCAGGGCGCGAACATCGTCCCTGGTGGCAAGGCCACTGAAGACTTTCGGAAGGGTGGGTGGCTGCTCATGGAGGTATTCCTGTGACTGGAGGGATACGGTCGGCCCGCGACGGGCTATGCCTGGCGCACGGCGTTTCGATGCGGCGAGGGCGGATGCGTTCAGAGCCGGAAGGCGTTGAGAAGGTCGCGCCGACCGGTAGCATGGCGGGCGAGTTGAGCCCGATAGAAGCGCTTGCGTTCCGTTCGAAGAGCGGAATCGCGCCGCTTCGTCAGGGTGAACTGGTATGCGGCGGCGCGCACGACGGCACGCCATTCGGCGTCCGCCTGGCGGCGGAGACGCTGGGAAGCGATGTGATCCATTTGGAGTGCTCCATCGAGAGCGAGTCCAGTCTTGCCCCGGTGAAGAGCGCTCTCTCTCTCTCCAGCTTCAACGGGGCCGCCCCCCGCCTGTCCCTGCTCAATCGGCACCGGCCGGCGCCAGTGCGTCGGTCAAATCGATCCGGGCAACGGCACCGCAGTGGCGACGATCAAGGGAGTTGTCCTCGCTCTGCAAAGCGGCAGCGCAGGCGAGAAAGCGGGCGCGATCGGAATCGCCACGCAGCACACGGAAATCCTCATCGACGACGTTGTTGACCCTGGCCCACTGGTTCCATGAGAAGGATCGACCCAGGCCGACGGTCGTGGTCGTGCTCGGGAAGCGGTCGGCGTTGCGCACCAGATCGTCCCAAGTCGTACCGAACTCGACCGCGTCAAAACGGCTGTGTTTGCCGGTGAGCGCGTTGCGCTCGAGGATAAGGGCTCGTTCGAGCAGGTCGGGGTGGTCGCCGGCCAGCCAGTAAAGCTCCCAGATCTTGCTCGCGGGGCAGAAAAAGCACGCCGACTTGATCGGCACCATGTCAGGGCCGAGCGCCTCTATGATAGCGCGGATGCATGCGGCCCGGTCCCACCCGAGCAGTTGCAGCGGATACGAATAGTCGAAATTCGGATCGGTGATCTTGAGATTGTGGGACCTGCGTAAGTCGGGACGTCCGCAATCGTAGCCGATCAACTTGACGATGCGTTCGCCGCGCCGCCGTGCCCCGACCCATATCGGGTGAGGGTCGCAGGCATTGGGACCGGATTTGCATCCCTTGATCGCCCGGTCCTGTGAACATTGCTTCCAGCGGATCGAGCAGCTTTTTTTGCCGAAGGCGAGCGACGGCAGGGTCTCATTGACCATGCAGTTGCCGTAGAGATCGGTGTATCCCGTTCCCGGAAGTGTCGCAGTCCGGCAGATGGTGATATCGGGAAAGGACCACTCCGCAAGAACCTGTCTCATCCGGTCCAGATGAGCCATGGTCGGCGGTTTCTCGGCGAACAGGTCGGCGAAGGTGATGATATCGGGGCGAAGGCCGGCGAGCTTCAGCGCGATCAGAAGCGCGACCGAGTTGACGCCCGAGCCGTAGCAGACGGCGAGCAGCCGGCCGCCCAGCGCGGCACGCAGCATACGGCGCTGCCGATGGGTGAGCAGACAAGCCATGCGCGCCGGGCTCGCCTCTCGGGAAATGGGTTTCTGCATCGACGGGCTCCGTCAGGGAAAGCTTCGCCGTGGCGTTCGACGGCGCGGTGGTGCGGCAAGAGAGAAATTGCTGGAGACGGCGGCGCGGCCGTCATCGTCGGGATGCTGCGGTCTACCTGAAGATGCGCCGCTCGACCTTGGCGATGACTGCACGCGCCAGGTCGCGAGCCGCGACTTCCGCGGGCGACCAGGATTTGTTGACGGGCAACGCTTCCAGCGCCTTCAACGCCGTCAGTATTTCGTCGTTGGCCTCGAGCATGGCGAGACCGCGAACGATCTTGTCGCAGTCTTCATCGAACCGCTGGATCTGGGTCCGGGATCCGCTGACCAGTGTGCCGATATGGTGCTCGCTTCCGGGCTTCAGCGAAAACAGGTTGCGGCGGCCCGTGTGGATGGTCCCAGTCGCGATATAGTTCCCGGCGTTCAGGTCTCCGGAAAGGTCAGCCATCGGCCCGGTCCTCCGCCGCTGCTATGGCGCGTTGTGCATTGAGCAGGGAGGCGCTCAGCATGTTCACGGCTTCGTTGCCTATCCGCAGACCGGGCTCGCGCCTGTAGGCGTCATACCGAAATCCGATCGCTGCGGCGCGCAGCTCCCTCAAGGTGTCGAGCAGGACAGGTCGAAACTGCTCGCGACGGATCGCAGCGCGAAGGCCGGCGAGGACATCGGCGATGCCGTCCTGCGTCTCGTCATCCTCGAAGCCCGTGACGAAGCGCTCCGCGGTGATCAGGGCGTCGACGGTGTCGTTGGGGCTGTCGGCATGAATATCGGCGATATCGATACCGGGCGAGGATTCGTCATGGCCGGTGCTTGACCCTTCGAGCGCCAGGGCCTGGTCCCGCTTGCGGAAATTCGCCAGCAGATCCTCGCTCGTGGCATGGAAAATGCCGTTTTCCGTGATCAACGACACGCCGGCGCCGAACGAATCCGGGCGTTGGGTCACGTCGTTGATCCATTGGATGACGACTAGCTCCCCCGCCGTCGGCGACCGCTTGATGATGTCTTGGACGATGAACTGCCAGGGGAATTCTCTGAGATCGATGAAGACCGCGGTCTCGCTATCAGGATTTTCGACCGGGTGAGCCGGGATAACGCGGCCCTTCAGGAAAATCCTGAGCAAGCTGTCGACCGCCTGGTCCGACGCGTCGAGGGCTTCCAACAGTTCGCGCTGCGTGACGACGACCGGGTTCATGGGCCCGTCGTCGGTGTAGAGTTCGAAACCCTCGTCGGTTTCGACGCAGTCGAGCACCTTCGACAGGATCAGCTTTTCGAGCGGCGTGACGTCAGTGCTCGGAAGCGCCGGAAACGTTGTGATCTTGGCCTGGAGATGAGCCATGGGTTTGCCTTTCTGGAATGCAAAGAGCCCGGCACGAAGGCCGGGCTGCGGATAGAAACATTGCTGCTGGTGACCGAGTTTAACGCGTGGCCATGTCAGCGCCGGCCCGCCTTCGGAAACTGGAATTTGTCCAGCCAGGCCGGACCGTGGGAATTGCGCAGGTTGCGCAAAGTGCCCGCATCGTCGTGCGGTGGCAGGCCCATCCAGGCATCGCGCAGAACACTCTTCCAGCGGCGTCCGTGTTTGGCGGCGTACCGTTGCAAGGCATCCAGTTCATCAGAGGTCAGCGCGCGAAGCCTATCCATTGGCGCGTCCCTCCGTTTTCACCTTCGTACGGGCAATCCAGCCAGCGCGATCCTTGTGGTGCGCGAGGAACTCGCTCCCCCACTGGAAAACGTGCACGGTGTCTTGCTCGACAGTGTCGAGCGCGTTGCCGTAGTCGGGATGGTTCGCGCCCTTGCAGCTGTTTTTCATGAATATCAAAGCTCCGGCACACATGGCTTTGGCTTCGCCGCCAGGCGGAATCGTCTTGTGGCAGGGCAGTGGCGGACCGTCGAATTGGACCTGTTGGGTGAAGTCTTCAGGTTCGTATCCGCCAAGCCAGCCGGCGGGGTGGTTTCGCCGCCAGGGGCATTCGTTGCACGGCGTCTTAAGTGCCGCTTTCATGTCAGGTTTCCTTTCGCACAAGATTGCGGGGGTAGAAGGCCGTACAGATGCGGCGTCTGGTCCCCGGCCTGCTTCGTGGGCGCAGGCGGCATCGCCAGTCGGCCGGCCGATGATGATCGAGAGATTGGTGTTGCCCTCGGTGTCGCCAAAGAACGCGATCAGCCGAAGCGACGGCCGGATTCGGTGAACGTGTCGGCATTGGCGGTGATGACCTCGTCCACCACTTCGTCCGAGGTCAGGTATTCGTATTCCGCGCGCAGCTGACGATAGAGCCATCGGGCGAGATAGCGCAGCGCGTCGACAAGCGTCTCCTCCGCATCGTCCGTCATCGACTGGTAGGTGGGACTGTCGCGCTCGACGAAAATCTCCATCGAGAACTCGTGGTGGTAGTGTCCGCGGTGGCTGATATCGGCGTGAAGTTGGTAGAAGTTCCGTCGTTGGATCGCCTGTATGGCGTCGGCGACAGCATGAAGCTCGGCGTCTTGCGGCGCGTGGCTGCGTATCGCACGCGGGGCATCCTTGCGGTAGGAATAGGACGCCTCGAAGCAGGCGCCGTCGCCTTGCGACCAGAAACCGCTGAACCAGATGCGCGGTTTCTGTCGCGTGCCGCCGCCCATGAGGGAGACAGCCTGAGTCTTGAGGCGTACCCCGAGGGTCTCGCAGATCTGCGCGAAATCCTCGAAGACGGAATCGAACCATTCATCGTCCAAGCCGCCCTCGCGATACCAGTTGCGGGCGTTCTCCCTCGCGCTGTCCGACAATTCCTCCAGGCAGTACACGACGGTCTCGATGATCCTGGGCATAGCATCCTCCGATCCTCAGGCGTTCCCGTCGGGCCTGGCCGACCGGAGATGGTCGGCCGCCATATCGCCCAGGAGATGAGACAATCCCGCTTCGATGAGCATCGGGATCGTGGCGTAGCGTCCGGTGGCCGAAACGTCGTGGAAGCCGTAGTCATCGGGCCGGTTGCCGCTTTCCCAGGACGCGATATGTGCTCGGGCATCGGCGACGCTGTCGAAGACGACGGCCTCCGGCTGGCCGGCCGGATCAAGCAACGTCCAGAAGCCAAGCCCAAGGCAATTGCCGAGATAGATGCCCATCTTCGGATGGGTGATGACGATCTTCGTTGCCGGCAGCATTGGGGCGTCCGCAATCGGGTGATGAGCCTGGTCGCCGGCCGGCCCGAGTCGCGCTGCTTCGCCGAGGCCGGCACCGGTACCATCAATCGCGGCGATGTAGGCGAGATCGGCCGGAAGCCTTTCCTCGATATGTGCGGCCGTCAGCGTTTCGAGGAGGCAGAATCCGGATGCGGATGCCCCGCTACCGATCAGAAGCATGCGCCGATCGCGATGGCGCGGCGACCGGTTATTCGGGTCCGGGATCGCACTATAGCTGCGATGCTCCGGCGGCGTTGCGTTCCAGATGACCTCGAGCCGTTCGTCGCGGCTGAGACGCTCGGGATGCGGACCGGTTTCCCGGGCAATGATCGCGTCGCGCAGCATTTCAGGACTGTTGGGCACGGAGAGATCGCAAAAGCCGAGAAACCAGCGTCGACGGTCGGCGATTGCCAGCGCAACGAACACGATCGCGACCTTGCCGCCGTTGAAAGCGGATATGGCGAAAGTGTCCGGCCGCACGAACAGCGGCGGCAGGAGGTTCAGCATCTCGTCGTATTGAGGCTGGGCCACCTCGAACCACTCGCCGGCGTGGATCATGCCGCTGATGCTGTCCTCGTCGAACGGGGCCTGGGAGTGACGGTTGGCGAGCGCGAACATCGCCCTGCGCGACGCGACGGTCGGATAGATCCTCCGGAACGGGTGGTGGTGGAACATGGCAGCACCTTTGCGAACGGAAAAATGCCGCCGGCGGGTTCGACCGCGCGACGGCATCGGGTTGGACGGAAGGAAAGACGGAGAGCTGAGGGTCAGCTTGCGCTTTCGAGCAGTTTGCGCGCCTTGCCTTCGAGTTCGAGGCGCGTGTCCTGGTGGGCCTTGCCGCGCGCGTGCGCGGTGATGCCCTGGACGAAATCGAACACCGATTCCGGCGGCCGGCCTTCCTCGCGCAGCACCGTGTCGATGATCTTGCCGGTCTCGCCCTTGGAGAAGCCGCGCTTGCGCAGGAAGCTGTCGCGGTCGTCGTCGCTGCGGGCGACGATCTTGTCGCGCGCCGCCCGGATGCCGGCGATGAACGGCGCCGGCGAGGAGTTCGCGAAGCTCGTCAGCGCCGGCGCCGCCTCATGGGCGAACCGACTGGCCGCGAACTTCGAGTGCCGGATCGTGATCTCCTCGAAATTCTCGACACCCCACAGGCAGCGGTTGCAGCAAACGGCCCGGAGGTAGAAGCTCGCGATTCCAAGAGTCTTGGAGCCGACCTCGCTGTTCCAGGCATAGAAGCCGCGGAAATACAGATCCGGTTCGCCATTGGGGAGCCGGCCAGCCTCGATCGGGTGGGTGTCGTCGACGAGGAAGAGGAATACGTCCCTGTCCGAGGCATAGAGCGTGGTCGTGTCCTTGGTGATGTCGACGAACGGGTTGTGTGTCATGTTCGACCAGTCGAGGACCCCGGGTACCTTCCAGACCGTGTCGCCGGTGCCGTTGCCGGCAATGCTCATCACCGCGGATACGAGTTCGTGGTCCCAGATCCTTCCGTACTCTGGACCGGTCACCGCGCGCAGCTCGACGCGGCCGTCGTCCATCTCCAGCGTCTTGACCTGCTCGGCCCGGTGATTGAGCAGGCCGTGCTGGAGGTTGATGGCCGCGAGCGGCGCGGGCAGTTGCCGCATATAGGTCGATGGGGCACCGACCAGGGCGCAGAGCTGCCCGTAGCTCCAGTGCGTAGGCGCGAGAGGCTGCCGCCCGCCGGGAACCATCAGGGCGAGGCGCTCGGCATTGTCACGGGTGGCCTCGACGCGGATTTCCGCGCTTTCGACGGTCCGCGTGCGGGCGCGCTCGGATCGGGACTTTACGGCGCTGTAGAGATCGGAAAGCGAAAGATAGCGCTCATCATCGGGTCGCGAGAACCATTCGGACGATACGCGGCCGATGCGTTCGCCGCGTGAGACGTCGACCTTGAAGCGGCCGGCGACGGGGCGCGAGCTGGAAACCATGGTGTTCATGCTGAAG
>NZ_JBMDKS010000049.1:0-9723 GCF_057809835.1 Mesorhizobium sp. FG116
CTGCTCGTCGCTCAGCCTCGAGATGGCCTGCAACGTCCTCTCGTCGGTCAGCGGATGATCAGTCTCTGCGCCCACACCGATCCTGGCTACGGCTGCTCTCTGGAAAGGCCGGAAGACTACTTGGAAGAGGGACGCCGACGATGCCACGCCGTCGAGGCGGATGTGTGCCATGGGTCGCTCCATGCGTTTGCGGTGATGCGTGGAGGTTCTCATCGAACTGGCCGAATGTCCTGGAACGTTCCGGGAAATTTTCCTGAATTGTTGCTGAAGCGCGGGGATGCGTAGTGTTGCTTCGCCTCAGCGATCACCGGCCTGCAATCGGACCTAATCTAGACTAGACCCGAAACCTGGCTCCGCGTTCCGTTTCGCTCTCCCTTTCTAAGACTGTATCCCGCCACCGCAAAATTTCAGAACTCCATCAGACTTCATTCATGACGACTGCGCTCGATCGGTGGCACGATGATACCCGGAAAGGTCCAAGGCGACGCGCGTATGATCCCGAGTTGCCGGATGCTGGATCGGACGCATGTCGAGACTTCACGCCAATCTATTGCTGTTCGTTGCCGCAGCGTTCTGGGGCTTCGGAAATGTTGCGCAGAAGACGGTGCTTGACCATCTCGATCCGTTGAGCGCGGTCGCGATGCGTTGCTTGATCGGCGGGCTCCTAATCCTGCCGCTGGTGGCTGGCGAGCGCGGGGGACGCAAGGCGCGCGGGCACTGGATGAGCCTTGCCAGGGTCGTGGTGTTGTTCGCCGTCGCGCTCATGTTCCAGCAGGCCTCTTACTCCACCACCACGGTTACGAATGCCAGCTTCCTCGTAAATACGGCCACGGTGATCACGCCGCTGGCTGGATGGTTGCTGATGGGCGAGCAGCCGGCGCGGACCGTCTGGTACACGGGCGGCGCGACGATGATCGGCGCGCTGATGCTGTGCGGTGGCTTCAGCGATATCAGCCGCGGTGATGCGATCGCCTTGCTGTCGGCCGGCTGCTATGCGCTGTGGATGGTCGAGCTCGGCCGACACATGCACCTCCATGGCCATCCGTTCACAGCGGCGGCCGCGCAATTTCTCGGCGTTGCGATCCTGGCCCTGCCTCTCGGTGCCATCTTTGGCAACTTGTCGCCCGGCTCCGTGGCAGAAGCCGGTCGCGAACTCATCGTGTTGGGGGTCTTTTCCACTGCGCTTGCATTCGGCCTCCAGACGGCGGCGCAGCGCTTCACGCCGGCAAGCCATGCTGCGGTCATCGTCAGCGCGGAAGGCGCTTTCGGCGGGCTGAGCGCGGCGCTGTTCCTCGGCGAACGCATTTCTTCTATCGCCGCTCTGGGTGTGGCAATCATGCTCGGCGCCATCCTCTTCCTTATCTCGAGTGCCTCCGAACGTGGGGGATGCACGCGGGTTTCAGGTCAGCCCGGCGCCCAGCCTGACATCGATCGAACCGGAGAACCCGAAAGCCATCCCCGAGCATCAGCTGGGCCCTTCGCGCGATGTTCGTGGCGAGCCTGCTTTGGGAGCATCTATGTCGCTCCCGTGGCGGCCGACAGCAACCATAGCGCTCCGCACGCAGACCAACCTGCGCATATTCGATTTCGATCTAGTCTAAATATCGCGAGCCTCGTAGCAGCGATCGTGATCGGGCTCGCCACGCTATGAAACGACAGCGTTTAGAGGGTATTTGCCGCGCATGGAGCCTGGGAGGCGCAGTGGCAGGCCTTGCTGCGCCGCTACGCACGACCATCGGAGAAAGAGCGTCACGGGAAGCTGAAAAGGCGCGCAGCGAACGATATGACTACGTTGTCGATCCCTCCGATCTTTATGTCGTTTGGGACCGGTTGGCCGATCTGCCCGCGATGAGTGACGGCGGTATCCTCGCCTTTTCGATTGCGGAGGATGCTTCCACTGTAATCTGTCGTCTCAAGCGGCATGATGCTGCGCGACTGGGGTCGGAAGACCAGCCCCTCACGACCGAAAAAATACTTCCGCTCCATGACAGGCGAAGAGAAACGAGCGATGCGGCAAAGGGATGAATTTCAGGCTAGAGATTGGTCGGAGGCGCACCATACGGCTAAGGATCCAGGCGCAATCCGCATCCCTCTCCAGCGCGCCGCCCATCATGCGACCCATTTCCGGGAAACGATCGCGTCTAGGCCGCAGCGGACGCTGCACGGCTACATGCAGTCCCTCGATGCGTTCCGGGAAGCAGTTCCCGAAGCGGGCAACGAGGAGGTCGCCGTGATCGACGACCTAGTGGCTCGCGCCGAGCCCGGCCTGCACGCCATGACGGGCCCACGCTTCTTCGGCTGGGTGATCGGCGGCTCGCATCCGGTTGGCGTCGCAGCGGACTGGCTGACCAGCGCATGGGGCCAGAATGCCGGCAATCATCATGCGGCGCCCGCTGCGGCCGCTATAGAAACTGTAGCCGGCGGCTGGTTGGTGGATCTGCTTGATCTGCCGCGCCGGAGTTCGGTCGGCTTCGTCACCGGCGCCACAATGGCCAACTTCACTGGGCTGGCGGCGGCCCGCGGCTCAGTGCTCAGGCGAGCTGGGTGGGACGTCGATACACGAGGTCTTTTCGGCGCGCCGCCGATCACCGTCCTCATCGGCGACGACGCTCACACGACCGTCTTTTCCGCCCTGCAGTTCCTTGGCCTGGGACACGACAGGGTGGTTCGGGTTAAGACCGACCGGAATGGCCGAATGATGTCCGAGAGTTTCGCGGCCGCCGCCGAAAGGATTTCCGGGCCGGGCATCGTCATCTTGCAGGCGGGCCAGATCAACACCGGCGCATTCGACGACTTTCGGGCACTTGTTCCCCTGGCGCGCAAGGCTGATGTCTGGATACATGTTGATGGCGCATTCGGTCTATGGGCCCGCGCCTGTCCGGATCGGAAACACCTGACACACGGCCTCGACGAGGCGGATTCGTGGGCCGTCGACGGCCACAAATGGCTCCAGACCCCTTATGATTGCGGATATGCGATCGTACGCGATGAGGAAGCGCACCGCCGGGCGATGACGATCGCCGCCAGCTATCTGCCATCGGCACAGGAAGGCGAGCGCGATCCCACGCATTTCGTTCCGGAACTATCGCGCCGTGCGCGCGGCTTCGCCACTTGGGCGATGATTAAGCATCTCGGACGCACTGGCATCGCTGCCATGATCGAGCGGAATTGCCGAGTAGCGCATGGCATCGCCGAGCACTTGCGGGAGAACAGCGGCATAGCAATCCTGAACGACGTCGTTCTCAACCAGGTCCTCGTTCGCTTCGGGGTCGACGGTCCCGATGACGAAGCCGACCGCCTCACTGAATTGACGATCCGCCAGATTCAGTCCGACGGGGTGTGTTTCACGAGCGGGGCAAAATGGCGCGGGCGGCAGGCCATGCGCATTTCGGTCACCTCTTGGTTTACCGACGAGGAACAGGGAAAAATCGCAGCCGACGCGATCCTGTCGGCTTGGCACGCTGCCCGTCAGCGCGCAGAGGCGGGATCCAGCTGAAAGATCTACTGGCGATCATTGTATGGGATGCGGCCGGAGTCGACATCGCCCTGGAGGGCGCCACGAGATGTCACCCGTCTTGCAGAGGCAGTATCTGCGAGAAACGCGGATCCTCGCGGATGGGATCGTAGTCGATATCGGCCAGGAGCATCTCAATGGTTTTTCGGGGCGCCTGCCGGGCGGCCTTTTCGAGGTGGTGGAGCGCTTCGTTCGCTTCGCCGAACTGCGCGTGTATGCTGGAAGCGTTGACATGCGCGACGAAATCATCGGGTTCGATGGCAAGCGCCTTGGTCAGCCAGCCATGCGCGCTCTCCTTGTCGCCGAGATAGGCATAGGCGACGGCGCCACGATGCAAAGGCGATGGGTCCTGCGGATTGAGCTTCGCCGCCCGCTCGGCACGCTCGATGCAGGATCTTGCCCAATCCGGCCGCCGCGGATCGCTCCAGGGAAGGAAGGCGGCGACCATCATCGGCGAAATATAGTCGTCCGGCCGCAGTTGGGCGGCCAGTGTGAACAGTGAAACCATTCCCACCCGGTCGCGTCGGAAGCGCATCATGGTCGAGGCGAAAAAGAAATTGGCCTCGTAGGAATTAGGATCGAGCGAAAGGGCTTGCCGGTAGGAGCGCTCAGCCTCGTCGTATCTTCCGTGGCCGAAAAGCGCGAAACCGTAAGCGATGTAGGCTTCGGGAAGACTCGGGTCGAGATCTAGGGCCTTCTCAGCGATCGGCAGGGTCGCCTCCGCCGCGACAGCGTGGCCATGCCACTCGCGAAGGTAGCAATCACAGATCACCATGCTTGCATGGGCCCGCGCATAGAGCGGATCTAGCCCGGCCGCCTTGGCGAACATGCGTCGCGCCGTGAGAAGGTTGGATTTCGTCAGCGCCAGGGCCAACTGCCGGCCCTGCAGCTCGTAGTGATAAGCTTCGACGCTTGTCATGCGGGCCTGCCGTATGGCTTCCTTTTCCTCGACTAACAGCCTCGGTCTCCAGCCGGCTGACGACGGCTTCCGTGATCTCGTCCTGGATCGCAAAGATGTCCGCCATGTCGCTGTCGAACCGCTCCGCCCAGAGAAGGTCGCCGGTTTCGGCCTGGACCAGGCGGGTGGAGACGCGGATACGCTGGCCGGTGAGGCGTACGCTGCCCTCCAGTAGATGCCGCACGCGTAGCTCTCGCGCAATCTCGTCGCCGCGCATGGCGCGCCCCTTGAGAGCGAAGCTGTAATTCTTGGAGACCACACGCAATCTGCGACTTTTGGCCAGCGCCGTGGTGATGTCCTCCACTATGCCGTCGGAAAACCAATCCTGGTCGCAGCCGGCCGTCTCGAAAGGCAGCACGGCGATCGACGGCTTTTCGGGCTGAGGCTGGCCCGCCGGCGTCGGTGGCGTATCTTCTTGCTGGCGGAGAATACGCAACCGCGTTTCATCGAGTAAATACCCGCGGCGTGGAACGGTCCGTACGATACCTTCCGCTTCGTGGCCGAGAGCAGCGCGGATGTCCTTGAGACATTGGCTGAGAGAATCATCGGAGATAAAGGCGTCTGGCCATACCGCTCGCACCAATTCGTCCTTAGCGATGACGCGGCCAGGATGCTGGATAAGATAGGTTAGCAGCGCAAGGGATTTCGGGCGCAGTGTAACGTCGCCGACACTGTTCCGAAGCCGGCCCTGCCTGAGATCCAGTGTATGACCAGCAAACTCGAATACGGTCATGATCCTTTCCGTCATGGCTCGACGCCATTCTGACAATCATGGCCAAATAATCACCGTGTTTCTACTGTGAACACTAGACAGTGGCCCTGACCTAAACATGAACCGTATCAGGTAACCCTCAACTCTAAAACGCGAAGAGCGGTGCCTCAAAGGATGCGCGTAGGCAACCTGCCGGAGTATGAATCAATTCGGCGCGGCGGCACTATGATTGGCCGCCTCTCAGACGGACCAGGTCAAAGCGCAGTTTCTCGCTTTGGCATCGGGATCACCGATGGATGGTGCCTTCTCGGTCCACGCACGGCGCCTGCGACGTCGTCTGTCTGCAGCAATCAAGACATCGGACGAGAGGTTCCCGATCGACGCCATCCGCAATGCCAGCCAGGGCGTGATCTGGCATGGCCAGAAATCTTATAGGGGCATTCCTGGACGTTTACGGCCCCGGCCATCATTGCGCCCCCCCAGGACCAGAAGGGCGCGCCAACACGATTGCACCGAGCCACTTTAGTACCAATTTAGCCGAAGCCCGGTCTCTTTATAGAGTCTAGGAACGTCTTTCTGTCGAGCGTTCCCGACTGATGGGCGGCCACGAGCCGTTGAGCGACACTCTCTGCCTCCGGAGATTTTGGATCGAGGTCGAGACGTGCACATGCAGCGTCGAATATCTCCTGCAGGACGGCGATCTGCTCGGGATCCAGGATGCCCAAACCTTCCAGCGCCCGCACGATAGCCATTGATCCCTCCTTCGCCGGCTTTCGTCCATGATTGTTCACCCGCTTTGTCTCGAGCCATAGTGACACATTCGGACGAATAGCAGAGCCATCGTGGCTTCAGAAGGCATTGAACTTTTTTGAGTTTCGCGGAACTGCCTGCAAACTCAAGAGTTTGTGATGGCATCCCGCATAGGCAGGTTCATGATGGGATCCGACGAAGCAGCACGATTGGAGGCGGTTCGCCAGTACGCTGCTGGGGACTTTTCCCAAGAAGCGACCTTCGACAGGACCGTGACGCTCGCTGCCGATTTGCTGTCGACGCCGGTTGCGCTTTTCAGCGTTGTCGACGTCGACCGCATATGGTTCAAGGCGAGATATGGCCTCCAGATCGACCACGTTGATCGCGAGCCGGGCTTTTGTGCCAATGCCATCCTTCAGGACAAACCCTGGGTTATCGAGGACGCAAGAGCCGCGTCAGACGCTCGGGAAAACCGCCTCGTCAAGGAATTCGGCCTGGCTTCATACGCCGGTGTGCCGCTTGCGGTCAAAGACGGCCACAAGCTTGGCACGCTGTGCGTCCTGGACCGCCTGCCGCGGGCGTTTTGCGTCCGCGAGTTGGGTATCCTTGAAAGCCTCGCATCGCTGATCGTCGATGGGCTGGAGTTGCGCCGCGCCGCCAGGGAGGCAGCGGAAGCAGCTTCCGTCGCGGCAAGGGATCGCGAGTTGGCGCTTCGCACCGCCAACCGGCTGGTCAACGACGGCAGGCTTCTTGCCGCCTTGGTGGAGTCTTCCCAGGATGCCATCGTCAGCAAGAACCTGAACGGCATCGTCACCTCGTGGAACCCGGCCGCAGAGGAGACTTTCGGTTACTCGGCGGCCGAGATGATTGGCAAGTCGATCACGCGCATCATTCCCGACGACCGGCTGGACGAGGAGACCTTTGTCCTCGGCAGCATCCGGCGAGGCGAGCGTATCGAGCACTTCGAAACCATCCGTCGCCGGAGCGACGGCAGGCTGATCCCGATCTCGCTCACGGTCTCGCCGATCAAGGACGAGAACGGGACGATCCTCGGCGCCTCGAAAATTGCTCGCAATATCTCGGATCGGGTGGAGAGCCAGAACCGCATCCACGCCCTATTGCGGGAAGTCAATCACCGCGTGAAGAACCAGTTCGCCGTGATCCTTTCGATGATCCGGCAAACGAACGGCAGAACCCACGATCCACAGCAGTTCGAAACCAAGATCCGGCAAAGGATCATGGCGCTCGCCCGCTCTCATGACCTGCTGGTCAGCCGCAACTGGGACGGGGCTCCCATCCAGGACGTGCTCAAGGCGCAGACCGAAAGCTTCGGTCACCCGGACCGGATCGCCGCTTCTGGCCCGGAACTCCTGCTTTCTCCGATGGCCGTGCAATATCTGGGCATGGCCTTCCATGAGCTGTTCAGGAACGCGATCGATCACGGTTCTCTCTCGGCCGAGGCCGGGACGGTCGAAGTCGATTGGGATATAGTTGACAGGAATGATGAGGAATGGCTCGCCCTGACATGGAGGGAGAGCGGTGGCCCGGCAAATGCCGTGGTCAAGGAAGGCGGACTTGGCAAGATCATGGTGGAACGGATCACGCCGGCGGCGATCGGAGGCGTGGGCAGGTTTATCGAAGAGCATGATGGCGTGAGGTGGGAACTTCAGGCGCCACTGCGTCAACTGGAACCGCGGGATCTGGCCAAGGATTAGATCTGCCAGCGACGACACAACGGTAGGGCCGGTTGGCTGCCGCATTCATAAATCAGGCAACGGACGCCGCGGCGCGCGTAAACCGGATCGTCACGGTTATGCCTTTACCGGGCGTGGACTCGACCTTGAACTGGGCATGGGCGTTCTCCCGCAAGGAGGTTACGATCAATGCGCTGAGCTTGCCCGGCTCGGGCCATTCGACGGTTTCGGGCAGGCCGACTCCGTCGTCGGCGACAATGACCTTGCAGCCGGTCTCGTCGACAAGGCTGTGCAGCTTGATGGTGCCCCCATCGCGCCCTTCAAAAGCATATTTGAGCGCGTTCGTGATCAGCTCGTTGACGACCAGTCCCGCCGGCATCGCCACATTCACCGAAACCGGCCAGCTATCCACCTTGAGTTCCAGGCGAATCCCCTCGGTCGCCTGCGCTTGCATCGCCGCCGAGGCGACCTGGCTGAGATAGGTGCCGAGGTCCACTTCCTCGGACTGCCCTTCCGTCGCCAGCGCCTGATAGAGCAGCGCGAGCGATTCCACCCGGCCTGCGAGCCGATCGAAGCGCGCGCTCTCTTCCTGGCCGGATCCATGGCGTGCTTCCATCCGGATCAGCGCGGTGATCATCTGGAGGTTATTCTTGACTCGATGCTGGAGTTCGCGAAGCAGCGTGTCCTTCTCGCGGATGCGTTGTTCGAGCTCCTCCCGTGCGGTTTCGTCGGCGCTCGGTGTTCCGATCAGCGCAACCAGGCGGAAGGCGGCGGTTCCTTCGTCGTCTTCTATGGTGGCGGACCATGCATTGACCACTAGGGGCGCGCCGTCCCCGCGCTCGATCGTAAAGACGCCGATGAAATCCTTGCCATCGGTAATCGCGGTGCCGAGCTGCTTGTCAGCGCCGTCTGACGCAGCGCCCGCGAGGATCGTCCAATTTTCGCCGATGATTGCTTCTTCTGATCTATTTGACAGCCGTTCGAATTCACTATTGGCGTAGACGATGCGCTCGCGCGGCTGAAGCACTGAAACCGCGGTCGCGACAGGCAATCGGTCGAGAAACTGCTTGAAGCGCCTGCTCTCCAGCGCCGCGGCCAGATCAGGCGTATTCAACAAGCGTTCGAATTGACCAGACTGGTCGCTATCGTCATTGGCGGCCATTCCCTCTCCCTCCTGGACCATGGGGGCGGCAGCGACGTGCCTGTTGGCGCAGCTTACTTTATCTCCCAACTCTGAAACAGGCCGTTCCGTGTCAAAGCAATCGTCGATTGGACCCACGCCATGCTGGGTAGCGCGTCGGGATCAGGGAGATCGTGGATCGAACGGACACAATGGACGGATGGTGGAACCCCGCCCGCAGCCAATCAAGAGCAAACGCGCCATTAAAGCCGCCGGCGATGCTCTGCAAATTCTAGTGCGAGCGCTCTTCGCGTAGTGCTTTCTCGACGCAGTTCTGCTCCTCGCCATCATCGGGACGGTTCAGCGTCATCGTGCAACGGATCAGTAGACTCCAGTCAGGCCCGTGCTCGATGATGAGGTGCAGGTCGGATATTTCCTCGAAATAGTGTTCGACGCTCTCCTCCCTTCATCGGTGCGATACTCGATGACCGCGTTCCAGCGCTTGTCGGCTTGCAGCGTGACGATGTTGGTCATCTCGGCCCTCCTGGAGTGCTATGTCGAGGACCATGCACGCCGCAGTGTTGCGACCTTCGCGCGGCGTGGCGTGGCAGGAACAGCCAGGATCGGGAGCTTTGCTTCGGCGCCTCTTTCAGCGGGGCGCGGCCATAAGCACCTGTTCGATGGCGGCCTCGAACGCCCCTGTCGTGGCGTCCTTGCCTGAATTATTCTCTTCGATTGAGGAGAATGGGACTCATCTCGACGGCGTCACAATGCGCCTAACCTTCTCAAATTTCCATTGGGCGAGTTCGCGGAGCGCGTTTTCAGATTTGGACCCGCCGGCGGCGACAACAAATTCGAGCGTCATCATGTCGAGCAGAAATTCGTCGATGGCGGTCCGCGATTCCTCAGAGGTTCCGAAGCGCGCCAAGGTTTCTCTGGCCCGGCTTGTGCCGTCTGCCGTCCTGCCTTCGATCA
>NZ_JBMDKS010000005.1:0-170866 GCF_057809835.1 Mesorhizobium sp. FG116
CCGGAAGCGAGCCGAGCGAAGCGATGGCGATGCTGTCCGGGATCCATTCCGTGACTTTTACCCAAGTATTCTGGGCGGCAGTGCCTGGCGGCTCAAATTCCCCGCAAGGAACACTTTCAGAAGCCGCCGCGAAGGCTTGCGCTCACCTCAAGCGGCTTCCCATCAGACGATCCGGCTTTCGGTCGCCGGGTCGAAGAAAACGGCCTTGGCAAGGTTGAAGGCCAGCGGCGTATCCGTGCCCGCCCGGATCGTGGCGTCGGCACGCAGGCGCGCCACCACGCCCTTGCCGCCCAAATTGGTCACGGCAAAGGTGTCGGAACCCGCCGGCTCGACGACCTCGATATGGCAATCGGCGGTTGCGATGTTGGTGGCGTTGCGCTCCGCGCCCTCCGGATCGGTCAGCGCTTCCGGGCGGACCCCGAACACCACGGGCTTGCCCTTGAATGCGTTGAGCCCGCTTGGCGCATTCGCCAAAGGCAGTACGATCGGCGTGCGCGCCTCGCGCTCGAGAACGATGCTGAGGTCGCGGCCATTGCTGCCGATGGTGCCGGGGATCAGGTTCATCGCCGGCGATCCCATGAAGTCGGCGACGAACAGATTGGCCGGGTTGTTGTAGATTTCAGCCGGCGTGCCGAATTGCTGCACTTCGCCGTCGCGCATCACGGCGATCTTGGATGCCAGCGTCATCGCCTCGATCTGGTCATGCGTGACATAGACGATCGTCGTTCCCGTCGTGGCGTGCAGGCGCTTGATCTCGATGCGCATGTCGACGCGCAGCTTGGCGTCGAGGTTCGAAAGCGGCTCGTCGAACAGGAACAGCTTGGGATCGCGCACCAGCGCCCGGCCCATGGCGACGCGCTGGCGCTGGCCGCCGGACAGTTGCGAAGGCTTGCGCTGCAACAGATGCTCGATCTGCAAGGTCTTTGCCACCTTGGCGACGGCTACCTCGCGCTCCACTGCCGGAACGCCGCGCATCTCCATGCCGAAGGCGATGTTTCCGGCCACCGTCATGTTCGGGTAAAGCGCATAGCTCTGGAACACCATGGCGATGTCGCGCTTGGACGGGTGAAGATCGTTGATGGCCTTGCCATCGACACGGATCTGGCCCGAGGTCACCGTTTCAAGGCCGGCAATGGTGTTGAGAAGGGTAGACTTGCCGCAACCCGAAGGCCCGACCAGCACGAGGAAGCCGCCTTTTTCGAGCTCGAGGTCGATGCCCTTGAGGATTTCCACCTGGCCGAAGCGTTTCCTCAGGCCGTCGATTTCCAGAAATGCCATGGCAGTCATCCTCCCCGGCGGCGGCGTCTCTTGTCTTTGCGCCATTGCACCAGCCAACGAACCATAGAACCTTACGTCATCCCAACGCAATGTCTTTTCAATCGGTTTAAATGCTTTGCGACTAAAGAACGACGGGAGAGGAGACGCGGAAAGCGAGGGGGATTTCGGCGAACTCACCCGCCGAAGCTGCGGGTGGTACCCGCGAGCCCCGTCAAGGGCTCATTTCTTCAGCGAATTCAGGAGTTTGGATGGTGGGCGTACCAAGGATCGAACTTGGGACCCCTACGATGTCAACGTAGTGCTCTCCCGCTGAGCTATACGCCCATCCGAAGCCGCGCATACACCACTTTTGCCCCGGTACGTCAATAGCGGGAAACGAAAAGATCAGGCGGCCTGAAGCATCTTTTCGACCTCATTGACGAGATCGCGCAGATGGAATGGCTTGGAAAGAACCTTGGCGTCCTTCGGAGCCTTGGAATCGGGGTTGAGCGCGACGGCTGCGAAACCGGTGATGAACATCACCTTGAGGTCCGGATCGATTTCGGTTGCCCGGCGGGCCAGTTCGATGCCGTCCATCTCGGGCATGACGATATCGGTCAGCAGCAGGGAGAAGGGCTCTTCTCGCAGCCGCTCATAGGCGCTTGCGCCATTGTCGAAATCGCTGACCTGGTAGCCGGCGCGTTCCAGCGCCTTGACCAGGAAACGGCGCATGTCGTCGTCGTCTTCCGCAAGAAGAATGCGTGCCATCGTGTTCCGTCCGAATCACCCGCCCGGACCGCCCCCGGCTGGCCCGTTAACCATCCTCTATATGAAAGCGCGGCGGTAAAGATCAAGTGAACGTTCGTGTGAAAGAACTTGGAGCCGGCACCGGCTAGACCGCCGAGTTGCTGGACACACAGCACTCAAGATGGCAGTTTTTGACCATGACGTGTTTTTGCTTACGGGTCCAAACAGAGTGACCTCACCCGCAGAGGATTTTTCGGTCGTCCGGCCCTTCGAGATCCGCGCGGGGGCGGAGCAGCGCGTCCCGTTCATTTTCAGCTCACCGCATAGCGGCAGGTACTATCCCGAGCGCTTCCTGGCGATGGCGCGGCTGGACCGCAATGCGATCCGCCGTTCCGAGGATTGCTATGTCGACGAGTTGTTCGGCGGTGCGATCATGCTTGGTGCGCCGATGCTGGCGGCGAACTTTCCACGTGCCTATCTCGACGTGAACCGGGAGCCGTGGGAACTCGATCCGCGCATGTTTGCCGAGCCGGTGCCGCCTTACTGCAACATCCGCTCGGCGCGGGTGGCGGGCGGTCTGGGCACCGTGCCGAAGCTGGTGGGTGAGGGGCTTGACATCTATTCCGGCCGCCTGCCGCTGGCCGAGGCGATTGCGCGAATCGAGGTTGTCTACAAGCCTTTCCACGAGGCCTTGAAGAGGCTGCTTTCGCGAACCCATGCGGCATTCGGCTTCGCGATTCTTATCGACTGCCACTCCATGCCGGCCAGCATACGAATAGGCGAAAATGGATTCAGGCCGGATTTCATCGTCGGCGACCGCTTCGGCACCTCGGCATCGGCAGCCTTGACCGAGACCGCCATCAACCTGTTGTCGGCGATGGGCTATACCGTCGCCCACAACAAGCCGTACGCCGGTGGCTTCATAACCGAGCATTACGGGCGGCCGGTGCGTCATCTGCATGCGCTCCAGATCGAAGTGAACCGTGGTCTCTACATGCACGAAAAGACGTTGCAGAAAACATCCGGGTTTGACGCGCTTGCCCGTGACATGGCCTTGTTTTGCGCGGACCTGATGGCGATCCCCGACTATCACTTCCTCGACCATCCTCTGGCCGCCGAATAGCCCGCCCGGGATAAAAAAGGACCGCATCGCTTGCACGACGCGGTCTTGAGTCTAGGGAGGAAACGCCCAAGGAGGGCATGGACAGGAAACCCTGTCCAAGGACGAGCCTATTGTGCGCTGCACAAAAGTCAAGATATCACCGCATTCAGAAGGCAGGGGCAATTGCCGCGGTTGTTCGGCGCGTGACATTCCAGCCACGATCTTGATATGACAAAGGCCGAAACCGGCGGTTTGCGTTGGCGCCCTTTTTTGGAGACAGCTTTGGATATCTCAACCGACTTTATTCGGCAGATCGCCCATGTTGCGGCAGCCGAGACCTTGCCGCGTTTCCGCAGCCAAGGTGCGGTGGACAACAAGCTGGCGGGCGGCTTTGACCCGGTTACCGAAGCGGATCAGGAAGCAGAACGGGTTATCCGGAAACTCATCAACGCCCAGTTTCCCGACCATGGCATCCTTGGCGAAGAGCATGGCAGCGAGAACCTCTCGAGCCGGTATGTGTGGATCATCGATCCGATAGACGGAACCCGGGCCTTCATCTCCGGGGTGCCTGTCTGGGGAACGCTGGTCGGTCTGACCATCGATGGCGATGCGGTTGCCGGACTGATGTCGCAACCATTTACCGGTGAACTTTACTACGCCAACGCCTCCGGATCGCACTATGAGGGGCCTGGCGGACCACGCAAACTTGCGACGCGCAAGACCAAGAAGCTTTCCGATGCGATCCTGTTCACCACGACGCCGTCGCTTTTCCAGGGGCAGATGCGTTCACACTACGACGAGCTTGAACGAAAGGTTCGGTTGGCCCGTTATGGTACTGATTGCTACGCCTTTGCCATGCTCGCTGCGGGCAATGTCGACGTCGTTGCCGATCCCGGCTTGAAGCCATACGACATCGTGGCATTGATCCCGATCATCGAAAAGGCGGGCGGGGTCATCACCACCTTTGAAGGCAAGCCCGCCGAACAAGGGGGCGATATCCTCGCAGCAGCGACGCCGGAGCTCCACGCGGCGGCTATTGCTGCGCTCAGAGGCTGATTGTTCAGCTAAGAGGCGCTGCCGTCTGTCCCCGGAATGAAGGCATGGAACGCTGCGAGCGCCTGCTCGCGATAGAGGTCTGCTTCCTGGAGCAATTCGTGGCGTGCGCCGTCAATGGTCAGGAGCGAACTCAGCCTAAGATGCCTTGCATATGAGGCAATCGCTTTGGTCGAAACGACGGTGTCTGCACCTGCTGCAATGATCAACGTCGGTATGCGGATGTTGGCCATGAACTCCTGGTCGCTGACGGCAATGGCCGCCGAACTTGCCGCGCGTAGCCAGCGGATTGTCGGGCCGCCAAGAGCAAGTTGCGGATGCGCTTCATAGATCGACACATTGCGCCGATATCGCACTGCATCCGACGTGAGATTGTTGGTTTCGAAAGGTGCCGATTGTTTCGGTCGCGGACCCCATGCCGCATACAGCCGGCCGAGGCCGAAGAGGCTGAGGATCGTGGTGACGAGCCGGATTCTTGCCATTGAAACGCGTTGTCCGGGAATGCCGAGAAATGGCGTCAACAACACCATGCGCTGGACCCGGTTGACCATCGAAGACGCCGTAAGAAGCGCTACCAGCGCACCTGTCGAGTGCGCAAGGATGTAGTAGGGGCCTCGGCAATCGGGCAGTACGATTTCTTCGAAGAATTGTTCCAGGTCCGAGGCGTAGTCGCGGAAGCTCTTGACGTAGCCGCGTTGCGGATTGCGCAGTAGCCGGTCTGACCCGCCTTGCCCGCGCCAATCAAAGGTCGCGACCCCAAATCCCTTTGCAGACAGATCGGCGATCGTTTCGAAGTACTTTTCTATGCACTCGTTTCTGCCCTGCAAAAGCACGACGGTGCCATTGTCCGGGCGGCTGGCCGGTGCGAAGCGCGCGTAGCGAATTTTTCGACCGTCATGCGCGGTCAGGAAACCTGCCGTTGCGTTGTCGGGTACTGGATTGTCGGGCGTATGGAAGAAAAGGTCCGTCATTCGGCGCTTTGGCCCGTCTCTTTAGGAGCGTCGTAAGGGTCTCGGTCCGGCTGGCGAGGCATCAGCACGGTGATAGAAAGCAAATGCGTGAATTGCAAAGGATTTCCAGTGTAAGGCCGGAAGCCGCCCGAAGGCGCGCTCCCGGCCTTGTCGATCCGGGAGGAAGGGACGTTACACCCGGTTCGGCACGGTGCGGCTGATTTAATCCGCTCTCCCGTTGTGCTCAGAAGTAGCGACGTGAGGCTGAACAAGCTTTGAGCGACCGGTTCATCGTGCGTTCATCGCATCACGATGCCAGCCTTGAAAAAGAGCCTTGAAACCGTTGGGTGGCACACCCAAATGATCCTTGCGGTCGCCGATGTCGGGACCGCTGGTTCAGGAAACGCCGTTAGGGTTTCTGGTCGGACCACAACGCAAACATTGTTGCTCGACAGGAGAACACACCATGCGTCATGTTGATTTTTCCCCTCTTTATCGTTCGACCGTAGGCTTTGATCGCCTCTTCACCATGCTGGATTCGCTTGCCCAGCCTGAAGGTGCGCAGACCTATCCGCCCTACAATATCGAAAAGACCGGTGACGACGCCTATCGCATTTCCATGGCGGTGGCCGGCTTCTCCGATGACGAGATTTCGATCGAAGCACACCGCAATGTGCTGACGGTCAAGGGTGAGCGCAAGGAAGGCACCGAGGGCGAGGGCTCCGAGCTGCTTTACCGCGGTATCGCCTCGCGCTCGTTTGAGCGCCGGTTCCAGCTTGCCGACCACGTCGATGTTCTCGGCGCCGAGTTGAAAAACGGACTTCTGTTCGTCGACCTCAAGCGCAACATTCCCGAGGAGTTGAAGCCGCGCAAGATTGCGATCACTTCGGCTCCGGCCAAGGCCAAGCAGATCGAAGCAAAGGCTGCTGCACACTAAAAATTCTCTCATCCTCCCGAGAGAAGGGCGGCGTCGCGAGGCGCCGCCTTTTGTTTCTCCAGACGTGTTAAGCGCCAATTTCCCCGGCAAAGCGGTCGACCTCGTCGACCGTTGTCGCGAAGCTGGTGACGAAACGGTAGAGCGCCTCGTCTTCGCTGATCTGTCCGGAAAAACCAGCCGGCGAATGCCAATCGTAGAATGCCGCACCTGATCCCTGCAGCCTCTCGGCGTCGCCCCGCTTCATGATTGCAAATACTTCATTCGCTTCGGGTGCCCAGGCAAGCCGCCCAATTTTTGATGCCTTGATAGCGTTGGCCAGTCGTGACGCCATCGCGTTTGAATGCCTGGCGGTATCGAGCCAGAGATCGTTTTGAAAGTATGCGTCGAACTGAGCGGCGATGAAGCGCGATTTCGAGAAGAGCTGCGCGGCGCGTTTGCGCAGGAATGCCAGTTCTCTGGCCTTGTCCAGATCAAACACCACCACCGCCTCGGCGCACCAGCAACCGTTTTTGGTGCCACCGAAGGACACAATATCGACGCCACGTTTCCAGGTCATTTCTGCCGGCGTCGTGTCGAGTGAAACCAGCGCATTGGCAAAGCGCGCGCCGTCGAGGTGCAAGGGAACCAAGTGTCGTTTTGCGATCGCAGAAATGGCTTCTATTGCATCTAGGCTGTAGACAGTTCCTGCTTCAGTGGATTGAGTTATGGAGACCGCCATAGGTCGTCCTGCATGCACGAATTCCGGTGTCAGGCGGCCAAGCGCTTTTTCCAGATTTGCTGGATCAATCCTGCCGAGCGGACCGTCCACCGCATGGAGACGTGCACCACCAGAAAAGTATTCCGGTGCGCCGCATTCGTCTTCGATGACGTGCGATTCGCGATGGCAAAAAGAGATGCCCCCAGGCTTATTGTAGGCCGTCAGCGCGAGTGAATTGGCCGCGGTGCCCGTTGCGACAAAGAAGACGGCCACTTCCCGCTCGAAGATCTCATTGAAGCGCTGGTAGACCACCTTGTCCAATGCGCCGTCGCCATAGGCGGTGGAGAAGCCGCCCGCATTGGCTGATAAATGGGCTGCGATCGCGGGATGGGCACCGGCCCAATTGTCGGAAGCGAATAACATTTGTCGGTCCATTGCGTGGAAAATCGTGGCGAGGTTGACCAACTTTTCGCTTGCCGTGCAAGGGCCAGCCTATGTGGTCCCCATGAAGCCAGCCATTCCCTTGCAATGTTCGAAAATTACCGAACTGCGACCATCTGCGCAATTTTCGATCGTCTCCCTTCGGCATTTTTTACGAAACGGTCTTGTGTGGTTTCCGGAATTCTGTCATAGGAAATTTAGGACAGTAATGCTGTCTTATTTATTTGCGCAAAGGCTAGGCGGATTGGCGTATGGTGAAGTGCCATTCCGGCTGCTGCCGCCAGCGGTATTCCATTCGGGCCACAGAGTTCGGCCAGGTTTTCGCAAGACGGGCTGCAAGACTGAAAAATTGGGGGCGAGAAGCTTCCCAAAGCAACCGGGCGCCTCTCCGGCGCTGAATGGAGGAAGACGACGATGACGTACGTGAAGCCTTCTGTGACGACGGATGTTGAGCCGGCCGCGCAGATCAAGGCCAGCGGCGTCAAACGCGCAACCCCCGGGGGCAGCCTTCCAAGCGCCCAGGGTCTTTACGATCCGCGGAATGAGCACGATGCGTGTGGCGTCGGCTTTATCGCCCACATGAAGGGCGTGAGGTCGCACCAAATCGTCCAAGACGGGCTGTTGATGCTCGACAATCTGACGCATCGGGGCGCGGTTGGGGCCGATCCTTTGGTGGGTGACGGCGCTGGCGTGCTGGTTCAGATTCCCGACCGCTTCTTTCGTGAGGAGATGGCCAAGCAAGGTGTCGATCTGCCGCCTGTTGGCCAGTATGGCGTCGGTCATTGGTTCATGCCGCAGGATAGCGCTCTGCGCTTGCATATCGACGAGATAATTGCCGAGTCCGCCCATTCCGAAGGATTGCCTCTGCTTGGTTTTCGGGATGTGCCTGTCGACAAT
Organism: Mesorhizobium sp. FG116; assembly: GCF_057809835.1. NCBI lineage: Bacteria > Pseudomonadati > Pseudomonadota > Alphaproteobacteria > Hyphomicrobiales > Phyllobacteriaceae > Mesorhizobium > Mesorhizobium sp. FG116. Next base: position 8,082 of record NZ_JBMDKS010000005.1, read on the forward strand.
TCTTCATTGTCCAGGGCACCGGAAATTTTGGAGGCCGAGCCGTTCCATCGTCAGGTCTTCATCGGTCGCACGCCCGATATCGATGACGACGAAGAATACGAGGCCCGGCTCTATCTGCTTCGCAAGGTTATTTCCGGCCGCATCTATGCGGAGAACCACAATAGGGACACGGGAGCCTACTGCGTGTCGCTCTCGGCGCGCACGATTGTCTACAAGGGCATGTTCCTCGCCAACCAGGTCGGTCCTTACTACAAGGATCTCAACGATCCGCGCTTCGAAACAGCGCTGATCCTTGTCCATCAGCGCTTCTCGACCAACACATTTCCGTCGTGGAAGCTGGCGCACCCTTATCGCATGGTCGCGCACAATGGCGAGATCAACACGGTTCGCGGCAATAACAACTGGATGGCTGCCCGGCAGGCCTCGGTCGACAGCGAACTGTTCGGAAACAACATCTCGAAGCTGTGGCCGATTTCCTATGAAGGCCAATCGGATACGGCGTGCTTCGACAACGCGCTCGAGTTTCTGTTCCAGGGCGGTTACAGCCTTGCTCATTCGATGATGATGCTCATCCCGGAGGCTTGGGCCGGCAACAAGCTCATGGATGACGACCGCAAGGCTTTCTACGAATACCATGCCGCCCTGATGGAGCCGTGGGACGGACCAGCAGCCGTGGTCTTTACGGACGGACGCCAGATCGGAGCCACGCTGGACCGCAACGGACTGCGCCCGGCGCGCTACATGGTTACCGATGATGATCGCGTGATCCTGGCCTCCGAGGCTGGCGTATTGCCGGTGCCGGAAGACAAGATCGTCACCAAGTGGCGACTGCAGCCGGGACGTATGCTTCTGATCGACCTAGTCAAGGGGCGCATCATTTCTGACGAGGAGATCAAGTCGGAAATCGCGACGAAGCACCCCTACAAGAAGTGGCTTGCGAATACACAGCTCATTTTGGAAGACCTCAATCCGGTCGAGCCGCGTGCATTGCGCAAAGACGTTTCGTTGCTCGATCGCCAGCAGGCGTTCGGCTACACGCAGGAAGATCTCAAGCTTCTGATGTCGCCAATGGCGACGACCGGCCAGGAAGCGGTCGGGTCGATGGGCACCGATACGCCGATTGCGGCGATGTCGGACAAGCCGAAGCTGCTCTACAATTATTTCAAGCAGAACTTCGCGCAGGTCACCAACCCGCCGATCGACCCGATCCGTGAAGAGCTGGTGATGAGCCTGGTTTCCTTCATCGGACCGCGGCCCAATATCTTCGATCTGATCGGCTCGTCCCGGCGCAAGCGACTAGAGGTGCGCCAGCCGATCCTGACCAATGCAGATCTCGAGAAGATCCGCTCCATTGGTCATACCGAAGAGCGGTTCGACACCAAGACCATCGACATCACCTATGCCGCGACCGAAGGCGCTGCGGGCATGTCTGCAGCTATCGAGCGGTTGTGTGAGCGCGCGGAAGCGGCGGTAGCCGGCGGCTACAACATCATCATTTTGTCCGACCGCCAGATCGGCCCGGATCGCATCGACATCCCGACACTGTTGGCGACAGCAGCGGTTCATCACCACCTAATCCGCAAGGGCCTTCGTACTTCGGTCGGCTTGGTTGTCGAATCCGGCGAACCGCGCGAAATTCATCACTTCTGCTGCCTTGCAGGTTACGGTGCGGAGGCCATCAATCCCTATCTTGCGTTCGACACGTTGACGGACATGCACACCAATGGCGCATTTCCGCCCGAGGTTGATGCACACGAACTGGTGACCCGTTATATCAAGTCGATCGGCAAGGGCATTCTCAAGGTGATGTCCAAGATGGGCATCTCAACCTACCAGTCCTATTGCGGTGCGCAGATATTCGATGCCATCGGGCTGAAGACCGATTTCGTGGACAAGTACTTTACCGGCACTGCTACGCTGATCGAGGGCGTCGGACTCGAACAGATTTCGGCAGAGACGGTAGCGAGGCACCAGGCCGCGTTCGGCGACGATCCGGTGTTGCGAAACTCGCTCGATGTTGGAGGCGAGTACATGTACCGCATGCGGGGCGAGGCTCATGCCTGGACGCCGGATGCGGTTGCAACGCTGCAGCATGCTGTTCGCCAAGGTTCGTGGGAAACGTTCAAGGCATTCTCCGAGCAGGTTAACGATGCGGTTGCAAATGCCCACTCAATCCGTGGTCTGTTCAGGATCAGGACCGCCGAGGAAGTAGGCCGCAAGAAGGTTCGGCTGGACCAGGTCATGCCGGCTGCCGATATCGTCAAGCGCTTCTCAACAGGTGCCATGTCGTTCGGCTCGATCTCGAGAGAGGCGCACACGACGCTAGCGGTTGCCATGAACAAGATTGGCGGCAAGTCGAATACGGGCGAGGGTGGTGAAGAACCGGACCGCTACCTGCCGCTGCCCGGCGGCGGCAAGAACCCCGAGCGTTCGGCGATCAAGCAGGTTGCGTCGGGTCGTTTTGGCGTAACGACCGAATATCTCGTCAATTCCGATATGATGCAGATCAAGGTCGCTCAGGGAGCCAAGCCCGGCGAGGGCGGGCAGTTGCCCGGCCATAAGGTCGATGCCACCATCGCCAAGACGCGTCACTCGACGCAAGGTGTTGGCCTTATCTCGCCGCCGCCGCACCACGACATCTACTCGATCGAGGATCTGGCGCAGCTCATTTATGACCTGAAGAACGTCAACCCGGCAGCGGATGTATCGGTCAAGCTGGTTTCGGAGGTAGGCGTCGGCACCGTCGCAGCAGGCGTGGCCAAGGCGCGCGCCGATCACATAACCATCTCAGGTTACGATGGTGGTACCGGTGCTTCTCCGCTGACCTCCTTGAAGCATGCGGGTAGCCCTTGGGAAGTCGGATTGGCAGAAACTCACCAGACGCTTGTGCTCAATGGTTTGCGTTCCCGCGTGGCGTTGCAGGTAGATGGCGGGCTGCGGACTGGGCGCGACGTGATCATAGGCGCGCTGCTTGGTGCTGATGAGTTCGGTTTTGCGACCGCGCCGCTGGTTGCGGCCGGCTGCGTGATGATGCGCAAGTGCCACCTGAACACCTGCCCGACCGGCATTGCAACGCAGGACCCTGTGCTGCGCAAGCGCTTCAAGGGCGCGCCGGAGCACATCATCAACTACTTCTTCTACGTTGCCGAAGAAGTGCGCGAACTGCTTGCCGAGATGGGGTTCACCCACATCGACCAGATTATCGGCGACACCGATCTTTTGGAAAAGCGGGCGCTGGTCGAGCATTGGAAGGCCAAGGGCCTTGATTTCTCAAGGATGTTCCATAAGCCGGAAGCATCCCAGGATAAGACCCATTGGACCGAACGGCAGAAGCATCCGATCGACGACGTGCTCGACCGCAAGATGATCGAGTTGGCAAAGCCTGCATTGGATGCGAAGCAGGCGGTGACCATCGAACTGCCTATCCGCAACGTGGATCGTTCCGCAGGTGCGATGCTGTCGGGCGAAGTCGCCAAGCGCTTCCGGCACAAGGGCCTGCGCGAGGACACAATCTCGGTCAAGCTGACCGGCACGGCGGGTCAATCCTTCGCAGCATTCCTGACGCGTGGCGTGTCGTTCGAACTGATCGGGGCCGGCAATGATTATGTCGGCAAGGGCCTCTCGGGTGGACGCATAGTTATCCGACCGCCGGATGAAGCCAAGATCGTTGCGGAAGACTCCATCATCGTTGGCAATACCGTGCTCTACGGCGCAATTGAGGGCGAGGCCTATCTGCGTGGCGTCGCGGGAGAGCGTTTTGCAGTGCGCAATTCGGGTGCAGTCGCGGTCGTCGAAGGCGTTGGCGATCATGGATGTGAGTATATGACCGGAGGCGTTGTCGTCGTCATTGGCAAGACCGGGCGTAACTTCGCCGCCGGCATGTCGGGCGGCGTTGCCTATGTGCTCGACGAAGCGGGCGACTTTGCCCACCGCTGCAACATGGCGATGGTAGAACTCGAACCGGTGCCGGAAGAGGACGATATTCTCGAGAAGCTGCATCATCATGGCGGCGACATCGATCACAAGGGGCGCGTCGACGTATCGGGTGACATGACCAGCCACGATGAAGAGCGGCTCTACCAGTTGATTTCGAACCATGTGCACTACACCGGTTCGAAGAGGGGGCGTGAAATCCTCAACAACTGGGCGACCTATCGGCCAAAATTCCGCAAGGTCATGCCTGTCGAGTACAGGCGTGCATTGCTTGAGATGGAGCGCGCTCGTATGAGCGTGGCGGCGGAATGATGGCGATAGCAGACGTCATTCTTGCGCGACGAAAACCGATTGGACACAAACCGGAAGCGCGTTCGCGCTAACCGGTAAGCTGAGAGGCTTCATTGCGCCGGGATAACCCGGCAATCCGATCCGTACGCACGACCGACCGCCGAAGGCGAGGTCGAACGAAAGTCCAAGGACATACGCATGGGCAAGGTAACAGGTTTTCTGGAAATTGACCGGCAGGTGCACAAGTACCAGCCTGCCTCAGATCGCATCAGACATTTTCGTGAGTTCACGCTGCCATTGTCGGACAGCGAAGTGGAAAAGCAGGCGGCGCGCTGCATGGATTGCGGCGTTCCGTTCTGCCATGGCCCAACCGGCTGCCCGGTGCACAACCAGATCCCGGACTGGAACGATCTCGTCTATAATGGTGACTGGGAAACGGCGATCCGAAACCTGCACTCCACTAACAATTTCCCGGAGTTTACGGGTCGCATCTGCCCCGCACCTTGCGAGGAAGCGTGCACGCTGAACCTTGAGGATATTCCGGTCGCCATCAAGACAGTGGAACAGGCGCTTGCCGACAAGGCGTATGAGACCGGTTTCATTCGTCCCTGTCCACCCCAGACCAAGACCGGCAAGCATGTCGCGATCATTGGTTCGGGCCCTGCCGGTATGGCGGCGGCCCAGCAGCTCGGCCGCGCCGGCCACGAAGTCCACGTCTACGAACGCGAAAGCCGTCCGGGTGGTTTGATGCGCTACGGCATTCCGGACTTCAAGATCGAGAAGCACTTCATCGATCGTCGCATCGAGCAGATGCAAGGTGAGGGCGTAAGCTTCTTCTGCGGCGTCAATGTCGGCGTTGACAAGCCGATAGCGGAACTCATCGCGGATTATGATGCCGTGCTTTATTGCGGCGGTTCTGAGACGCCACGCCCGGCGGGCATCCCCGGAGATGACCTTGAAGGCGTGCATGACGCAATGCCTTATCTGGTTCAGCAGAACCGGCGTGTTGGTGGCGAAGACATCCAGTCGGTCGCATGGCGATCCCAGCCGATTTTGGCCAACGGCCAGCATGTCGTCGTCGTTGGCGGCGGCGATACGGCCTCCGACTGTGTCGGCACGGCGTTTCGCCAAGGGGCGGTGCGGGTAACCCAACTCGATATCCGGCCACAGCCGCCGGAAAAGGAAGACAAGCTTGCGGTCTGGCCCTATTGGGCAACCAAAATGCGCACTTCGTCTTCGCAAGCCGAAGGTGCGGAGCGTGAGTTCCAGGTGGCGACGCTTGAGTTCATCGGCGAGGACGGGCAGTTGACCGGCGTCCGGTGCTGCGAGGTTGATGACAAGCGCAAGCCGATAGCCGGGACCGAATTCGTCATCAGAGCCGATCTCGCCTTCATTGCCATCGGTTTTGCGGGACCATTCGCCGACAGCGTGCTTGCCGAATTGGGCGATGGGATCAAGACTGTAGCGGACGTTCGTCGTTCCAAAAATATCGCGGCCAACGACCGCGACTATCGCACCAATGTCGACAAGCTTTTTGCCGCGGGTGATGCGCGCCGCGGCCAATCGCTCGTTGTGTGGGCAATTCGTGAAGGTCGACAGGCCGCGCACGCCATCGACGAGGCGCTGATGGGATCGACCGTTCTGCCGCGTTGACCCTTTTTGCCTTGGAATGCCGAGGCTCAGCGCACGATGGCGGTGGTCTTGTCGCCGCCATCCTTTGCCGCTTCCGGCGCTTTCTTTTGCGGCCAGAAAAAGTCGTCTGCTCGACCCGGAGATGGCGCAGGTTCGTCACGTCCGCCGACAATCTTTCTCGCTGTGGCCGCGCTTGTGTTGGGTGGCGCGGCACCTAGCAAATCTGTGCCACCATCCAGAGCCGGATCGTTGAGAAGCATTGGCGGCGTCCGGTCGATATTGACCGGAACAGCGGCTTCGGCAGGGGTTTCCACCGAGAGGCCCATCGGCGTCAACGCTGGCGCAGTTGCGACCGGCGATGTGAGGCCGAGGATCTTCAGCAACGGCTTTTCCGTGTAGAACGCCAGCTTGCGCTTGCCGGCGCGCGTAAAATTGATGCCGTCGTCGGCACGCAAGGTAACCGGCTGGCCGTTGATATCCGGCCCCCTTGTGATGAAGGCGCCGTTCTCGTCGACAAATCCGTCCCATATATCGACAAACTCACCGCCGCTTTGTTCGGCTGAAGCGCGATAGATTTCGTTGAATGCCAACATGTCCGACGTCATCTTGCCTGATCGGAAGGCTGGCATGCCGACCCAGAGGAAGGGTACCTTGGAGGTCGAAATATGCTTGCCGAAAGCGAGAGTCCGATTTTCGTATTCCTTGGTCCAGGCTTCGGAGCGAGGGGCTTCGCGAACCTCGCCGATCTGCATCTGCTGCCGGTCATTCGAGCCCAGCATGACGACAATTGCTGCAGGTTTTTCGGTTTCAAGCAGAGTGCCGATTTCTGCCGGCCAGTTGTAGAAGTCGTCGCGTACGAAGCCTGAGGAGCCTTTGCTGCGGTCGGACACTTTGACGGATGCGTTTTCGGCAAACACTGTTTCAAGGTCTTTTGCCAGGCTGCCGGCCATGAAGTCGCCGACCACCAGGATCGTGCGCGCATCGGGGGATTTTTCTACAATCGGTTTTGGTGGTTCGGCTGGAGCACTGCGCACGGTTGACTTGCGTGTTTGTGCCCGGGCTTTCGGCGGCTGCGTCGGAATAGCTTCAGGGGGTGTCACGCGCTCGCTTTTGCGTGGCCTGAACAGGTCACGCAACGACCACGAGCGATACTGCGGCTCCTGCGCCATCGCGGGGGCGTTCATTGTCTCGGCAAACAGCGCCAGAAGCGCTGCGAAGGCCCCGATCAGGATCGGCGTGCGGAACTGGATATTCCGGATGCGCAGTGCCGAAACCAAATCAACCTCTCGCTCTGCAAGACCGGCGCTACCTTTGGCGCAGCGACTTAAGCACTTCCATGCTTGGATGACCGTCCTGGGTCAAGCCGGACTGTGCCTGGAAGGCCATGATCGCCGCCTTGGAACCTTCACCGATCTTGCCGTCGAACTTGCCGCTATAATAGCCGTGGTCGGACAGGCGCTTCTGCAGTTCCTGGCGTTCCTCGAAGGAAAGCTTCGTAAACGGTCTATTCCAATCCTGAACCAGATCACCGTAGCCGGCAATCTGGTCGGCAAGAAGGCCGACGGCAAACGCGTATTTGTCGGCGTTGTTGTAACGCTTGATGACCGAGAAGTTCTTGATCACCAGAAATGCTGGTCCCTCTCGGCCACCCGGCAGCTTCAGGACGGCTTGCTCGGACCCGCCCTTAAATGGCTTGCCGCTCGCGCGGGTAACCCCCAGGGCCTGCCATTTGTCGAGCGACATCGATCCTGCCGGGAATTTGCGACCCTGCGGGAGGGCTACCTCGTAGCCCCAGGTTCTGCCGCTCTGCCAGCCGTTCTTGCGCAGGAGGTTTGCCGCGGTTCCGAGCGCATCGGGAATCGAATTCCAGATGTCGCGCCGGCCATTGCCGTCCACGTCGACTGCATAGGCTTGGTAGCTCGTTGGGATGAACTGGGTATGGCCCATTGCGCCTGCCCACGAGCCGGTAAGATGGCTTTCGTCAATATCGCCGGTTTGCAGGATCTTCAGGGCCGCGATCAACTGGGTGCGCGCGAATTTCGAACGCTTGCTATCGGCATAGCCGAGCGTTGCCAGCGAACGAACGACATTGCGCATGACGTCCTGGCGTTCCAGGATCTTGCCGTAGTTCGATTCCATCGACCAGATTGCGAGCAGCACGTAGCGGTCAACGCCGAAACGTTGCTCGATCCGGTCCAGCCAAGGCTTCCACTTGCGCGCCATTTCTCGGCCGGTGGCAATCGATTCGTCATGGACGCGATTGTCGAAATAGTCCCATGCGGGGGCGGTGAATTCGGGCTGGAAGCGCGCCTTTTCCAACACGACGGGGTCGATGTCGGTGATACCGCGAAAGGCTGCGTCATACACCCTTCCCGATACGCCACTTTGTACGGCTGTGGCGCGGAAATTCGATACCCATTGGCGGAAACCTGCGTCCGCGAAGGCAGAGCCAGCCGGCACAAGCAAGGCGAAGGACAAGCCTGCTACGGTCAATGCGCGCGTAAGGCTTTTTGCGGCGTTGCGAACTGGCATCTTTTCCTCCTTCACTATGTCGGAAAGATCATTGATCGCCGAATTCGGTTAGGAATTAGTTTACCATAGAAGCCTGGCGGAACGAAAATGCACATTGTCGATTGATGGCTCAAACCTCTCGCGATCAAGCGTTCAGCCTTCCTCAATTTCGGCATGACAGTGTACGATGGAAGGTCTGGGTACGAAGGGTAGGGCAGGCCAACAAGAACGGAATGGATAATTGGCAATATGAAAAAAGTAAGGAAAGCAGTTTTCCCGGTAGCTGGACTCGGCACGCGATTTTTGCCGGCTACCAAGGCCATTCCAAAGGAAATGCTGACTGTCGTTGACAAGCCCGTCATCCAGTATGTCGTGGATGAGGCTAGAGAGGCCGGCGTTGAGCACTTCATCTTCGTGACGGGGCGCAACAAAGCCGTCATCGAGGATCATTTCGACGTTCAGTTCGAGCTTTACGATACCCTTGCCCAGCGCGGAAAGGGCGACCAGCTCTCGCGCCTGCAGAAATTGCAGCCAAGTCCCGGGCAGACAAGCTTTACACGACAGCAGGTGCCGCTTGGCTTGGGCCATGCGGTGTGGTGCGCGCGCGAACTGGTTGGCGATGAGCCGTTTGCGCTGCTTTTGCCGGATATGATCATGCAATCGCAGAAAAGCTGCCTGAAGGCGATGGTCGAGCTCTACGAAGAAACGGGCAACAACATCATCGCGGTGCAGGAGTGCGATCCAGCCGAGACCCACAAATACGGCATCGTCGGGCGTGGCGAGGAAACGCATACGGGTTTCCGCGTCACTGAAATGGTCGAGAAGCCCAAGCCCGGCACGGCCCCATCCAATCTCTACATCAACGGTCGCTACATCCTGCAGCCCGAGATTTTCAAGATACTCGAAAGCCAGGAACGCGGGGCGGGTAACGAAATCCAGCTTACCGACGCCATGTTGAAGCTTGGCAAGCAGCAACCGTTCTACGGCTATAAATACGACGGCCGCACCTTCGATTGCGGATCACCGGAAGGCTTCGTCGAGGCCAATGTCGCCTTTGCGCTGTGGCGCAGCGACATGAACGAAAACATGTCCGAAGTCATCCGCACGTTGCTGGACGAGATGCACCCGCAACGCCAGCGTTCAACCGGCTGAAATGACCGGCAAAGCCGGTCAGCGCCTGAGCGTCAGGCCGACATAGATGCTGTTGGTCCTGGCGTCACGGCCGGGCAGGTTGCTTGAAAGGGTTTCGTGGCGCGCGCGCGTGGTGATGCCGGCATAGCGGTTCAGCCACCACGTCAGCCCGGCTTCGGCGCTGAAGATCAGGTCATGGCCGTCAGAGCCGCTGTAGTTGCGCCAATCCAGGCCAAGAAGTGCCGTCGCCGTAAGGTTGGCCCGAATTTGCCGTTCGGCTGTAAGGCGGCCCGAATAGAGCACCGAACCGCCTTCGCCAGCAGTTGTCGTCCCCTCCACGGCGGTTGTGCCTCTCAGGCCGATGGTGGTGCCGCGCTCAGGCGACCACCTCAGATCGGCATTCACTGTCGCAGCCGAGATTGGGGCAAGGCGATTGTCGTCAAATGATTCCCGCAACCAGCCGGCGGAGAATTCACCGGCCAGCTTTTCGCCAAGGTCGAGTTCCAGGCCCCCGCGCGCGCCCAGCCGGTCTGCCGACCGCTCGAAGCCTGCGGTGTCGATACGCTCGTCGTAGAGGCGCCGTCCCGCCTCGAGCTCCAAAAATGGCGTCAAGGCTGGCGATATCTCATACCCCGTACGAAGTGTGGCCGTGTAAAGGGTCGAGTCGCGTTCCTTCTGGGACAGCAGGCCACCGGTGGAGAGTTCGGCTTCACCGTAGATATCGCGCTCGACAGCGCCTGTCAGGCCGATGCGCGCCTTGCCGACATCCTTCTCGATACCAAGACTGCCGTCGATGGTCTGTCGCAGTGGCTCTGAGGTGGTGCCGGTGATCACGACCGGAGACGATGCGGATTCGGGAGCTGCTTCGTATCCGAGCTTGCCGACTGCTCGCCATTCATTGTCGAGGTCGATGTTGAGATTTGTATCGATGCGGCCACGCGCGTCTTCAACTTCGTCACCGGACAAGGTCTTTCGAAGAAGCACATAGCCGTCGATACTGGCGGAGTTTGTGCTCCAGTCTGAGGTGGCGTTGAGGCGCAATGCCGTTTCGGAAAGCGTTGCCGGGCGTCCGCCATTGCTTGAGTCAGCATTTGACGTCGAGGTGATGCCTTGCTCGACCGACGGCCGTAAGGTGAACGAACTAACGCGGATGCCCGTATGGGCGAAGGGATCCGCTTCCGGCTCTCTCGTCACGGATTCGATTGCGCCAGTGCGTTCGGCGCGAGGATTGAGCCGAAGCTCGTCCTCCGCATCGACTGTGGTGGCGCGGCTGTTCGTGGGCAGATCTTGGAGAGGATCATCATCCTGTGCTGGTGGCGAAGTTTCGCCTGTCGTGGCCTGTTCGGGCTGTGAAGATGTAGCTGCCGGGCGGCGACGCGGCAGCGGAGGCGCGTCGTCGGCGAAAGTGTCGGCTGGCTGCTGCGTGGCAAAGATACTGCCGGTTGAAAGGCCAGTGTCAGTGTCGCCGGCCGCTGCGCCTGCACTCGACGGACGATAGATGGCGGAGGGCGCGACGCCGGCACCGGTCGTCCCCTGAGCCGCCTGGGCCTGCGCCATTTCGCGTGTCTTTGCCTGCTGATCGCTCAGAATCGCAGATTCGGAAACCTCTCCCCGGAGTTCCAGGTTCTGCGCCAGCACTGAAATGGTTGACATCGGTAACAGGGCAGTTGCCGCCAAAAGCAGCATGCGGACCGTTTCGGCCCGCTCGGCTGTTCTGGTTCTGGATTGAAGACGCGGCATTACAACCTCGAAAGGCGCCGGCGCGCCATGCTTACCGAACCGTAAATTGGGATGGTTAACGGAGGGTTGAGGCGCTGCTTTTCGCGCACTGGGACAAAGCAAATTGTTGGACAGGTGAAGTTCAACGCGCTAAGCGCATCCGCCATGAGCGCGGGCACCTCCACCAAGAAGACTCAGCCGGATCGTCAGGCGTCGATCGCGTCGGCGCTGAGAACCGTATCCACCAGCCAAGGTGGTCTAGAAGCGCTGGCCAAGGCACTTCAGGACGGACTTGCCTCGCCGTTTGCAGAAGCTGTCGAGACGATCTCCGGCATTAGCGGGCGTGTCATCGTCACCGGCGTCGGCAAGAGCGGGCATATCGGTTCGAAAATTGCTGCCACTTTGGCTTCGACCGGAACGCCAGCCTTTTTCGTTCACCCATCCGAGGCCAATCATGGCGACCTCGGCATGATTGCTGCCGATGATGCAATCATTGCCCTGTCATGGTCGGGCGAGACGGCCGAATTGAAGGGAATAATTGCCTATTCACGCCGTTTCTCAATACCTTTGATCGCCGTGACGGCCGGGCAGAAATCGGCGCTTGCGCGTGAAGCAGACGTTGTGCTGCTCCTGCCGCGCGTCGCCGAAGCTTGCCCGCATGGGCTCGCGCCGACAACTTCCACACTTCTGCAACTGGTCGTTGGCGATGCACTGGCGATTGCGCTTCTGGAGGCGAGGGGCTTCACGCCTGACCATTTCCGGACCTTCCATCCCGGTGGGCAACTCGGCGCCAACCTGACCAAAATCCGCGATATCATGCATACCGGCGACAAGCTTCCGCTCGTTCAGGCCGGCACCGGAATGCGTGATGCCATTCTTGAAATGTCGGGGAAGGGCTTTGGCTGCGTCGCGATTGTATCGGATGACGGAGCACTGGCCGGCATCATCACTGATGGCGATATCCGGCGTAAGATCGGTGGCGACTTGCTGGCAATGAATGTCGATCAGGTGATGACGACGAAGCCCAAGGCAATCGGTCCGGAAATGCTCGCCGCGAGTGCCCTGCAGATTCTGAATTCTTCGTCGATCACCACGCTGATGGTGGTTGAGAACGATCGTCCGGTCGGGCTTGTGCATCTGCACGACCTGCTGCGCATCGGCGCTGCCTGATCCCAGGTTGCTGTTGCTCTACTGGATAGCCTCGACGGTTAGTTCCAGATCCGCTGCCGCCGCTCCGGTCACGCGCACACGTGAGCCGACTGGTAAGTCCGGCCCTGAAACGCGCCACAAAGTGTCGCCTAGCTGGATGCGCCCACGGCCTTCCCTGATCGGCTCTGTTAAAGTGGTAGTGCGGCCGATCATCTGTTCGCCGCGTTGGTTGAGCATCGGTTGGTCGGTGTCGCGGCGTCGCGACCAGACGATCTGCTTGCCGACATAGGCGGAGATCAGGGACAATATCAGGAAAACAACGACCTGCGTCTCCCAAACCCAGAAACCGGCGTCCCAGATGAGCAGCGAGACGGCGCCGGTAATCAGCGCCGCTATGCCGATCCACAACAGGAAGACGCCCGGCACCATGATTTCCAGCACCAGCATGATGAAGCCGATGACCATCCAGTTCCATGGGCCGAGTTCGTTGAAGATGCGTTCAAGCATGGGCGCTACCTAACCTATCACCGTCAGCTTTCGGTGGAGCGGACCACGGGCGGCCGGGCGGACTGACGTGACTGCTTGCCACCGTCGCCACCAAAAACATCCTTGGCGATTTCGCCAATTCCGCCGAGCGTACCGATGAGCGACGAAGCCTCCATAGGCATCAGCACGACCTTGGAGTTGCCGGCGGACCCGATCCTGGCCAATGCCTCGGTGTATTTCTGTGCGACGAAGTAGTTCAGGGCCTGAACGTCGCCCTTGGAAATGGCGTCGGACACGACTTGTGTGGCTCGTGCTTCAGCTTCGGCGGCGCGTTCACGGGCTTCGGCGTCTCGAAAAGCGGCTTCCCTACGACCTTCCGCTTCAAGAATTTGCGATTGCTTAAGCCCTTCCGCTTCGAGGATCTGGGCGCGCTTGTTGCGTTCGGCCATCATTTGACGGGCCATCGATTCAACAAGGTTTGCCGGCGGGTTGATGTCCTTGATCTCTACGCGCGTTACCTTGATGCCCCATGGGTGTGCTGCCTCATCCACAACGCGGAGAAGGCGCTCGTTGATGGCGTCGCGATTGGACAGCAACTCGTCCAGGTCCATCGACCCCATGACCGTACGGATATTGGTCATGGTCAGGTTCAGAATGGCGTTCTGCAGGCCGGCGACCTGATACGCTGCTTGCGGCGCGTTCAGCACCTGATAGAAGGCGACGCCATCCACGGCCACAATGGCGTTGTCACGCGTGATGATTTCTTGCGTTGGAACATCGAGAACCTGTTCCATCATGTTCATTTTTGCGCCGATGCGATCGACGAATGGGACAATGAGATTGAGGCCGGGCGTCAGTGTCTTGGTGTAGCGACCGAAGCGTTCGACGGTGTAGTTAAAGCCTTGCGGAATGGTCTTGACGCCGGTGAACAGCACCAGCAACACAAGGACGACAAGCACCGGGATGACTACATCGAGACCAGTGAACGCCATTTGCTTCCCCCTCGAGTGGTGGGCCAACGGCCCGTGACAGCAGTATCACAGAAACACTTAAGTGCGTTTCCATAACGTTACAATCACGTGATTGATTGCAGTCGGTGGCGCATGTGCCGGTTTTGGACGCAAGCTGGCTGTTGTCCTCAGACCCACCCGGAGAGTTCGCGTCTCGTCAGTGTCTCGATGACAGCCATCCCTTCAGCGCTGTCGTTCAGGCATGGGATGTGCGAGAATTTTTCGCCACCTGCACCGAGGAATTCGTCACGGACTTCGCGTCCGATCTCATCCAGCGTCTCGATGCAGTCGGAAGAAAAGCCGGGATTGACGACGGCGATGCGTTTCACGCCGTCATGAGCGAGCTTCTCGACAGTCTTGTCCGTGTAAGGCTGTAGCCATTCCTGCGCGCCGAAGCGCGACTGGAAGGTGGTGATGAGCCTGTCCTCGCTCCACCCCAGCTTTTCGCGCAACAACCGCGTCGTTTCCAGGCAGTGGCGCCGGTACGGGTCGCCCTTGTCCGAATAGGGTTTAGGGATGCCGTGATAGGAGGTCAGGATCATCTCCGGCTCGAAATCCAGCGATTCCAGATGTCGAGTGATCGAGGTGGCGAGCGCGTCGATGTAGATCGGTTCGTCATAGTATGGCGGCACACTACGAACGGCCGGCGCGCGGCGCATTTTCATCAAAGCGCGGAAGAGCTGGTCATTGGCGGTTGCCGTGGTGGTAGCCGAGTACTGCGGATAAAGCGGAAAGGTAACGATCCGGTCGCAGCCGCGCTCGACCAGTTTGCGCACGATGCTGCCCGTGGAGGGGTTTCCGTAGCGCATGGCCCAGTCGACCGTGACATTTGGGAGGTCGCGCAGGGAGGCAGCGAGCTTTTCGCCTTGCGAGCGCGTGAAAGTGAGCAGGGGGGACTCGTTGCGCTCCCGGTTCCATATTTTCGCGTAGTTTGCCCCGGATTTGCTAGGCCTGAAGGTCAAGACCGGCCCATACAGGATGGGGTACCAGATGAGCTTGTTCAGCTCGATAACGCGCGGATCCGAGAGGAATTCCCTCAAATAACGCCACATAGGCTTGAAATCGGTGCCATCAGGGGTGCCGAGGTTGACCAGCATGACTCCCACCTTGGCAGCCTTGGCCGAGGTAGTCGTCGTAATAGAGCTGTCCAAGGGCTGGGTTCTGGTCCGTTCGGAAAGGGTCATGCAGTCATTTCTCCACGCGCCGTAAAGGTAGCGACAAGGCGCATGGATGCAATGCAGCTTGTGGCCGCACCTTGCTTCAACTTGTCGTCACCAGCCATGCGGTGACGACAAGCCGGCCCTTTTTCAGTTCGCTGCCGGGATTTGCAACGTGCTGCCGATTGGAAGATGGCGTGGCCTGTAGGCTGAGTTGGCTTCGGCGATCGCTTTCCACTTGGCGCCGTCGCCATAGGCCTTGACCGCGAGATCCCAGAACGTGTCGCCGGCGACAATGACATGGCTGGTTTCAGCCGCCTGAGCGGGCGTTGCGGCCGGCTCTGCCGCCGTCGAAGCTGCGGGTGCGGGCTCAGGCGAAACAGTCGGCGGCGTGTTTGCAATGTCGCTCGATGCCGACGGCAGGGCCGGTGTCGTGGGCTCGGCGGCTGCCGGTTCAGCCGGCTTTGCAGGCTCCGCTGCAGGGGTGGTTGCAGGCTGGCCAGCCGCTATCTCGGCGATGCGGCCTTCAAGCTTGGGAGTGTAGGGGGTGTGTGCGCCGAGGTAGTCGGCGACGACCTGTTCAAGGCCCGGACCGTAGTCGTAGGCGTTCTTGGCATTGTCGGCAAAAATCTTGTAGCCGTCGCCACCCTGTCGGACGTAGTTGTTGGAGGCGACAATGTAGTCCTTGGCGAGGTCAATCGGCACCCAGTTGCCATTGTCCATGACCTCAACCGCATTGACCCGGCTTTCCGGAGCGGCCGACTTGTCGAAGGCATATTTGAGTCCGGCGACCTGCGCGAAGCGGCCTGCGCCTTCCTCGAGCTGGCTGACGCCATTCTCAAGCGCTGCCACGATATCCTTGCCGCTGATCTGGAAGGTGGCAATGGTGTTCTGGAAGGGGAGAACAGTCAGCACCTCGCCCATGGTCACGGGACCCTGGTCGATGGAGGCTCGCAAGCCGCCGCCATTGGTGAAGACGATGGTTACGCCCTGATCCTTGACGCGATCAAGGACCGCGTCTGAAACGAGGTTACCCATCTCGCATTCCCGCGCACGGCACGCTTCGCGGCTGCCGTCGATAGGGGCGGTGCTTTCACCGACCAGCTTGGCCTTGAGTTCTTCGATCGGAGCGCCGAGTTCCTTGATGCGGTCAAGCACTGCCTGGTCAGGCGTGATCGACTTGTCGAGGAAGATCGGGTCGCCAGAAGCTTCCTTGACGACGCCATTGTCGTCGAACACCACTTTGAACTCGCCGAGGTACTTGGAATAGGAAGCGGCCTGGGTGACCGGCACCTTGTAGCCCTCGGGGTTGTCAATCATAGTCGGGTAAGGACCTTCGGCTTTTGCGTCGGTGTTCGACAAAAGCGAATGGGTGTGGCCGCCGACCACGACATCGACGCCGGGAATCCTGGCGATCATTTCCTTGTCGCGCGGGTAGCCGACATGGGTCAGCGCGATGATCTTGTTGACGCCTGCCGCCTTCAGTTTTTCGACTTCGGCGGTGATCGTTTTCACGTCGTCTTCAATGGTGATGTTCGGGCCGGGAGAAGCGATCTCCGGTGTTTCCGTGGTGACCGCACCGACGATGCCGATCTTCTGGCCGCCAATTTCAAGTACGACCGAAGGCTTGATGCGGTCGCCGACCTTGGCTGCAGCGCTTGCCTGGACGTTGGCGCTCAGCACCGGAAACTGGATGACATCGAGGAAGGGAGCGAGCGCGTCTTCACCGTCGTCGAACTCGTGGTTGCCGACGGTCATGGCATCGAATTTCATCTGGTTGAGAAACTCGGCTTCGGCCTTGCCCTTGTAGGTCGTGTAAAACAGCGAACCCTGGAAGTTGTCGCCGCCGTTCAGGAGAAGGACATTCTGGCCCTCGAGTTTCTTGCGCTCCTGGGCAATGGCAGTGACGAGGCGTGCCGCGCCTCCGATGCACTCGCCCTTGGTTTCCTCTTCGGCAGAGCAGGTGGATTCGTATTTGTTGTTCGATTCAATACGGCTGTGCCAGTCGTTTATGTGGAGAATGTTGAGCGTGTAGTCGGCAAAGGAAGCTCCGGCCGACAGGCCGAGCGTGGATGCCGACAAGGCGGCTATGGCAACGAACTTTCTCATGGTGCTCTCCCGAATGGACTAGGCCGACGGCGCTGGGTTCTTGATCCTGGCTGCCCTACTTGACCGCAATATAACAATCGGCACACGACATGTTCACATTGCAGATTTTTGGTTGCAAGCGGAATCGACCAAGCGCGCACGCCGCGCACGACGGCCGCTGAGCAAGTTCAAATTGTCATAGTGGAAAGAACCAGGACGATCGCCGGGCAGGTTCCAAGGGTGCCCAATGAGATACCCTTGGAACTGATTTTGCCTAGGCGCGGCGTGTTAGAACGAAATTCTGGCCGGCTGCGCTGGTGCAGTTCAACTGGCTGGTCGAAACCAGCAAGCAGTTGAAGCTGATCGGCGACTGGCGGATCAGCGAGGTGCCGGTGATCTCGACGGAAGTCGGGCCGGTCAATGTATAGGTTCCGTCAGAAAGCTTCTGGCCGGTGTCGGTTGCCACGGTCTGGAAAGTGCCAGCGTTGAGCGTTGACAAGCCTGTACCCTGGGCGTCGATCCAGGAACCTTCGACCCCCGTGGGAGCCGCCGCGACAGGCGGTGCAGACGGGCCGCTGGTCGTGCAAGCTGCGAGCGCAGCGCTGGCCGCCAGACCCAAGCCGACTGAAACAATTTTTTGCGCGATGCTCATGTGTTTTCTCCTCGGTCCGCAACCTTTCAATCGCCCGATTTCCGGTTGAATGTCAATTCAAATTTCTCTTATTTTCCAAAGCGATACCCTTTTCGCTTTCTGGCCTGTGTCTCCTGTGTGCCAACCAGGCCGCGCTTACGATCAATGGCGGAAGCCACTTTCGCCGCCGCATCATCGGTGTGCACATACCTCCCCATGAAGATTGCTACCGACTTCCACCGACCGGCGTCCATTGCCGATTTCACGTCGATGCCGTCCGCGATGGCGTCGGTCGCGAAAGTGTGCCTGCCCAAAGCGTGTGTGCTTCTGTATTCAATCCCGGCCTTCTTGCAGACAGCGGCAATGCGCTGGTTCACCGCCACGCGGTTGGTATAGGAGAATACCCTTTCCTCCGGGCCTGCGTTCAATTGCGCGATGCGTAAAACCAGTTCTGACGTGAGAGCGCAGACGACATTCTCGTCTGTTTTCGTCCTTTCGAGCAGGCAGGTTCTAGCGGTCAAATCCACATGCTTGCCGCAAACCCGCATGGCTTCCGAAACGCGAGCGGCGGTGTCGTGCATGAAAAGGACGATGCCAGACAGGTGCGGGAGCCCCATCGCGTCCGCCTGTTTCAGGAACACATCCAGCCATTCTTGATCGACCGGCTTTTTCGTGGCTGGCTTGGCCTCTTCGAATGGCTTGATCTTGATCGGGGCGCACCAGCCTAGATCGTGCGCGTGATTGATGACGGCCTTCGCCGGGGTTATCGCCTGCCGATTCTTCGTCGCTCCCGATGCCTTTGGGTATAGCTCCGTTGCCGCGCTGCGGATTTCACCTGGTTTCAATGTCGCCAGCGCCCGCCCTTTGAACTTTCGGATCAGCTTGGGCAAGTATCGACGCTCGCCGCCCTGCTGCATGTAGTGAAGCGCGGCCTCTTCGAACGTCCTTACGGATTCTTCGCCATAGGAATGACGTTTCCAGAGTTTCGCCTCGAAGAGCGCGCATTGTTCGAGGGCTGTTTTCCGGTCGCGAGTTTTAAGGCTTCTTCGAATGCGCTTTCCGTCGAAGGTTCCAACGACGTACCAGATGCCCTTGCCCTCTCTGTCTTCGATTTCGAGTGGCATAGCGCTTCCCTTAATGCGGCAATGTGTTCTGGATAGAAAACCTTCCGGTTTCCGCGCGGCTCATAATGCTTGTGAGATTGAATCACGTCCACAAGGAAACGCCGGGAAATTCCAAGCATCCTCGCGGCTCCGTCCATATCGACAGGAACGAGATCGGCAGCCCATGTCGGCATTGCCCTACTCACTGTCCTTCTCCCCTAGCGCTGCGCGGCGGGCTTCAGCGTCCTTTGCGTGAGCTTCAGCAATAATCTTGTCGAGGTAGCGGACATGGTTACCCGTCTGCGCCCGCCTCTGCCCCTCACTCAGTGCCATCGCGGGCCTCCAGTGCCCAGCGGTCAATCATGGCCGTGTAGGCTTCTGCCTCTCGTTTGTCGCACGTCTCCATATGGGCGCGTTCTTCGTCTGACAGGTCATCCAGCGGCTTGAGCCAGCATTTGCGAGGATCCGAAACGCAATCGCAGTACTGGACGTATTTGCCATCTGCATCGACGCGACCGCGCCACATGCCGGCTGAGCCTGTTTCGGCCACCGCGCATTCATCACCGCGCTTGACGCGAAGCCCGCCGCCTTGCCACCAACCAAGCTCTTGCATTCGCTGCTGGGCTTCAATTAGGGCGTGAAGCGCATCTTGTGCGGTTGGCATTTCCTGAGCGCGCTTGGCCTTGGCCGCGTCTACCGCCTTCCAGATGGCGTTCGCCTCGTCCTCGGTTATAGGCACATGCGTTCCGTCAATCAGCGTTTTGTGTCCGTGGTACTTATCCATTCTCGCGGGCCTCCAGAACCAGATCGCGACGGACGGCCCGTAAAAGCCTCAAACGATCCGTTGCCTCTTTCATGGTGATGTTGTCGGAAAGCAGATAATCGAATGTCTCAAGGAGGCTGGCGACGGCATACCGGATGCTATTGGGGTTGCCATATCGCATCACCCATTCGGGACCGCCATCTTCGAACGACTGCGGGTTTATGATGGTGCTGAAAGCACCGCCGCCCATTGCGACCTCAACCGTCATGCCGCTCGCCGGATGCTCCGAAGCTGGCGAAACACGATATCGCCCAGCGCTGTGACCGGTCTGCACGAGGCTATCGACACGCTTAACTTGCATCGCGAGCCTCCAGCGCTGTCAGGATGGCTATGAGCAGGGCGATGGCATCCGAGGTGCCTTTTCCGCCATGCGTTTCGCAATGAGGTTCGGGTGCGCCCGTTTCGGTGTCTTTGATCCAAGATATCGGGCCAGCCACGTCGGCGGTGAACCGAGGTTCATTCACGCTACGGAAATCGGGATGGATACTGCTCATGGAGCGTTCCCACCCCGGCAAGACGCGCTCGCACAGGGCGACAGCAGCGTCGAGGGAGGCTGTCAGTTCGGGGATTCGGTTGCAACAAGCTTCGCTGCCGACCTCGAAGATAACGTCGTCCTCGTCCCAATCAGGGTCGCGGCGGACGTTTGCTGCACCTTCGCTATTCGGCCCGCCATATTGGAGCGCGACACAGATCAGCGCATCCACTTCCCGGTCTGGCGCGGTAAGCCCTTGCAGCCTGGATAGGAGGTTAGCGGTCATGGGCGGGACCTCCCGAAGTCTGACGGGACGCCAAGCTTGATAGCCCATGCGCGAGCTTCTTCTGGTGTCGGCGCTTCACGGCGACCGTTGGCAACATCCCAAAGGTATTGCTCGACAGTGGCGCGTCGATTGAGCATGTCGCCAATCCAGGTTGGGCTAGCAAGCCAGCGTATCAGGCGCTCTCTCGCGCTCATCGCGTCACCTCGTCGGATAGAGCGGCGCGACGAATGGTCAGGATGAATTGCTCATCCCCGCCGCCAAATGTGACCTCGGCGGCTTCTCCTTTTTGCGGCATCTGCCCATCGAAGGCGAAGGACACGAGAGCTTTCCAGAAATCGCTCATTGCATCCTTGGTGTCTAACGCCACAGTTGGGTCTTTGCCAAAACGAGCTAGGACAACGCGCCCTGATAGCGCCGCGTGCCGGATGGAGATTTTATCGAGCGGACCTGCCATCACTCACCCCCTTGCTGTGGAGCGGCGGGGAGGTCGAGAGGGCGCCAAAGCGTGAAGTGGTTTGCCGACAGGTGTCGCGGCGTTCCAGGCTTTCTAGCTTGGTGGAAAAGCTCCGCCTTCCAGCATGATACCATGTCGGGGAAGTCGGGCGACCATGCGAGGAAGAAGCCTGTTTCCGGCGCGCTGTCCATCGCCCGCCACCCGGAGACAGAGCCGGATAGTGCTGCGCGGGCGGCGCGAAAGTCAGCTACCTTGAAATGATGGAAAAGGTGATCTTCGTAGAGAAGGTCGAACTCGTCGGTGTCCGCGAAGCCTTCCGTCTCACTATCGAGGTAGTCTGCCATGTCCGCGAACGGTCGCAGCGCCTCGCTCAACCGCGCCTCACGCGCCTCGGCGCGGTTATCTGCTCCCATGCGCTGTGCGCGGGCATCCATCAGATCATTTTCGAGTGCGTTTTCGACTCTACGATCCGCTTCTCGCTTCTCCCGCAGTTCCTTGAGCGCGAGGTCAAGGTATTCGATGCGGTCGGCGGCTTCGTGGGCGGCGTTCACGATATGTATATTGGGCATTCTTTGAATGGACGGCGGAATGTCATCCAGCGGCTTGACTGCCTTTCGCAGCCGTTCAGGCAGGGTCTCACTCATGACCGGCCATCCTTCGCTGCGAGTGCGGCGCGCCCTTCGGTCTCAAACCACTCGACTGCTTTTTCGGGCGGGCAGTTGCCGGTTTTTAGGTTCGTGATGAGGGTGGCTATGACGTATTCGCCAGCGTCTACGCGGCGTTGCAACTCCGCGACGGCCTTAGTAACAGCATCAACTGCGCCAGATGCATCCAGAGCCTCCACCACCGTCTCATCGTCCTTGACGGCTGGCTTCGCAGCGAGGGCGGCGCGCATACCTTCTCGGTTTTCATAGGTTGTCCGCGTACCGGCAAAAGCCAGTGCTGCCTTGACCATCGCATCCGTCACCACAGGCTCGGCTGGCGGGGTGGCTACCAGTGCTGAGCGGGCAAATTCGCGCAGCTTGTCAGCGTTAATGTGGAAGTCAGATCCTGTCCGAATAGCCACTTTGACGGCGGCGTTGATAATCTCAGACAGTTGTTCCCACTTCACAGCGACAGCCGGCTCAGGCCCGACCGCTTGGAGGGCGCGACGGTTCCATGCGGCGATGGCTTCGGCTGCGGTAACGCCGGTTTCAGTCGGCCCCTCTAAGCCGCAACCGGCGCAGGAAATCCAAGCACCCAAAGCACCGTACGGTGGGTACAGAGTGGCCTTCCCATCACAAAACGGGCAGTTCTTGAGGTCAAGCATGGTCAGCCTCCCGGAGAGAGGCGAGGGTGCGGCGGGCGCGCTCATCCGCGACTTTCAGGGCTGCTGCCTCATAGGTCTTTTCTTCGACCCAGAACTCGTCGTCGCTGTCGGCGTCATCGGCAGGCGGCAGTGATGCGCAATACGCTATCTCGACAACGCCGCCACGCGCGACAGCCACCACGTCTCCTGTTTTTTCGTGTGACCAGTCGTAGGCATTCTGAACGACGTCTTGCGCGCTTTCGCAGCATGACTCGCTGTCAGTTTCATGCTCGGGCCAGTACCAGTTGCACGCGGCGATTTTCTTCGCCAGCCGGTCACGCGCCCCCTCTGCTTCTTCCAGCTTAGAACGGAGAGAGGCGATGGTGTCCAGCAATGCGCCGATGTTGTCGGGAGAGCAGAGGGCGATGTAGCGGGCGTCATCGTGACCGAAGCAAACGAAGTCCAGCCGTGTCTGCCCATCGTCTTCGAGAAATGGGGCAGCTAGGCAAAATTTCTCGCCAAGATACCCGTAGGAAGTAGCGGTTCTGCGATCATTACGCGGGGGCATTGTAGCACAAACGACAGTCGAACTGCCGCCCATAGCAATTGCCTTCCAAGGGCTCGCCGTTACTTGTGGAGCAACTGACTTGATTTTGGAGATAAGTTTTTCAACATCAACCATGGGACAAATCCTTGAACGTTTTCCCGCGCATGGCGATGGCCCCTAGTGCATCGTCCAGTTTGCCGCGCAGGTCCGGGGATGCCGAACTCTCAATGCGTGAAAGTAAGTCCTCGAACTCATCTGGATTACGAAACCATAGAGCCGCGCTTCTCCCGCATTCGAGCATGTATCGCGCCTCTCGCCCAAGCGGGAAAAGCTCTGTGCGAACGGGGCTAAAGCCGTACTCTCCCTTGCGGGTAGCAAATGCGGAAATCGTTTCTGGGAACTCTGCGGTCACGCCGTCCATCGCCTCACGCAGGCGTTGCTCTATGTCAGACATTCGACACTCCGTAGAGATTGCGCCGCTTGGTGAAGTCGAGCTTAGGCGCTGGTTTCGATGGTTTTGGCGGGGAGGGAATGCGGCCTTTCGGGCGCTTGATGCCGAGATGCTTGGCCTCACGGCGCTTGGCCTCGGCAATGTCGGCAACGTCCTGTTTTGTCTTCGGCGCATGGCAGCATTCGACGCCAAGCAACTTGCCGTCATCGGCTGTCAGCTTGCGGGATTTGTCGATTTCCAGACCGTCCGGCTTGGTATGGTCCACATGGTAGGGACGCTTGCCGAGAACAAGGCCGCATCCTTCGCAGGCTATCTCGCCTGTAGGCAGCATCGCCCGCTTGACGATTTGGGCATAGACAGTGGCAGTGAACTCGCGGCGGCGGCTCATGACCAGAACCTCCACCATGGGCGGGGCTTAGGCTCGAACCAGTCTTCCGCGTCACACCGATCAGTCGTGTCCTTGACCTTCTCGGGTTCGGTCAGGCCGTCCAGTCGAGGATAAACATCGCCTCGAACGCGGTCGGTTTTAGCCGCCCTCGGCGATCCACACCAAGCAAGATGGAGCCCGTGTCTGGATTGCATAAAGAACCGGCAGTCTTTGCAGATCGGCTGGCCCATCTACGCCCCCTTGCTCAATGAAGGAGAGCGAAGGGCCGCATGGACAGCCTGGTACTTGGCCTTGCGAGCGCGTCCAATCGCCTGAGTGCAGCCGCGACGACGTGCGATCTGCTCGGCTTCCTTGGCCTTGCGCCATTCCGGCAAGGCAGACATCGGGCTATGACGACGCTGCCACCACCATATGATTTCTCGAATGAAGGTGTTCATGCTGCCTCGCTTTTCGCGGTCGAGCCGCGTTCCACGCCAAGCAGGTCGTCAATGAAATCCAGCACGTCGGTCTTTGATTGCTGGAATTCGCGAGCGTCCATCGCGCTTTTCTTCTGGCTCTTGGCTGTCCAGACGCGCACCACGCAGTTAACCGGGACGACGATGCAGTAATCGTCCATCGGGCGCATGAAGGCGGCAACGCGCTCGGCTTCGGCCATGGATGACAGAACGATGTCACGCTCGTTCCGGTAGCCGCAGCGAATGAGAGCTTTCTTGCGAAGATGCTCGGCGGTCGGATATTCGCCCTTCATGTGGTCGGGCAAATTGTCGAAGCCATTCTTCACGGTAGCGAAATAATGATTGTGGCTGGCGTCGGAACGGTCGTGGTGTTCGACCATCTTGTAGACTTCACCGACAACAAATTCCTTGTCGGCCCGCGCCATCCAGAAATTGGACATGACGCGGAAATCGCCGTCACCTTCGTACCGTAGGGGGATTGGAGTGCTCGCCATTTTGCTTCACCCCGCCATCAGGTATTTTGCACTGTCGGGAAGATCGGCTTCGGGCTCGTACTTGGAGCGCAGTCGAGCGACGGTTTCCCGCAGTTCGGTCAGGAACTCGGAAACGTCCTTCTCGATAGCCTGGATGGCAATATCGTCGCGCTTCACGCGGTCAACGAACAACCGCATGGTTTCGGGCAAGCGCGGGTCATACGAAACGAAGTCGCACCACTGCCGGCCTGTGCAGGCCATCTGCCATTGCATTTGCAGGAAGTATTTCTGCGCCAGTTCCGCGCCTAGCAGTGTTTCGATGTGCGTTGCCGTGTTCGGGCACTTGATCTCGACAAGGCCGTCATCGCGAACCAGTCCGTCCGGTGACGCGCCGGTATCGGCAATTGACGGATGAGGCGAAAAGCCCGTCTCGACCACCGTTGCATCGCGATAGAACTCGTATGCGATACGGGCTTCGGGCTCAACGTCAGTACCCCACTGCATGGCGGCATTGGTGAAGCCTTCGCTGCGAGTGCCAGTCAGGCGCTCTGCAACCAGCTCAGCCATGTAGTTCTTGCGGCTCGCGCCCCAGCCGGTTTTCGTGCGGGCGCAAACGTCTGCAATGCGAGAGGCAGTCACCTTGCCCAAGCGAGCGGCAAACCATTCGTCGGTGCGCTGTTCCATCACTTCGCACCCCGCTTCTTCTCAAGCATGGCGATGACGCGACCGAACTGCGACTGGCGGATATCGGGGATGGCCTCGACCTTGAGGTACTGGCAGAACTTCTCAATGTCTGAGTTCGTTTCTTCGATCAGGCCCCGGATGGTTGCAGCCTGTTCTTCCGTGATCTGGTCATCATCGGGCGGCGGCGCATTGCCGTCCGTATCTTCCTCGCCAACGGCAACGTTAAAGATGCCCTTGAGCAGATAGCGCATCCCGTAGGATGCAGCCGCGCCGGCGGCGTGGGTCTTCGTCATCACGTCACCACCCTTCGCGCCCTTGCCGTCTGCCGGCATATCCTTGCGGTAGGTGCGGGTGAAGCCGGCTTCGTGCGCCACATAGGCCAGCACTCGAATGTGTTCCGCCTTCGGGCTGTCGTCCTCATCGAAGCTGACGGAAAAGCCGTGCTTGGTGTAGATAGGGCGCAGGATGCTATCGAGCTTCGCGTAAGTCGCGTACTTGCTCTTGGTCTGCAAATTGTTGGCATCAGCGCCAATCGTCCGCATTTCCGCCTGCGCGGCCTTCATGGCTTCATTGAAGGCTTGTTCGGCAGAACGGTTAAGCTCACGCTCCCGCATCGCCATGAGGCGCTCCATCTTGTCGAGATCGACATTCGGGTCGCGGGCAGCACGTTCGATGATCTGGAAGATTGCCGCTGTCTCGGAAGCCGGAAGCGGGGCAGGCGGCTCTACAGCAACCTGGCGGGTTTCATGCTCAACAGTGAGCGCATTGGCGACGGTGTTCATGCTGCCAATTTCCTTTCTGATTGAAGTTGTTCGCGCTGGACGCTTGAGACGATTGCCAAGGCTTCGTCTAGGGAGAGGCCAGCCGTCACCAGAACGACAAGCCATCGTGTGAGCGGTGCCGCCCTGTCATGCTGTGTCATGGGGCGCTCCGGGTGATTTCGCTCATCGTAGCGAGCGGACGTGCAGCGGTGAAAGCCGCTCGAAGCTCGTCTTGCTTGTCGGGATGTTCGGACCAGATGGAGCGGGCGCGTTCCAGCGCCTGTTTCTCGGCGCGGCTTTCTTCGGCGCGCTGTGCTGGCGGGAGTTGGAAATCCCATCCCGCGCGGCTGTGGCTCATGGTGTTGAGGCAGCGGGTGAACTCTGTTGCGAGGGCGCTCACAGCCCGCTCCCCTGATACGCCGCTGCGAAGAGCATGCAGGCGGCTACGGTTGCGAATGGATGGTGAGCGAATAGGAAGGTGCAGAGGCGATCCATCACGCTTCATCCTCAGCGAAGGCGATCAGCCCGAGAACTAGGTCTTGGCTATCTTGCTGATCGTTGAGCGCCTGCCGGATCTCACTGGTACGCTTGCGAAGTTCAGGAAGGACTTTCCCCTTCAGCAGATTGCCAAACTCGAGACGCGCCGATTTTGGGAGCTTGCGCATCACGTCCCGCAGATGGTCACGGTCAAAGAGGCTCACGCTTTTGCCGTTGGCGTCACGACCTTCGAAATCAACTGACCATTCGAATTCCAGCCCGGTCGGATGCTTGGCTGTTATCTTTGCACTAGCCGGGCCAGATAGACGGTAAGACCCGCCGGCTTCGACGTTGGTCGCAAACTGCCAAGGGAATTCAGTGTCGCTATTGCGGTCGTAGAGATAGACCGAAGTATGACCGAGTGCCTTGAGGTGCTCGGCGTTTTCAATCGCCTTCTGGAAAGTGATATCGTGCATCACGCGGCCTTTCCATTGCTGGCGAGACGCTTGCGGTTCTCGCGATTGAGCTTGTGACGGAACCATTCGCGCTTGATCATTTCGGCGCGGATTTCCGCAATCTGTTCGTCGGTGAAGAATTCGAGCGGGCTGCGATATCCAAGGATGACGCGGGACAAGGCGCGGTCGAACTCGTTGCCGGACCATGTGTCCAGATGCTTGATTTGAGCTTCATGACGGGTGCGCATCACTCATCCTCCTCGACAGGCTCAAGGCCGATATCTTCGGGAAGGCGACCGGCGCGGAGCAGTTCAAGCTCACGCTCATTGACCCAGTAGTAGGCTTCCGAGCGGAACAGGATTTTGATCGGGCGGGCGATATTCGGGCCGAACCGGCGCACTGACACGAACACGTCGAATGAGCTTGGCTTTGAGATTGCCGACAGGGCCGAAGTCAGGTCGCTGAACGTGGTGGCGAGCGTTGCGCCATGAATGGGGGTCATGACGAAGCTCCTGCGTACCCGGTCCAGTTTGCCCGGAAGGAAGCAAGTTGACGCTGGACGCATCTGCTTCCTAGTTCATGCCATCCGCGCGGGCGGGTATCAAAGCCCCTGCGCTCAAGTCGCTTGTTGCAAAGAATATTTGACAGGAGGCGGGCGCGCTCCATCCGGTAGCAAGGGTCTGCGCCATGAATGGGGGAGGTCATCACGAATGAGCCTTCGCTTTTGCGGCCTTGCAAATCTCGCTCAGCAGATCAGCGCTTTCGACGGGGAGATCGATGCGAATGCCGATTTCCGTATTGCGGAACGTCATTGATCCGTCCGACCACTGGTTCACAAACCAGTCCTTGCCCAGATCGGTTGTCTTGATGAGTTCGCGTCCCATGCTCTCTCTCCAACGGGTGTGTTGTTGTTAGAGAGCAACTTACCGAATTGGTAATCGGAGGTCAAGCATGAAATTGCCAATCCGGTAATTATTTTCGCGGGACGCCGCCACCCTCCGAATCGCGCGCACAAAAAAGCCGCCCGGAGGCGGTAACGATGTTCCCGTTGTGTTCTTGACGCCGTTAACGATTCCAGCTTGTATGGGTTTTGGAATACCCGAGGGCGAAATGAGCATCAGGCATAGGATTGCGCCGCGCTATAAGTCGCGGAACCATGAAATCATTGCAGGGCTTAGAGAAGCCGCAGGGGCAGGGCCGCCCGTCGATCCGAGGATGGCCGTTAAGAGGTACGCTGCACAGATTTCGACCGCGATGGCTCTGATCCATGGGGGTGACTGGCAGGTGGTGATTGATCATCAGACGGGGTTTGTTCTGGTGAACCCTCGGGTGCCTTGATAAAGCCGCCTCTTATTACGCCAAGGGCTCTATCCAGTTGGGAGCCGTCAACACCGAACGCCAGTAATGCGGATCGCAAATCGGTCTCGGGCGATTTGAAGGATATGGCTCCAGGGCGTCGGAATAGATTTTCGATAGAAACGCCGAGCGCCTTCGAGAATGCGTAGAGCCACGCCACCGTCATCTGGCGTTTGCCATTAAGCAAGCGGGATACCGTCGCCGGGGTGGTGCCCATCTGCTCCGCGAGCTTCTCTCCAGTTACGCCCAAAGCCCTCATATACTCTCGGATGTAGAGAGGCGGGAGTTCGGTGGGTTCGTCATCTTTGGCAGCCATTTCCTAAACGTACGAGGAACCTTTCCGCTAGCGAATGTCCAATCTGGTAATATGAGTGCTTGACTGGAATTGCCAATCTGGTAATTTCACGAAATGGAAAACCTCAGGACATGGCGGAACGGACAATCTCTAAGCCTCGATGAAGCTGGAAGGCTCGTCGGGGTTAGTGGCGTTCAGTGGCACCGATACGAAGCCGGGACAAGGCGGGTTTCGCCCGACAAAGTTCCCACCATCGCAGCTGTCACCGGCATCCCCCCTCAAGAGCTTCGTCCCGATCTGGCCGACATCTTCGGAGCCGCCCCCGCTCGCAAGGAGGGTGCGCAGTGAGCCACGACATAAACAATCTCATACACCAGATGAACGCGCAGTCGGCTATCGACTGGCAGAAGGCGGCGGAGCAGGCGCGCACGCAGTTCATAGAGGATTGTCAGCACGCGTCTATCGTTCGCATTGCTGGCGGAACCGCGATTTTGATTGGCGGAAATATCCTTCAAATCAACTGCCCCGAACATGTGATGATTGACTGGCTGGTGATGGCTCTCCGAGGGGCCAGAAACGGCGTTAGCTCCACCAACATGACGGCTGCCGAAGTCCAGTCCGCTCGCAAGGAGCAGGAGGGCGCAGCGTGAGCAGCGAAAGGACACAAAAAGCCCCTGCCAGCGGGTCGCTGATTGACGGCATCCGCGATGTTATCGACACGGCGGTCAAGTTCAAGAAAGTCATGAACAAGAAGCGGCTCAGCCGCGCCCGCTGCGTTTGTCCGCGATGCGGTAAGCACATCCACGGCGCCATCAGCTCCTATAACGGCCATTTCCGCATGTCCTGTGAAGGAGCTTGCGGCATGGCGATAATGGAATAGCGCCATGTGGGGGCCTTCCGACGAGGAAATCCGGTTCTACAAATGGCTTCTTGCTCTAGTCGGGCTTGTAATGCTGTCGGCTGCGTTCGCCTTGGGGGCGTGGCTGCTATGACCTCGATTATCGTTCTGCGCAATCAGGAGGCGGCTGGACGGACGCGGCAAGGGATCGCCCCCGCCCAGCCATGCGCGACGAGGGACAGCGCGCAAATCAATCCAACGTGCGTCTCCGGCAAAACGCACCCTCACGGAATAGCCGGTGTTCGTGAACTCGTAACGGTTCGTATCCGCGTTGGTAGCGGGCGAGCGCATCGTTGCATCTATCCGGTGCTCGAAACACCCCAACTCGCCCGCATACAATTCCAATCCGCGCACGCCTCCCGCGCGGTAACTGCCGGGGTGTTGAGCGTCATCAGCGCTCCGCTCCGGCTTTTTATCCTTCGGGCCGTCAAGGTCGCCCGACACCTGTTTATTCGCCTCCATAGCGCGCTTGCACCGTTCCAAAGCTCTGCGCGTTATCGAGTCAAGTCGTTCCAAGTCCTTACCTTTTCCGCCCAAGCTTTGGGCCTAGCTGCTGGTGTGTACGGACAACACACTGACAGGAGAAAAATGAAATGTCCGACAAAGGCGTTGAAGGATTCGACAAAATGAGCGTCGCGTATGTCAATGAGGCCAAGTCGATGGCCGACTTCATCGTACACAAGGCCCATCGAGGCCCCGGCGATACTGTGGACGCTGCCATGCATAGAGCCGAGCGTCTTTATGGCGTCCCGGCTACGTGGCTTCACCGGCTCCGCTACCGTGAAGTGGGTGATATGCCGACTTCGGCATTCTTCGCGATTTTCAACGCATACCGCGCCGCCTGCGACCTCGCTGACCGCGCCTACGAAAACGAGAGGGCAAAGCATGCTCCTGATACGGCGCTTGTGCGCTTTGCTGACGCTGTTGCTGGCAAGGCTTCTGAGAAGGAAGCCGCGAAATGAACGCCCCTGAACCCATCTCCCCCGGCTTACTCCGTCTTGTAATCCTCATGGCTCTGGCAACGGCTCCGCTGGCCTATCTGGCGTGGAGGGTGGTGGTTTGAAAAACCGGCTCCTCGATTTGAACAATCACCTGTTCGGCCAGCTTGAACGCCTGACCGACGAGGGCCTGTCATCCGAGCAGATCGAGCAGGAAGTGAAGCGCGCCGATGCCATCGTTGCAGTCAGCGAGCAGATCATCCGCAACGCTGACCTGTCCCTCAAAGCCGTGACGCTCATAGCTGTTCATGGCGACCGGTTTGCATCGTCCCTGCCGATGATATCGCCTCCGACCACCCCGACTGGCGAGGATGCACAAGTGAGGCCGATACGCCCGCTCATCAAGGCGGCCGGCACATGAAGGGCGTCTATATCCCATACTCGGCGGATGAGTTGGCATGGCTGGAAGCCAACCGCACGCTCGTCATTAGCGAATATCACCGCGCATTTTGTGTGGCGTTCTCGCGTGACGACGTGTCGGCAAAAAACCTCCATGCCCTACGCAAGCGCAAAGGCTGGTCTACGGGCCGGACTGGCTGCTTTGTTAAAGGGCAGGTTCCGCCGAACAAGGGCAAGAAATGCGCTCCGGGTACTGGTGGCCGTCATCCCAACGCGCGCCGGAACCAGTTTCGGAAAGGCAATCTACCGCACAACGCCAATTATCTCGGACATGAGCGGATTTCCAAAGATGGCTATGTCGAAATCAGCGTCGATGAGGTCAACCCTCACACTGGTTTCGAGCGCCGCTATGTCCTGAAACACCGTTGGCTTTGGGAGCAGCAGAATGGCCCTGTGCCTGCCGGCATGTTCCTCAAGTGCCTCGATGGCGACAGGACGAACACCGCGCCAGACAATTGGGAACTGCTGCCGCGCGCCGTGCTCCCGTACCTGAATGGGCATCGTGGCTTTGATTACGATTCCGCTGAACCGGAAGTCCGCCCAGCCATCATAGCGGTTGCCAAGGTCAAGCACGCTGCACGGTCAAAAGCGAGGCAAGCATGAACCAGGAACGCATGAGCGCAGCCGAGGCGAGGGCGCTCCCGAAGCCCGCCAAACCGTCGAAGTATAAGAACAAGCGCGTTGTCGTTAATGGCAGACGCTATGCCAGCATAAAGGAAGCTGAGCACTGCGAAAAGCTGATCCAGCTTGAGAAGGCCGGCAAGATCGGCGGGCTGGAGCTACAGCGCCGTTTCCAGATACTCGGGCCCAAAGGGGAACTGATCTGCGTCTATGTCGCAGACGCCGCTTTCTGGGACCATGAGCAGGACCGCTTTCGCGTGATTGATGTGAAAGGCGTCGAGACGGACGTTTTCAAGATCAAGCGCAAGCTGATGCGCGCCTTCAACGGCATAGACGTGGAGGTAATTCGGTGAAGCTTAGCGCCATCATAGCCCCGCTCATCGCTGCTAAGGTGCCGCACAGCGTCATCATGCAGACGGTTCAGGCATGGGAAGAACAGCAGGCTGACGCGCTCGAAAAGCGCCGGAAATCGGACGCGGAACGCCAAGCAAGGAAGCGTGAAAAGGATGCAAGTCACGTGACGTCACGTGATGTCACTGTGACCGTTTCCTCGCATGAGGCGGGCGTGACGCGCGGAGAGGATAATCTCCAAACTACAGAGATAACTGGAAAGGAAGAAAAGAAGGTTGCCTCGCCTTCAGCTCGCCCCTCCCGTGGTTCTCGCATCCCCGACGATTTCTGTCCTGACATCGAAGCCGCTGTGTCCGAGGGCGTTCCACGCCTCGAAGCCGAACGTCAGGCGCGAAGCTTCTGCGATTACTGGCGCTCAAAGCCCGGTGCCGGCGGTTTGAAACTCGATTGGCCGGCAACCTGGCGTGTCTGGTACCGGCGCAACATTCCGGCTGTTTCAAAACCCCAATCGACAGCACCGCCGCGAAAGCCGCGCACCGTAGCGGAACTCGCCATTCATCGCCTCGAAACCGGACAAACCACCCATGAACCTCCCGACGAACCAGATCGACGTTTGGGCCAAAGCTTCGGATCAGGACAAGCTCAAGGCCCTGGCGTCCTTGAACTCGTTGCCATCGCGGCAAACGGACACCGTTGAAATCAGCGAGGCAGGGTACTTCGTCGCCTTGGATGGCGTTACCCGCCACGGGCTTTCCGAGGCCGTCAAAGCCATCCTCAAGGGAGGTTTGGGCCATGCATTTTTTCCGAGCCCGCCTGAACTGCGCATCCAGTGCGACAAAGCGATGGAATGGCACGAGCACCAGCGCGAACGCGAGTACCGGGAAGAGCGGTATATCCGCGAGCGGCGAGAGAACAACGCCATCGTGCAGCGCTCACCAGAGGCCATCGCTCGCCAGCAGGAAGCCTATCGGAAATTCTGCGCCGGCTACACCAGCGAGAAGGACGAAGCCGAGGAAGCCGAGCGGGCAGATATCCGCGCCCGCTACGGCATGACGGACGAACTGATCGACGCGATACCGGACCAGCCGGTCCCGTCGAATTTCAAGAAACTGGGAGTCAGGTGATTATCATGTTCATAGCGTCATTCAAGAACACAGAGCGGGGCATTATGGCCCGCAACTACGACAAGCTAGAGGCCGAACGGCAAGAGCGGGTCAAACGGCAGCGTGAGCTTTACGAAGCTCGTATGGCTGAAGCCGCAGCTATCGCCGTAATCAGACGCGCCGCAGCAGAGCAGGCCGAGGCTGTAGCGGCAGAGATGAGAATGAGGGGATATCGCCACCAGCATTCATACCGCGAAATTGAACGGCGGGCCTGCAAGCTATTCGATGTGACCCGCGCCGAGATTTACAGCAGTCGCCGCCATGCCGACATCGTGTTCGTTCGGCAGTTCATCGCCTATTGGGCGGCTCGTCTAACGCCTCATTCATTGTCGCAGATCGGTCGCCTCATGGGCGGCAAGGACCACACGACGGTCCTTCACAATCGAGACAAGTATCCCGAGAAGCGCGCCAGGATGGGCCGCGTTCTGCCACCGGCGCGTTGAAAGGACCAGCACATGGGAAAGGTAGAGGAAGTCGGCTGGAAGGACGATGCGGCTAAAATCCGCATGGAGCTTTTGCCGCCTGAGTTGATCACGGCTACATCTGCGGTCCTTACTTTCGGGGCCAAGAAATACGCTGACCGGAATTGGGAGCGAGGGCTCAAATGGAGCCGATGCTTCGGGGCCCTCATGCGCCATTTATGGGCATGGTGGAGCGGGCAGAAGGCAGACCCCGAGACAGGATACTCGCACCTGTGGCATGCGTCGTGCTGCCTTGCCTTCCTCATAGCCTATGAACAGCGCGGCACGGGTGACGACGACCGGCCCGCCGCCCTCTCAGAAGACAAGGAGCAGGGGTGATGGGGAACGACTGGCTCACCGAAGAACTGATGCAGCGGGCGGCCAAGCTCATCCAGGACATAGACGGCATCGCATCTCAGGGCAGCATCTATGTCGTCAGCAGGGCGCTTTACGAGGCAGAGAAGCGCGGACGGGAGGAAGCGGCGAAGATTTGCGAGACGCATCGCGTTTACGAGATTGGCGACAGGCACATGCTCGCCGCCGCCATCCGCTCAGGGCAATAGGAGGCGGAGATGAACATCAAGGGAATGGATAGACGTGGTTTCCTCGGCATCTTCGGTGGTGCTGCTGTAGCAGGGCCAAAGCTAGCTGCTGGGATGGTAGACAACATAGCGAGCCTTGCGCCTCCTATTCCTGGCTATCCGTCACTCAACCAAAAAGTTGCAGGCATGGATGGTGGAGAAGATTGGAAATTCGGCCGAATCAAGGAACTCAAAGCCATCATATCTGGCAGCGACCCGCAGGCCGAACACAACAACAGAATGAACCGCCTCTATGCGCTCGAGCAGGGTGAGCGTTTCAGGCTGGATTCCCTGCGGTCTGTATCGCCAGTCCACAAGCAACGGATGCTCGCAGACAGCGCGGCAGATCGGTCGAGACGCATTCGGCAAGCGGACGCCAGATGGGACTTGAAGCGGCTTTTGACCGGCAACTAGCACGAGGGACAGCATGAAGGCGGCACCTTCGATCATCGCATGTGGAAAGAAGAACTACGCATCATGGAACCATGCCAGCCACGATGCCAAGGCAATGCGCCGGAAGGGGCTTCGCGAGGAAGTCTACTACTGCCGGCGCTGCCAGAGCTTCCACGTAGGGACAAGCATCAAGGGGAGCTATACGCGATGAAAGCGGCGATGACAGACAGGAAGAAGACATATCGGCCATCGACGCCGTTCTACGCCTATTCGTCGCGGAACAGCGGCAAGGTCCATCCTCTTGTTTTCAGGCGCAAGAACCAGGCGCTCACCATGTGGTGGGAGCGGCGCACAATCGATGAAATCGCTGCTTCACTGGATATTTCGCCAGATACGGTGCGCAATTACCTCAAGGCAGGCCGTCGCGATGGAGACGCCAGAGCTGCGAGCCGCGAAGACAAGCGAACCATGATGGCAAAGGTCAGGCGAGCGCACATAACCGAACTGCATCGGCAAGGCTTCTCAAAGCAGGAGATTGCCGACCGGCTTAATGTGCATGTGCGCCTTGTCCAGATCAGATTGAAGGAATGCGAGTGATGGCTGAGCGCGGGAGGCCAACGGACTTCAAGCCGGCATATGGCGAAGAGATACTGCAGCTGATGGCAACCGGGCTTTCGCTGGCTGCTGCGGCTGCTGAACTCGGCATTCACAGGCAGCGCGTCTACGAGTGGGAAGAGGCACACCCTGAATTTGCGGACACTATAAAGCTTGCTCGGTCCAAAAGGCAGCTTTTCCTTGAGCGCAGACTGCTATCGGCGGACCAAGGACCAGTCGTCACATCCTCGATATTCGCCCTCAAGAACGCTGCCGGGGATGATTGGCGCGACAAACAGGAAGTCGAAGCGAGCGGCACACTGACAATCAACGTGGTGCAGCGTGGAAATCAACCTTCCTCATAATTGGACGCCGCGCGACTATCAGCTTCCGGCGTGGAATAGCTGGCTGAGTGGGTGCAACAGGCAGTTGCTCATCTGGCATCGCAGGGCAGGCAAGGATGACATCAATCTTCGCATGCATGCAGTCGGGGCGTTCAACCGCGTGGGTACCTACTGGCATATGCTGCCTGAATATTCTCAGGCCAGAAAGGCTATATGGGATGCGGTTAACCCGCACACTGGCAAGAGGCGAATAGACGAAGCATTCCCTCATGAAATCCGCGCCAACACCCGCGAAACGGACATGTTCATCCGCTTCAAGAACAATTCTACATGGCAGGTTGTCGGATCGGACAACTACAACGCCCTTGTAGGAACGCCGCCGGTAGGTCTGACCGGCTCCGAATGGGCTTTGGCCAACCCGATGGCATGGGCCTATCTCGCCCCAATCATGGCCGAAAACGGCGGATGGTCGTCCTTCATCACCACGCCGCGCGGAAACAATCATGTCAAGTCGATGTACGACCGATTCAAGGGCGATCCAAGATGGTTCGTTCAATTGCTGACTGCGGCGGACACAAAGGCCATCACTCCAGAGGCGATTGAAGACCAGCGCGCGGAGTACGAATCTCTGTTCGGCCAAGACGTAGCCAATATGCTGGTGGAGCAGGAATTCTACTGTTCGTTTGCTGGGGCCATGGTTGGTGCCTATTGGGGGTCAGAAGTGAACGCTGCCGAACGTAGCGGGCGGATCACTGAGTTGGATATCGACTGGTCCCACCCGGTTCACACCGCGTGGGACTTGGGCAAGGCTGTCAACAATCCAATCTGGTGCTTCCAAGTCATCAACGGTACGCCGCACATAGTCGATTTTTATCGCCCGGAAAGCGACGACCTTGAGCAATGGGTCAAGTGGCTCGATGACAAGGGTTACAAGGGTAACGACTACGTTCCGCATGATATTCTGGTGACGGAATGGGGGACTACCAGGACGCGTTTTGACACCCTGAAACTGCTAGGTCGCCGACCTCGGCGTGTTGCGAAGGTCAGCGTTGCTGATGGCATCAATGCCGGCAGGCAGACAATCAAGATTGCCAAATTTGATGCTGGCCGTTGCGAGCTGGGTATTGACGGCCTGAAAAACTACCGCCGAGAGTGGGACGATGAGCTAAAAACCTTTCGTGAGAACCCGGTCAAAGATTGGGCTGAGCACATTGGCTCATCCTTCCGCTACTTGTCGTTGGCGTGGAGGGATGCGCAACCCGCGCTGAAAGAGCCGCCAAAGCCCAAGGAACTCGAATACACAGCCACGCCAAGCGGCGTCATTTCCGGCAACATGGACGTGAAGGCGGCTGTTGAGGCGATGGTAAGAAGGAGACGCGAACGTGAGTGAACACCGACAACTGAGCATAAGAGCAAGAACGGCGCTGGGCGGGTATCGGGGCGATGGATTAGCCGATGACGAATTGCTGAGGCGCGCTTTTATCGACAATGGCATTACCTATGCGAGACTCAAGCAGTCACCGAACTGCGGGAAAGCCACCATCGAGGAAATAAAAAGGTTTGCAGCCGGGTACGGCCTGTTCGATTTGCAAGAGAGGGATAAGCGCGTAGATGCCCTAGCGAAAGGGCTGATTGGCGTTCTGTCCGGCTCGGCTAGTGATGAGGCTTGGGCAGCTTGGTCTAGGGCGACAGATCGCATGTACTTCAGGTGGCGGGCGTAAGCCAAATCCCTGCCTCTTTCGCCGCCGCTCTTGGATTGTCCAGTCATGGACGAGACGCAATCCGAGAGCGAGAACAAGGGCGCGCAGCTACTTGAGCTTGGCAACAAGTGGCTGAGCCGCATTCGGGCATCGGAAAAGCGCGAAGACGACTGGATGAAGGATGCTGAAGCGGCTGAGAAAGCCTATTCGGCAAATCGCAATTCCAAGGCCGAAGGCAAGGTCTACGACTTCAACATCTTGCATTCCAATGTCGAGACGATTGTCCCGGCTATCTACAATTCCACGCCCGTCCCCGATGTGCGCAGCCGCAATTCCTTGCCACAGCCTCAGATGCCCGACCCGCCGCTACAGCAGGAAGGGCAGCAGGTCGATCCGAGGGCCATGCTTGCATTCCAGCAGGCACAGCAACAGGCACAGATGCAGCAGCAACGCATCAAGTCGGTGCGCGACTTCTGCACGTTGCTAGAGCGCTCGATCACGGTCCAGATCGATGACAACAAGCTGGACAGCGAGGTTGAAAGCTGCGCTCAGGACGCCTTTCTGTCTGGGCGTGGCATTGTTCGTGTCCGGCTCCATGTCGATGATGCTGGAGCGAATGAACAACTTTCCTTCGAGGCCATAAGCTGGCGCGATTTCCGGCGAGGGCCGGCAAAGCGGTGGAATGACCTGCCGTGGATGGCGTTTCGTCATTCCATGCCAGCCGAGGAAGCCGAGCGCTTCGGTGACAAGGAACTCATTGCCTCGCAAGTGACGCCCGACGCTGCCGTTCGTGAGAACGAGGAAGACGATATCATCGTTTGGGAAATCTGGTGCAAGGATCCCAATCGCGAAGTCCTGTTTGTTCGCGAGAGCGACGGGATGATCATCAAGCGGGAAGCTGACCCGTTGGGCTTGACCAGCTTTTATCCCATACCAGCTCCCGTCCAGCCGATTACCTTGACAGGTCGTCTCGATCCGACTTGCCCGTTTGCCATCTACAAGAAGCTTGCCGACGAACTCGACCTGACCACAAAGCGCATCAACGCGATTATGCGTGGCCTGAAGGTGAGGGGGCTTGTGGCAGGTGACCTTACCGATGTGGAATTGCTCTCCAAGGCTGATGACAACGAACTGGTCGCGGCAAAGAACCTTGAGGGGCTGGCCCAGACCGGCGGCATCGAAAAGGCCATCATGTGGTGGCCCGTCGAAAAGGCCATCATCGTCCTGAAGGAACTGTACGCCCAGCGCGAGCAGATCAAGCAGGCGATCTATGAGCTAACCGGCATCAGCGACATTGTGCGTGGTGCGTCCAATGCCGGCGAGACAGCCACGGCACAGCAGATCAAGACGCAATGGGGCTCGCTTCGCATCCAGAAGATGCAGCGGCTTATCCAACGCCTTGTGCGCGACCTGTTCATCATCGCTGCGGAAATCATCACCACGAAGTTCTCGAAAGAAACGCTTCAGCATATGACCGGCATTGAGATAACGCCGGATATCGAGGCAATGCTGACTGAAAAGACGCTGGCCTACTACCGCGTCGATATCGAGAGCGACTCGACGGTCAAAGCCGACACTACCCGAATCAAGGGCGAGATGGCCGAATTCATGACAGGGACAGGCCAGTACTTCGCCACGATGGGTCCGCTCATCCAGTCTGATCCAGCGATGGCCAAGCCGATAGCTGCGATTTACACGGCGTTCGCTCGCAATTGGAACCTTGGCAAGCAAGCCGAGGATGCGCTGGAAGAACTCAGCCTCATGGCGGAGCAGGCCGGCAAGAAACCAAAGCCCAATCCTGAAGCCGAGAAGGCAAAGCAGGAAATGGCGATGAAGCAGGCTGACATGCAGGCAGATCGCCAGATGAAGGAAATGGACTTCGCGGCCAAATCCAAGGAACGCGAGGAAACCATGCAGATGAAGCGCGAGGAGCACGGCTTCAAGATGCAGGAGATGTTCGTTGCCGCAAACCAACGCTCGGTAGAGTTCGATCAGAAGCGCCAGATTGAGGGCGACAGGCACACCCAGGCGATGGAATCGCGCAAGGCTGACACGGACGGCAAGCGCGCCGAAATGGGCCTGCCCAATGAGGAAATCATGGGTGGGCTGATAGCCGAGATGGCAGCCCAGCGCGAGGCATCGACACAGGCAATCACGGCTGTTGCCGAAGCCATGCAGCAGGGCAATCAGGCGATAGCGCAGGGATTGAACAATCTGGCACAGGCCCAACTCGCACCCAAGCAGATCGTGAAGGACGCAGCCGGCAAGCCTGTCGGCATTCAGGCGATGGTGAACTGATATGGCAAACGCAATTTATCCCAAATACAAGGAAGCGCTGCTCAACGGCTCGGCAAACAGCGCCATCACAGGGTCAGGAACGACCGGCCTCTATGTGGCATTGGTGGATACCGGCACCTACACCTACTCGAGCTCCCACGAGTTCTATTCGAGCCTTTCCGGCGTCGTCGGGACCGATCAGGAAATCACCACGCCCACGCTGACAGGCGGCGTTGTCGATGGTGGTGACGTGACGTTCAGCGCGGTATCGGGCAACTCGGTCGAGGCGTTGGTGATCTACCGCAAGAATGCCGGTGCCAACACGACATGGCGACTGGTTGCTTATATCGACACCGGTCAGACTGGCTTGCCGGTCACGCCCAACGGCGGCTCAATAACGATTACATGGAATGCGAGCGGCATCTTCGCGCTCTAAGCCATGGCCGCGACCATTGTCCAATCAGCGAAGGGAACATCTACCTCTGCCACGGTAACGGCGTCGTTTGCGACGCCGCCTACCAACGGCAATAGAATCGTCATTAGCATTGCAGCTGATGACTACAACGGGACGCCAAATGCCGGTTGGTCACAAGAAACTGGCATGGAACAACAGACGTTCCATGGCTCGTATCTGTGGTGGCAGACTGCTGCTGGTGGTTCGAATTCATTCCAGTACACCATTGGTTCTGCAAGCCCGTCATCATGGGTGCTGATGGAAGTATCGGGGCTGGATGGAAGCCCTTACGACATATCGAACGGCCAGTACGCCACCGGGACGAGCAAGACGTATTCAACGCCTGCATTAACGCCGACAGCGGGCGAACGGTTTGTTGTCGCGGCGGTCAATTTCAATCGCAACTCCGGGACGCTGGCAGGTAATACAGTCACCGGCTGGACGAACTCATTCACCGCCGTTGACAGCATCGGCTCGGGACCGAGTGGCACCAACACCACGGCATCGCTTGCAACGCGCTCGGTCACAGCGAACGGATCTACGTCCTATTCGACCTCGGGCACGTCAACTATCGACGTAACGAGCGCATCCGGTCTCATCATCGCCTTCAAGGTGGCGAGTGGTGGCGGTGGGCAGTCGATTACCGGAAGCCTGTTCACCAACACAAACAGCTTCTATGGCGCTACAGTCGGGCGCGGTTCGGTAAACATCAGTGGCGCGCTGTATAGCGAAGCCGACACGTTTTATGCCGCAACGCTTGGCAAGACATACGCGATAACAGGCGCGCGTTTCGACAATTCGGCGCAATTCTACGCCGCAACGGTTGCCCCCGGCACAGTCACGATTTCCGGGGCACTCTTTACTGATGGAGATGCATTCTACGCGGCGACTGTAGGCCGTGGCGCTGTCAACATTGCTGGCTCGCTCTACACCGATCCTGACAGCTTCTATGCTGCCACGGTAGGGCAGGCAGGAGCCCCACAGAACATCGACGGCGCGCTGTTCAGCAATGCCAACGCATTCTATGGCTCGACGGTAAGCGCATCCTACACCATTTCAGGTGCGCTCTACGCGGACGCTGATGCTTTGTACGCCGCGGCTGTCTCGACCAGCTATGCAATCAGCGGAGCGCTTTACACAGACGCGGATACGTTCTTCGCGGCTTCGATCAGCCAGCCGAACACGCCGCAGACCATCACAGGGCAGCTTTACGCCAACGATAACCAGTTCTTTGGCGCGGTGGTTGATGGTGGGCAGACAGAGCAGCCACGCCAACCTGGCGGGGTCATTCCGCGCCCCATCATCTACGTGGACAAGGACGGCAATCCCGTTGATCTGGACACATACCAGACCCGAAAGGCAAATCAGGCAGTTCAGGCCGCGAAGGTCGAGGTCA
This sequence comes from Mesorhizobium sp. FG116, assembly GCF_057809835.1. NCBI lineage: Bacteria > Pseudomonadati > Pseudomonadota > Alphaproteobacteria > Hyphomicrobiales > Phyllobacteriaceae > Mesorhizobium > Mesorhizobium sp. FG116. Next base: position 49,218 of record NZ_JBMDKS010000005.1, read on the forward strand.
AGGCGCTTCCAAGGACAGACAGAAAAGAAGCCGCACAGGCTCTCAAAGCCCTTCAGGACGCCATCAAACAAGAACAGGCCGAGTTGATAGCCGCGCGCTCACGCGAATTGGCTTCAATGCTCGACACTACAGCCCAAATCCTGTTCGAACTTGAACAGATAGTCACCCAGCGCCAGCAGGAGGAGGACGATCTTCTGACTATCCTGCTCCTTGCCGCATAGCCAAATCCCTGCCTCTTTCGCATAGCCCATAGCACGTTCGCCTCATGGGAATTTACGTTTGGCGAGACGGCAGTTTTTTCGACAAGCGCACCGGCAAGGAAATGATCCTGCCGAAGCGCGAGCGGATAACTACGCCCTTCGTTCTCTCGGACATTCCCGAATACAAGTCTCCGATCGATGGACGCGTAATCGGCTCTAGGTCCGCCCGCCGCGAGGATTTGAAGCGCAACAATTGCATCGATGCCCGCGAACTCCCGTCCCCTACAGGGGGGAAATTCAGGAACAAAGAATTTTGTGCCAAACACGGGCTTCAAGTCAGCGAGGAGCACCGCTGATGCTGACTCAATCTGCTTTGAAGGAGTTTTTGCACTACGACCCATTGAGCGGTGATTTTGTGTGGTTGGAGCGTTCCGCCCGAATGTTCGCTACTGAGCGCGATTGCAAGGCCTGGAACACGAGATTTGCGGGGAAGCTTGCTGGCAATGTTGGTCGTGACGGATACCGCTATATCTGTGTCGGTTATGAAAGTTTTTCGGCGCATCGTCTCGCTTGGATGTATCAGACGGGTCAATTCCCGGTGCACAGCATCGACCATCAGAATGGCAATCGAAGCGACAATCGGTTTGCAAATCTCAGAAGTGCAGAGCACTGGCAAAACTCGCAGAACCTGAAAACGCCAGCGACCAACACGTCCGGTTTAGTCGGGGCGAGTTGGGACGCGACCAAGCGCAAATGGGACGCCAGAATCAAGGCGCGAGGAAAGCAATATCACCTTGGCCGCTTTGATACTGCCGAACAGGCTCATGCCGCCTACCTAGCGGCAAAACGTGAACTGCATCCATTTCAACCAGCCCCCCGAAACGAAGGAGCGCTTACATGAGCGAAGCCCTTGCCGAAGCCCTGATTACTGATCCCGCACCCGCCATTGTCGAGACACCGGTTGATGCCGGTCCGTCCGAAGATGAGGCGTTGGGCGCTGCCTTTGATCGCCTCATGACGAACAACGGGGCGGATCGTGGCGAGGATGGGAAGTTCGTCAGCACCAATCCTGATAAAGCGGCTTCGCCGGGGGGCGAAGAAGGGGCCGGCGATGGTGATGGAGCGCCCGCCGCGTCCGATGCCTCGCCGGCTCCTGCCAATTGGGCGGGGCTGGATGATGCATGGAAGGCGCTTCCTCCCGACCTTCAGGCCAAGGTGAAGCCGCATTTCGAAGATTTGCACCGCCGCATGTCTGACCAAGGCCGGCAGTTGGCGAGCGTCAAGCCGTTCGCTGACCATATGGCACAGGCGACACAGGCGATTCCGACATTCAAGGGCATGGCACCAGAGCAGGTGAGCCAGAAGGCGCTTGAACTGGCTGCTGTAGCCGTTGAACTGAAGCGCGATCCTGTTGGGACGCTGATCAACATCGCGCACTCAACAGGCCAGCTCCAAGCCCTTGCAGCAAAGCTTTCCGGGCAGTCCATGCCTGAGCCAGTGCAGGAAATTACCGATCTGAAGCGTGAGATTGCGTCGTTGAAGGACAGGCTTCAACAGGCTGCCGATCCGTCGCAGATCGAAACACAGGTTTCGCGTGTCTTTGAGGGCCGCGCCGCTCAGGAGGCGGTGAACCAGTTTGCCAGCGATCCGGCAAACTCGTTCTTTGCTGACGTTGAGCCGCAACTCCCGGCGTTCATTACGCTCGCGAAAGAGGCAAAGCCGGGTGCGCCCATCAAGGACGTGCTCCAGTCAGCCTACGACATGGCAATCAATGCGCTTCCCGACGTGAGGGCGAAGGTGCAGGCCGCTGCCAAGGCAGCCGCCGCCGACCCCGCGCGAACTGAAGCGGCGAAGAAAGCCGCCTCCATCAACGTCAAATCAAATTCGTCCGGGAAAGAGCGGGCTTTGACCGAGGCTGAAGCCCTCGGCTCCGCCTACGAACGGGCGATGGCAAATTAAAGGAACCATCGATCATGGCAACGCCATCAAGCGTTTTCACGGAAATGGTCACCACCACGGATCGCCACTGGGGGTCCAAGGTCACTGACAACGTTTCCAAGCACAATGCCTTTATCAATCGTCTGAAAGAGAAGGGCAAGATCAAGACCGTCTCCGGCGGCTACGAGGCTGCCGAGCCGCTGGAATATGCCGAGAACGGTACGTACCAGCGCTATTCGGGCTACGACACCCTCAACACGGCTGCCTCGGACGTTCTGACCTCGGCCAAGTTCGACTGGTGTCAGGCCGCCTTGCACGTCACGGCGTCGGGCCGCGAGGTTCGCATGAACATGGGCTCCAAGGAGCGCATGATCAATCTGGTGAAGTCCCGCAAGGACAACACGCTCAAGACCGCCGCGAACAACTTCTCCATCGACGCATATTCCAACGGCGCATTGCCCAACCAGATTGGCGGGCTCGCGTCCATCATCCAGACGGACGGCACCGGCACCGTTGGCGGCATTGTTTCCGGTACCTACACGTTCTGGAAGAACAAGTTCCTCGAAGCCACCGGCACCAACAACGCGGCATCCCCCGATGCGACGAAGTCGGCGACGTTCAAGGCTGACATGAACAAACTGTGGCTGCCTCTCAACCGCGGCGCAGACAAGCCGGACCTCATTGTCATGAGCCATGACTTCTATTCGCTCTACGAGTTGGGCGAACAGCAGCTCCAGCGCTATGCCAATGCCGATCTGGCCAAGGCCGGCTTCCTCGGCCTGAAGTACAAGACCGCCGATGTCATTTTCGATGACAACGCGAACTTCGCCACCACGGCTGAAAAGGCGTATTTCCTCAACACCGACTATATCGGCATCACCCAGCATCGTGACGCCCAATGGACGATGGACGAAGAAAAACGCCCGACCAATCAGGACGCTATTGTGGTCCCCATGTACTGGATGGGCTACATGTGGGTGACCAACCGGTCGCTCCAGGGCGTTCTCTTTGATGCGTCTTAAGGAGAAACGACCATGAGCACCATTGGCGCAAACATCACTGAAACTTTCACGGCGGAAACGCTCGCCAACTCCGGCAAGGGCTGGGGCCTTGGCGACAAGTGGACCGATCCTGACGGCAAGGTCTACAAGTTCGTGAAGTACAATCAGGGAGCAGGAACGGTGGCGGCTGTGGCGGGCAATTTTGCCTACTATTACGCCCCGTCCGGGACTTCCGCTGGAGCCGTCACGGAAGTGACCTCCGACCTGTCGGACTCGGCGGGTGTGGGGGCTGGCGTCTTGCAGTCGGTCATCCCGAATGGCGGTTATGGCTGGATACAGATCAAGGGACCGGCCACGCTTGGTCAGGCTCTCACGGCAGGGGCGGACGGTAACGCCCTGACGGCGGTCGGCTCCAGCGATGGCAAGCTCGACGTGTCGGCGGCTGTCACGGATCACATCTGCGCAATAGCGGTCGATGCAGACGCAAAGATCGTTTTGCTGACCTGCCCCGAGTAATTTGCCAACCGGGGAGGCTTACGGGCCTCCCCATCAGCCCTCCCGGAGAACGAAATCATGGACCAGAAGCCCACCATTATCATTCATGGGTTCAAGACCACCTACGAGCTTAACCGCTCGACCGGCAAACGTGATCGCAAGGTTGATTGGGTGATGTATTCGCCCGCCCATGCCGCGATGTACACGCAGATTTCCGACCGCGTTGACTGGCTGAGGCCGCCGGAGTTCCTCCAGAGCGACGAGCAGGGTGTCAAGATGGCGGCGATGACCCACATGTGGGCGCAGATCGAACCGGCCTACAAGGCGTGGAAAGAAGGCAAGGAAATCCCGCTCGACGGCACGGCGCTCGCGTCGTGGCAGTTGCTCGACGCGGGCCAGATACAGGCATTCCAGGCTGTCGGCATCAAGACCGTGGAGCAGGTTGCGGCTATCACCGACACGATGATTGGCCGTGTCCAGCTTCCCGGCGTCCGCAACCTGAAGGAACAGGCGCAGGCGTTTATCGACGCTTACGACCAGAACGCCACAGCTACGCGGCTGTCCGACCTTGAAGCCAGCAATGCCGCGCTTCAGGAGCAGTTGGCGGCGGCGATGGAGCTTCTGGAAGAAAAGACAGGCGGCAAGGCCAAGAAGGCTGAGAAGGAAGCGGCGTGAGCAAGGTTTCCGAAGTCATGGATGACGTGGCGCTCGAATGCGCCACTTCTGTGCCGAATTCATGGATTTCGGCTGCCACGACTCGGACCTATGCCGAATTCCACTCCATTCTTCGCATTACGGCGCGCGAGCTTCTGGATCGGGTGGATTGGCCCGATCCGGTCACCAAGGACGCGGTTCTTGCAGGGACAGATGCCGAGACCTATGACCTCCCGGCTGATTTCCGCCGCCTCACATTCGATGATGAGACGGTGTTTGAGACCACCCGGACGCGCCGCTCCACCATTCCTGTCGTCTCAAATGGCGCATGGACCGCTTTGAAGCTCTATGGTTCTGCCGGTGGCGAGCGCTTCTACCGCACGTCTGGCGACGATAGTTCCGGGTTCGATATCTCGTTCTATCGCCCGCTCGAAACCGGGGCCTCTATCACCGTTTCCTATGTTGCGCAGAACTGGCTCCGGTCGGGCGGCAATCCTGCCGATACATGGGCCACGGTGGACGACACGCTATTGCTGCCGGACGAGTTGATCCGGCTCGGCTGTGTCTGGCGTTTCAAGAAGCGCAAGGGCTTCCCGTACCAGGATATCATGAACGAGTATGAGGCAAAGCTTGCCCGTCTCGCCAATGAGAGCCGAGGCAAGCGCACCATCTGCTTCAGCGACAAGGAACCTGGTCTTCCGATGCGGGTCCCTGTGCCTGATGTGATCCCCTCATCCTAGCCAAATCCCTGCCTCTTTCGCGGTGATTTATCGAAAGTCCGACCATGTTCTATGATCGGACAGCCGGCTCATCGCGGACCACGCGGCAGACCTCGAAAACCAAGGTGTTCCCCGCTCCGAAAAAGGGCTGGGTGCGCAATGAGGCGCTTGCGTCTGGCGACCCGTTCGGGGCCGAAGTCCTCGATAATGGCTTCCCCACAGCTGAAGGCATTCGGATGCGCCTTGGCTCCATCAAACGAGCCACATGCGATTCGGGTGTCGCGGCCACCTATCTTGCGACCTACGAAACTGAGACGGTGCAAAAGCTGTTCGCAACAGATGCCAGCGCCATCTACGACGTGACGCCAGCCGGCGTATCCGACCCCGATGCAGAAGTTTCTCCAGACGTGAGCGGCCTCAATGGCGGGTATTGGTCCTCTGTCCAGTTCCCGGCCGGCGGTGGTGTCTATCTGGTCATGGCGAATGGCACCGATGATGTCAGAAATTATAACGGCTCGGCATGGTCTACCCCCACGATCACAGGCGTGAGCAGTGACGATCTGTCATTTGTCTGGACGTTCAAGAAGCGGCTTTTCTTCACCGAGAAGGGGACCACGAACGCATGGTATCTCGCCTCATTGTCCATCGCTGGCAGCGCTTCGAAGCTCGATCTTGGCGGCATTTTCCCGCTAGGTGGATCATTGATCTTCGGCGGGACGTTCTCTCGCGATGCTGGCGACGGCCTTGACGATTTCTGCATCTTCGCCACGGACCAAGGCGAGGTCGCAGTCTATCAGGGCGACGATCCTTCTGAGGCCAATTCATGGTCGCTGGTGGGCGTCTATCGCATCGGCAAGCCGCTGGGCAAGAATGCCCATTTCAAGGCTGGTGGGGATATCGCCGTCACGGTCGATGACGGGATTGTCTCGCTTGCTCAAGCCATCCAGCAGGACCGGGCCGCACAAGTGCCGGTCACTTATCCCATCGAGGAACCATGGCGGAAGCTCGTCAAGGAACGGTCATTCGTCCATCCGTTCCAGACGATTGTATGGCCGCGCCAATCAATGGCTGTCGTGGCCGTTCCATCCTTCGGCGGTGTGGAAAAGTATTGCCTGGTGGTGAACACCAAGACCGGCGCATGGGGCCGATACACTGGCTGGGATACCCGCTGCGTGGCGGTGTTTCAGGATAAGCTCTACTTCGGAACGCAGGACGGGACGATTGTTGAAGGCGAGGTGGGCGGCTCAGACCAGGGTCAGCCTTATTCACTCGTCGTCATCCCGAAATTCGACATGCTCGGCTCGCCGAACGAGAAGCTAGCACTGCATGCCCGCATAGTTGCTCGGTCCAGCGATCCGCTTTCTGTCCAGTTGTTCGGCGCAGCGGATTACGTCTACTCGATACCCGTTCCATTGCCGTCAGACCCTGATCCTGGTGGCAACAAGTGGGGTTCAGGCGTTTGGGGGTCGTCCACATGGGGCGGTGGGGATAACAGCCGGGTCATCACCGAATGGCAAGCAATAAGCGGGATCGGTCATGCATTGACTGTCGGGCTTCAAGTCACGTCGGGCCGCGATGCAGCGCCTGATTTTGAACTGGTGAGCCTCAGCCTCCAATACCAAGAGGGGGCTATACTCGTATGATCTACGCCTTCTCGGTCGAAAACGCAGAGCAGAACGTCAAGGAACTGTATCCGCTCTACTGCCGGCACTATGCCGAAATGCAGGCGAGGCTGTCGTCTGATGGAGTGGATATCCCCGAATTCAACCCGCGCCTTGAGGCGTACTTTCGCGGCGCGAGGGAAGGCTACTTCCTGAATTTCGTGGTGCGGACGGAGACGGGCGAGCCTGTTGGCTACTGCAATGTCTGGCTCACGAACGACGCCCACAACGGCGAACTGATCTCCCGCGAGGATACCGTCTACATCCTGCCGGAACATCGAAATGGCGTCGGGAAAAGACTGGTCAAATTCGGCCTCTCTCAACTCAGGGAGCGAGGCGTCAAGCGGCTCTACGTTCAAGCCATGACTGATCTGCGCGTTGAAAAGCTTTGGCGGCGCATGGGCTTCAAGCCCATCGCGACTGCCATGACCTACACCTTTGAAGGAAACTGACCATGTGCGCACCGGACATTCCCGATCCGCCAGACCCCAAGGAAACGTCAGCTGCACAGACCGGCACCAACGTCGCAACGGCGATTGCGAACGCATGGCTGGGCAATGTCAATAAAGTCGGGCCGGACGGGACGACGACGACCAACCAGAGCGGCACACAGAAGCTCTACGACCCGTATACCAAGCAGTCGTATGACGTTCCGACGTTCACACAGACCGTTACGCTCTCTCCCGAGCAACAGGCGATCTATGACAAGCAGAGCGCGGCCAAGGGCAATCTTGCAGACCTCGCGTCACAGCAGTCGGGCTTCCTGAAGGACTACATGGCGAAGCCTGTGGACCTCAACAATGAGGCCACGGAAGCGCGCTTGATGGAGTTGGGCCGGCAACGCCTTGATCCGGCATTCCAGCAGCGTCAGGACCAGCTTATCACCCGCTTGGCAAACCAGGGTATCGGCGCGGGGTCGGAAGCCTACGACCGTGAAATGGAGCGTTTCAGCCAGCAGCAGAACGATGCCTACAACTCGCTTCTGCTTCAGGGCAGGGGGCAGGCTGTGCAGGAGGCGCTTACCGAGCGCAACCAGCCGATCAATGAAATCACGGCGCTGCTTTCTGGTTCTCAGGTGTCCATGCCGCAGTTCACCAACAACGCCATGCCGCAGATTCCGACCACGGACAACGCCGGCATTATCAATGCGAACTACGATCAGCAGGTGAACAAGGCGATGACAGAGTACCAGGCCAACCAGGGCATTCTTGGCGGTCTGTTCGGCTTGGGTGGAAAGATCATCGGTCTATCCGATGAGCGCCAGAAAACCGACATTCATCGTGTCGGCTCACTCGACAATGGCTTGGGGGTCTACTCCTACCGCTATAGCGAGGGCGGGCCGGTCCAGATCGGTGTCATGGCTCAAGAGGTCGAGCGTGTGAACTCGGAGGCTGTCACCGAGATTGGCGGCGTCAAGATCGTCAACTACGAACTGGCGGTGGCGTGATGGCTATTCCTTCCTTCATCTTCGGCGGCGATACCGGCGAGACGCCAGATAGCATCAAGCGCAAGCGCGAAATGGTGCAGGCTCTCATGTCTTCACAACGCGCGCCGCGTAACGTTGGCGAGGGCCTGAGCGCCCTTGGCGATGGCATTGTTTCGGCGGTGCTCGATAGCAGGGCAAATGCCGGCGAGAAGGCAGGACAGGAAAGCGCCAACGCTGCGTTTGGGAACATCGCTGGCGCAATGGCTGGGCCGAGCGCTTTCCCGGCTGCTCCGGGCGCATCATCGGCTTCCATCGTCCCGCAGACGGCAAACGCTCAGGCCATCCGCGCAGGGTTGATTGAACGCGGCCTGCCTGAGCATGTCGCTGATGGCTTCCTGATGAACTTTCAGGACGAAAGCGGGCTCAATCCGGGCATCAATGAAAAGGCTCCGCTTGTTCCGGGTTCGCGTGGAGGTTTTGGCCTCTATCAGCTTACCGGACCGCGCCGTGTCGCCTACGAGAGGTTCGCAGCCGATAGGGGCGTTGCACCATCCGACACCGACGCACAGCTAGATTTCCTGATGACCGAATTGCAGGGGCCGGAAGCGAAGGCGGCGCAGTCCATCCTTGCGTCGAAGGATGCCGGTTCGGCAGCAACGGCTATCGCGAGGGATTTCTTGCGGCCCGCCAAGCAGCATCTCGACAGCCGCGTCGCTCGCTACATACAGGGGGCGGGAAGCGCTGATCCGGTGCAAGTGGCATCTCTTGATCAGTCAGTAGGGCTTCCAGAGGCTCCGTCGCCTCGGCAGAACGTCGTGAACGCTATCCAGCAGGCTGCATCACCGCAGCAACAGGCAAATCCGCAGATTGCGCAGGCGCTCGTCGGTGGCGACAAACTGCCAGTCACGGCAGGTGGCACAGGCGGAGCTATCGAGTATGGCCCGCAAGGTGGCCCGTCCGTCCAGATGCTCATGAATGCCGCCGGAAATCAGTTCCTCAACGACAACCAGCGCAGCATCGTCAATGCGCTGATAGGGCAGCAGGTCGAAGCATCAGATCCGATGCGTCAACTTCAGATGCGCAAGCTTCAGCAAGATTTGAATGCCGCACCGGAGCGTAAGACGGTCACCATCAACGGCAGGCTGGTGGATGCGCAGACTGGTCAGGAGATCGCAAACTTCCCTGAAGAAGCGAAGAAGCCTTCTGCCGTGCAGGAATACGAATATGCCCAAACACAGGGCTTCCCCGGCACGTTCCAGGATTGGGAGGCGTCCAAGAAGGGAGGCATGAGCCTTACGGTCGATCCAGCAACAGGGCAGGTGTCATTCCAGCAAGGCAACAACATCAAGCCGATGACAGAAGGCCAGAGCAAGGACACCACGTATGCGGTGCGAGCGGAAGGTGCTTTGCCGCTAATCGACAAGTTTGGGGATGCTCTCACCAGCCTGCCGGAAAGCGCGGCTGGTTCGCTCCCCGGCGGCGTCGGCAATTACCTTCAATCGCCGGAATATCAACAGGCGCAGCAGGCCAGCAAAGAGTTCTTGCAGGCCATCCTGCGCAAGGACACCGGCGCTGCGATCACCAAGGAAGAGACTGAGGAATATGGCAGCGTCTATCTGCCACGCCCCGGCGATAGCGCAGAAGTGCTTGCTCAGAAGAAGGTATCCCGCGCTCGCGCGCTCGAAGCCCTAAAGGCTGGTATGACACCGCAGGCCATTCTCGCGCAGGAAAAGGCGCTGGAGAAGTCAAAGGCCGCTGCCAAGAAGCCAACTGTCATTGACGGCTACACGATCGAGGAAGTCGAATAATGGCGACGTTCCAGATTACGGGACCGAACGGCAAGAAGTATCGCGTGCAGGGTGAAAACCCATCAGGCGCGATGGCTGCGCTCAAGAAGATGATTGGTGAAGATACGTCGGCAGCCGTCGATCCCGAAACCAATCAACCGACTGGCGTTCCTGAGTATGTTCCGCCCGGTGTTGAAGGCTATGACCCCAAGACCGGCGAGGTCACCCATAAGTATGGCATGGGGGAAAGCGCGGCTTTTGGCGCTTCTGACACGGCCACCTTCGGGTTTGGTGACGAACTCGCTTCCTATGTCGGCAGCGGGTTGACTGGCGTTCCTCGCGAGCAGGTATTGCGTGAGATGCGCGGCGACCAGAAGGCAGCGCAGGAGCAGAATCCCGGTTCCTATCTCACAGGCCAAATCGCCGGCGGCGTTGCTCAAGGTGTCGCCACCGCACCTCTAACTGCTTCTGCAAGGGTCGCAGGATCAACGCTTGTCCCGCGCGTCCTCGCGGGAATGGCGGATGGTGCTGTTGCAGGTGGCATTTATGGTGCAGGAAGCGGCGAAACGGCAAAAGACCGTGCCATCCAGGCAGGCGGCAACGCAATGATTGGCGGGTTTGCAGGCGGAGCATTCCCGCTCGTGTCTGCCGGCGCTTCAAAGCTTTTCGAGGTAGGCCGCAATGCGCTGGCCGCTCGTCCTATCTCTCGACAGGCGGGCACATCGCCGGAAGCCTTGCGCCTGCTTGGCAGCGTCATGGATGCCGATGGCTCGCTTGGTGCGACAGGACAGGCGAATATGGCGCGCGCTGGTTCCGAGGCCATGCTAGCTGATGCTGGTCCGAATGCTCGCGCCGTCCTCGACACTGCCATACAGCGCGGGGGACCGGGGGCCGTTGACGCCCGTAATGCAATCGCTGGAAGGACAGACAGGGCCGCGACCGCGATCACCAGCGCCTTGGATAACACGCTAGGGCAGCCGCAGGGCGTTACCGCTGCACGTTCGGCAATCCATCAAGGCACGGCGGCCGCGCGCGGGAGCGCCTATGATGACGCATACAGGGCTGTGATCGATTATGCTGCGCCCGAAGGCATGGCGCTGGAAAAGCTCATCAAGGGCCGCGTTCCCGGCAGTGTCATTGCTGATGCAAATGCGCTCATGCGCCTCAACGGCGAGCAATCGGCGCAGATATTCGCCAAGGTGGCTGATGATGGCTCAGTGGCATTCGAACGATTGCCTGATGTTCGCCAGATCGATTACATCACGCGCGCGCTCAATCAGGCGGCGCAGTCTGGCGATGGCGCTGGTGTTCTTGGAGGCCAGACACCCAAGGGGAGGGCATACCAGAACCTTGCGGGCGAAATCCGCGATACTTTGAAGGGCCTTGTCCCCGAATATGGCAAGGCGCTGGAAACCGCCGCTGATCCGATCCGGCGTTCTCAGGCCGTGGAATTGGGTTCCAAGCTTCTGTCGCCGTCAATGACACGCGATCAGGTCGATGAGGCTGTGCGGGGCATGACTGGGCCAGAACGCGATGCTTTGGCTCAGGGCGTCCGCTCTCGCCTTGATGACCTGATGGCGAATGTCACGCGCACGGTGCAGGACGATGACACAGGTGCGAGGGAAGCCATCAAGGCAATCAAAGACCTGTCCAGCCGCGCCAACCGTGAAAAACTTACCGCTGCCATCGGCGAGCAGAAGGCCAATGCGCTGTTTGATGAGATTGATCGCGCCGCGACATCCTTCAATTTGCGCGCCTCGGTCACTGAAAACAGCAAGACGTTCGCTCGGCAGGCCACGGAGCGCCGCATTGGCGACCTGACGGGGCCGGGGGCTATCGGTAAGGCCGCGCAGGGTGAGCCTTTGCAGGCCTCAAAGCGCATTGTGCAGGCGCTTACCGGAATGACGCCCGAAAAAGTGCGGGGCAAAGAGGACGCGGTATATTCCGAGATAGCGCGCTTGCTCACGCGACAGGGCGGCGCGGGGCAACAGGTTTATGACGCTATCGGCAAAATCGGCCAGACGGACCAAGCGACAGCCCTTATGAGGGATCGGATTGCCCGCGCTTTGCTTGGGCCGCAGTTCTCCTATCCAGCCACAGTGCTAGCAGCAGACAAAATGCCATACCAGGGACGCAAATAGCAGCGAGGCCTAGAAGGCCAAGCCTGTCAGCGTTTGAATGCAGCAGATAAGCGCCGCCACCACAAACGAAAAGCGCGACCACTATGCCGAAAATCGCTGCCTGATGCTTCACCGTCATGCATCACTCGCTGACAACAGACCTACACCGACCAAGAACGCGACAAGGCCTACGGGAATATAGGAGAGTATCGTGTGTAGCCCAAACCATTCGGTTGGGTATCGCGCCCATGGCACATCCAGATAACGGGCGGCAACATCAATGAACGACAGGGATGTCCACGTTCCGTCCTGAAGATACCAAAAACATTGAAGCCCACCAATTGCCAAGCCGCCCAACATTAGCGCCCCGCCGAGCAAAAATGTCAGAAGCGCACCGAACGCATCACTATTCATAGATCGTCCAAATCCCTGCCTCTTTCGTCCCCAGCTATCGAAAATGCTCGCAATTTTCAGGAGTTGCAAGCCGATGCCCCGCAACGGATCAGGTATTTATAGCCTTCCAGCACAATATCTGGCTGAGACAGGCCAGACCATCGAGGCGGTGCAGCACAACACCCCCTTTGAAGACCTTGCTGCTGACGCCAATGGAACAAGGCCAGTTTCGGCGGGGGGTACAGGTGAATCTACAGCGGCAGCCGCACGGCAAGCGTTGGGGGCCGGGGCAACTGCCGGTGTCGTAGACAAGGCCGCCGGAACATACTCGGCAGTCAAGGCCGACCACAACTACACATGGCGAGCTACTGGAGCGGTTACCGTAAATCTCACGGCAGCGGCTACCCTAACCGCTGGCTGGTGCATGTGGGTGAAGGGCGATGGCGGGGCAATTACCGTCGATCCTAACGGCTCGGAACAGATAAATGGGGCTACGACGATCTCAGTTCCGGACGGGTCGTCTGCCTTGATTATGTGCACCGGATCGGCATTCCGGGCGACTTCCTTCGCTTCCGCCGCTCTTGCCATTGAGGCGATTGTCCACGCCGCATCATCCAAGGCCACCCCCGTCGATGCCGATGAAACAATGCTGGCGGATAGCGCGGCATCATGGGGCCTCAAAAAGCTCACATGGGCAAATATCAAAGCCACGCTGAAAACCTACTTCGACGCGCTCTATTACATAGTCGGCGGCACTGATGTTGCCGTTGCAGACGGTGGCACAGGGCGTTCGTCCCACACTGCCTATGCGGTGCTTTGCGGTGGAACGACAACGACAGCAGCTCAACAGTCGATAGCAAGTGTCGGCTCGTCCGGTCAGGTGCTTACGTCGAATGGCGCGGGCGCGCTGCCGACATTCCAAGACGTTCCGGTTGATTACGGTGCGGGCAGCGCAGCCATCGCAGCCAACGCTGTCGGGGCCTACACGCTGGCCAAGAAAAGCACGTCCGGCGCGCTGGCAACGGGTAGCACCATCGCAGGGTCCTCAATCGTCAACGGTATTTTCGCCACCAATGGCACGTGGACGGACGGCTCCGCACTGTCTGGAACGTGGACGCTCATGTCTGGCGCGATGTCCACACTAAACCAGATTGGCATCTTCAAGAGGGCGTCCTGATGATCGAGTTTCGCAACCCGGCTTATAACGCTGCCGGCACCATCGACGTTGAAATCAACCATCCTGATTTCGGCTGGATACCATTCACGGCTTCACCTGACGACAGCACGGAATACGGCCCTGCGATCTATGCTGAAGCCATTCAGGGTGACGTGGCTGAGTATGTGCCGCCGGCTCCCCTCACCCCCGACCGCGTGACGGCCAGACAATTCAAGCTACATCTTCTACAGGCGGGCTTGCTGGCATCAGTCGAAGGCTGGATCGCAACACAGTCTCAGGCCGTCCAGATCGCCTACAACAACAGCGGCACCTTCGTCCGTGACGAACCCATGATGCAGGCGGGCTTTACCGCGCTCGGCTTCACGCCAGAGCAGATCGACGCCTTCTTCACGGCTGCGGCTGAGATTTAGGAGGCCGCGATGAAACTCATCTCAAACTGGCGGGCCGTGCTGAAGCACGCATGGTCCGTGCGGCTGCTTCTGCTTGCTGGGGTCCTGTCCGGGCTGGAAGTGGCGCTGCCCTTGCTCGATGGCATCCTGCCCGTACCGCCCGCGACATTCGCCGTTCTGTCCGGCCTGTGCGTCTGCATGGCCTTCATTGCCAGGCTGGTGGCTCAGGAGAAGGTGTCCGGCCATGACGAGTAGACTGAAGAAGGGCGGCGCTGCGCTGGTGGCCGCCGTCTCTCTGATTGGCGGCTATGAGGGCCTTCGCCTCTACAGCTATCAGGACGTGATTGGCGTCTGGACCGCATGCTATGGTGAGACCAAGGGTATCCGTTCCGGCATGAAATTCACCAAGGCCGAATGCGACGAGATGTTCGCCAAGCGCCTTGTCGAGTTCGAAACCGGCATGCGGGCATGTCTCAAGCAGCCGGACGCGGTGCCGATCAAGCCCTACATCGCGTTCCTGTCCCTGACCTACAACATCGGCGTTGGCGGCTTCTGCAAGTCGTCTGTGGCGGCATTTGCCAATGCCGGTGACTACCGCGCGGCCTGCAATCGCATCCCGGCCTTCAACAAGGCTGGCGGGCGCGTCATTCGTGGCCTCGTTATCCGCCGCACAGATGAACAGAAATATTGCCTGGCAGGGCTGTGATGGGTATCCGCGCCTACATCGCCCTTGCAGTGCTGCTGGCGTTCATGGGGCTGGGCGGCGTTGCCCTCTACTACCGTGCAGAGGCAGCAGACGCAGCCAAGGAAGCGCAGCAGGCGATATCCGACCGAGATACCGCCATTGCAGCCAACAAGGCTCAGGAAGCCACGATAGGGCGGCTGCGGGCATCTGCCGAGGCCAATGACAAGATCCTTTCCAAGATGGCCGACGACCTTGCCGGCATCCACAATGCCGCTCAGGAAACGAACGACGAGATTGGGAAGCTGCGCGATGAAAATCAGGAAGTCCGCGATTATTTGGGCGTGTCTGTGCCCGATAGCGTCAAGCGGGTGCTCGACCGCTAAGCCCACGGTCGTAACGGCACCTGTCGTCATCCGCGAGAGCGTTCCCGCTGCTTTGCTGCGTCCATGCCCGCCAAAGCAGCGAAAGCCGCTGGTGACCACGGCAGACGTTGTTTCGAGGCTCACATACACCGAAGCGGCTTTATCGACGTGCGCCGCTCAGATCGACGGAATACGGCAATGGAACGCAGGCCAAGAATAGCAACCTTCATCCTCATAGCGGCGTTTCTGATCTGCGCCGCTGTTACGATCTATCTTTCATTCTAGCAGTGCAGGGGCCGGGGAAATTGGACAAGGCAAATGAGATGGACGAGAGCGCCATACCCGTCAACAGAATGGTGGAGTTGCCCGAGGAAACCCGGCAATTCCTCGCTGGTCTCAGTCGTGACGATGTTGCGACGTTGAGAACCGGCCTGCCCATCATCAAGGCCATTGTCGGCTTCGGCAAGGTCACCAAGTGGCTGGCAATCGCCTCACTCGGCATTCTTGGCGGTATCGTCATGTTCGGCGAAAGCGTGTCGAAGATCGTCAGTTGGTTCCGGCAGTGACCATATTCCCGCAGCAATACGGTCGCCTCTATGTCCTAAAACCCCAATCCGCGCAGAACTCGCTTGCTTGGCATATTCTCTCCCCACCGCCACCATTGCCACCAACGCGGTGGTGTATAGCCCATGGACCTGAGCGCATTAATCGCGGCTTCCTCAGATTCCTCTAGGGATGGGTAGTACTTGCTTTCGAACGCGAGCCTATGGCCCGGAGCCGGGAACCAGACATGCCCTTGAGCATGGGCCGTGTTTCCTCCTGCCAGGATTTCGTTCAGTCGGCCATTGTCCACCCGCTGGTTCCAATCTTCCATTCGATAGCGTTGGCTCGTCTCGCTCATCTCTATCTCCTATAGTGGGGAGGGGCGGTCAGGCGTCATTCAGCGATCTGAAGAATGTTGATGCCCGGTCGTATCTCCCTAGTTGAAATAATCCAGTCCTCGCGGCTTCGGTAGCCACTTCCTGCATCGCGACAGTCGCAAGCATTCTCCAATAATCACGCATGTCTTCGGGGTCTTGCCCACTGGCGGTATCCAAGTGGCTCTTAGCATTCCAATCCTCACCCGCCGCATCGCACATTGATTGCGCCGTGCGTTCGATCATGTTGGGCTTGCTCATCTGCCTTCACCTTCTGGAACAGGGCGGAACGGGGAGAGAACAGGCTGTGGGCATCAACGTTCCGCCAAATACTTTCGCGCCGACGCCGAAAGGTGAATTGGATTGAACCCAGTAAGATCAACGCCATCATTAATGGCAAAATCCCCACGGATTATCCGCTCCACATAGACGCGGGCCTGCTTGGCTGTGACTTCATCGTCAAAGAGCCCAAGATGGATCCGCCGGCTGCCATCAACGCGCATGGTAACGCGATAATGCCCCTGTTGTCTGCCGAGCGAGCGCCTGCGCTGGTTCCACATGTTTTGCTGTTGGGTAACAACCCGCAGGTTCGCGCGGGCATTGTTCAATCCATTGCCGTCGATGTGGTCAACCACCAACCCTTTTGGTGCGCTCATTAACAGGCGGTGCAGATAAACTCTCTCTCCGTTTAGCCTCCCCTGAACGTATCGTGTCGAGTATCGTGTCTGCACACCCCAAGACACGGCAGAGAATAAAGCCAAGTCATCATCGTCAATGGTGATTACGGCGTCGGGGGCAGTGGCGAGCAGTATTCTCATCGGCTTATCCTATAACAACAAGAACAGGAAGAGAACAAACTGTGGAAGATTCTGTGGCGAATTCGTGCCACACACTTGCGCGCGGCCCTGCATTCCCCTGCATGGCTCTAGCCCAAGGTGCTGGTTTTCCTACTTGTTTTTCTTGGGTTTTTGCCATTTCGCAACCTTTCAATCGCCCGATTTCCGGGCGATTGCAAGGTGTGCAGGTGAGGTAGCAGCTACGCTATCGGACCAGTATGTTGCGGAACTGCCACGGGTTCTTGTGGTCGATGTCTTCCGGAAACAAGCCAGGGCGATTATCGAGCGGGGTCCAGTCCGTGTAGTAGCCCTTCATCGGGCCAAGGTAAGCGGACTGGATTTCAAGGCAACGCTGGTAGTCCATTTCATCGGCTTCGACGATGCCAGCTTCAGGGTGCTCCAGCGCCCAAACCATGCCCGCAAGCACAGCCGAGGTGACCTGAAGGCCGGTGGCGTTCTGATATGGCGCCAGCTTGCGCGCCTCGGCCAACGACAATTGGGAGCCGTACCAGTAGGCGTTCTTGTCGTGGCCGTAGAGCAGCACGCCGAGTTCGTCGGAGCCGTCTACCAATTCGTCCTCGTCGAGGACGTGGTGCACGGTTTGCGGCTTGCCGGCTGCGCCGAACATTTCGTGCATCGACAGGACTGCGTCATTGCAAGGGTGATAGGCGTAGTGGCAGGTGGGACGGTAGTGCACCTTGCCCTTCTTGCCGCGCACGGTGAAGAAGTCGGCGATCGAGATCGCTTCGTTGTGGGTTACCAGAAACCCGTATTGCGGGCCGGGCGTGGGGCACCATGTGCGGACGCGGGTGTTGGCGCCCGGCTGTTCGAGATAGATGCCGGCCTTGCAGCCGCTCTTATGCTCCTTGGCGTTTTTGGGCATCCACTTCTCATGCGTGCCCCAGCCAAGTTCCGCCGGCTGAAGACCCTCCGAGATGAAGCCTTCTACCGACCAAGTGTTCCAGAAAACGTCGAGCGGCTTCGGGTTCTTGGCGCGTTGGGTGTCGCGCTCGGCAATGTGGATGCCCTTGACGCCGGCTTGCTGCATCAGCTCGGCCCAGCCTTCGCGATCATGCTGGTCAGGCCGGGTGAAATCCAGGCCGAGATCGGTGGCGAGGTTGACGAGCGCCTGCTTGACGAACCACGACACCATGCCGGGATTGGCCCCGCAAGTGGACACGGCGGTGGTGCCGCCCGGATGCTTGTTTTTTTCCTTTAACAGCGATTCACGCAAGGCGTAGTTGGTGCGTGAGGCGTTATCGGCTTCGGTGTCGAAGTAGAAGCCGAGCCAAGGTTCGATCACGGTATCGACGTAGAGGACGCCGAGTTCGCGGCAGAGCCGCATTAGATCGACGGAGCCGGTGTCGACCGACAGGTTGACGCAGAAGCCTTGCCCGCCGCCCTTGGTCAGCAGAGGGGTTAGCAGTTCCTTGTAGTTCTTCTTCGTCACCGCTTCCTGCACGAAGGCAATCTTGCGCTCGTCGAGCAGTTTGCGGTTGGCGTCATCCGGATCGATGACGGTCATGCGCGATTTGTCGAATTTGAAATGACGCTCGATGAGCGGCAACGTTCCGCGTCCGATCGAGCCAAAGCCGATCATGACAATGGGACCTGTTATCTCACCGTGGACCGGCCACTTTTCATTCGCCATTCTTTTGCAAACTCCATTCGCTTGAAAATGTTACCAAGGGCACTGCCCGCAAGCGGCGCGCTAAACCATAGTTTAACGTCATATACTAGTGCGATTGAGGCGGGACGGAAGCTCCGCCTATTTCGGCTGCCGTCTAATTCATTGTAATAAATGAGCTTTATTCATTCCGGCCGCCTGCCGGAATCATGTCTATTCGACGATTATTCCGGGGAACGGGCAGGCTGGCATCAAAGGCCGGCTATTTGCTCCAGCATGGCTATGAGCCGGTCGCGGTCGCCGGTCAGGCCCTTGTAGTCAAGCTGCGCCTCATCCAGCACCGCCAGTTGCGAGGCAAATGAGGTGGCAATCCGCTTGCGATCTTCATGGCGCGAGAGAACGGCCAGCGGGTCGAGAAAGATGCGGATCGTGAAAAGGATATCGCCCGAAACGGGCAGCTTTCTCAGCGTTTGGCGTTCGACCCGGATGAAGGCGCTGGCGTTGATATTCTGATCATTGAACCGGGAAGGGCGCATGGTGGCGCGGTCGATGCGCTGCTCGTCAGATAGCGGATGGTAGAGGGCATCGCCGGCCTGGATCGACCAGTTGTAGCGCTCCACGGGCAGTTCGACAGCAAGGTTGTCGAAGATGCGTTCGATCATGCCGGCCATGCGCGTGCCGGGGCCGAAAGCCGGCACCGGGATGTGGATGTCCTGCATCGTCTTGCCGAATTTTTCGGTGAGCGACCATGACGACGGGAAGCACAACGCGCCTGCGACAAGCCGCCAGCCTGCCGCGCTCTTGCGCATCAGGATCAGGTCTTCCTGCACCAGCAAAGAGGCAATGTGGAGCGGCGGCAGATTGGCGTCGATTGCGGGCTGCCCGGGAACGGTTAGCTGCGCGCCTTCGAGGCTGTAGCGCTGTGGGTAGCGGACAGGCAGGTGGTCGGCCAGAAGGGAGAGCACTTCCGCTTGCGCGGCTTTCGTGCCCGCTTCCTCGACAAATACCCGTGGGCCATGTTCCGCATGAATGCGTCGCTTTTCGGCGAGGTGGAAAGCGAAAGTGTCGTCGATCTCGATCCATTCATTGAGGTCGAGCGGCTTTAGCCCAATGGCAAACAGCTTGGACGAGCCATCATAGGGAGTGTGGGCGGGAGTGGGTGCCAAGGCGGATCCGGCTGTTGTTGAGCGCCATGTCGATAGCAAGGGGAACGCCCTGCTGCAATTTATGACGCTTGGGCCAGTTCGGCAGGGATCAGGCCACGCAAAGAATTGCCGACGAAGATCGCCTTGGCATCGGCCAGCGCCTCATAGGGGATGACGGCTTCGACGGCGCGTCCCTGTTCAAGCAGTTCTTCGCGCAGGATGCCCGGCAGGAGGCCGCAGTCGAGACGTGGGGTTGCAAGCGAGCCGTTACCGAAATCCACGAACAGATTGGTGATGGTGCCCTCGCAGGCTTCGCCGCGCTCGTTCATCAGCAAGACTTCGTCGGCCTGCGTGGCGAGATGTTCGGCGCGGGCGCGAACGTAGATTTGGCGGCGCGTGGTTTTGTAGCCGAGCAGCATGTCGCTGGAATCGAGCCGCGTGCGGGCAAAGCGCAAGCGCCAGACCTTATCTGCGGCCAATGGCGTAAAGGTCTGAGCCGTGGCGTCGGCCGTTCCATCCCTGGTCAGAACCAGCCGCACGCGCTGGGCAGACTGGGCGGTTGCGACGACCCTGCCCAGCGCCTGGCCGACATCGTCGGGATTGCATGAGAAGCCGAGCGCCGAGGCCGAATTGTAGAGACGGGCAAGGTGCCGCTCCATCCGGACGAAGCCGGCGTCCGGTTGCCAGCGCAGCGTTTCGATCAGGTCGAAGCCGGCGGCACTCCCGTCGCGAAGCGCGCTTTCAGCAGACACTCCTTGTACTCCTCCTCCGCAGTGGAATCGAAGACGACGCCACCGCCGACATTGTAGACGGCTTCGCCGTTCGGGTAGAGCGATATGGTGCGGATGGCGACGGAGAAGCGCATCGTGCCATCGGGCGCGACCCAGCCGATGGCGCCGCAATAGACATCGCGCGGCCCGCTTTCCAGGTCGTGCAGAACCTCCATCGCCCGGATCTTGGGTGCGCCGGTGATCGAGCCGCAGGGAAACAGCGCGGCGAAAATCTGGCGGATGGAGAGGTCGGGCAGGAGTTTTGCCTGCACGCGGCTCACCATCTGGTGCACGGTTGGATAGCTTTCGATGCGGAAGAGTTCCGGCACGTTGAGGCTGCCGACTTCACTGATGAGCGAAATGTCGTTGCGCAACAGGTCGACGATCATCCGGTTCTCGGCCTGGTTCTTTTCGTCGTTGCGCAGGAATTCCTTCAGCCTGCGGTCTTCTTGCGGGGTCGCGCCGCGCGGCGCTGTACCCTTCATCGGGTGCGTTTCGATGGTTCCGTCTCGGGAAACCTCGAAGAAAAGTTCCGGCGAGCGCGACAGGACGACCGGGCCGTCGCCGAGCGAAATAAGCGCGCCGTAGCGGACGGGCTGGCGCTCAGTCAGGGCGTCGAAGGCGGCCAGCGGGGTGCCGGACCAGTGGGCGTCAACCTGGAAGGTGAGGTTGCCCTGGTAGCAGTCGCCTTCGCGGATATGGCGGTGCAGGCGGTTGAACCTGGGCTTGTAGTCATCGAACGACCAACTTGCGCGGGCATCGAAGATCGGACCGTTGGTGGCTGGGCTGCCTTGCGCTGCCGGCAGGCGTTCCGAGGGGTGGTCGAACACGCCGAGGCAAAAGAGCGGTGCGCGCCGACCCTTGGGCAAGAGTGGTACGAGCTTGGGTTCGAGCAGGTAACCGGCTTCATAGGAGAAATAGCCGGCGAGCCATTTGCCCGCTTCGTGGGCCTTTTGCACTTCGGCCCATGCCGCTTCGAACTCATGTGCCTCGGTTGGCGCGATGAGGGCCGTGGGCTGTTCGAACAAGACCTCGCGTCCGGCAAGGTCGTCACGAAACAGGGCGAAGGGCGAGTTAAGCACTTGGGAGCACCAGCCGATATTGCCGGGAAAAGCCGTTCCTTAGTCCAGCGCTTCCAGTTCGTCGATAAGGTTGCTGATGACGCCAAGCCCGATCTGCCAGAAAGTGGGGTCGGTGGCGTCGAGCCCGAAGGGCTTCAGCAATTCCGAATGGTGCTTGGTGCCACCTGCGCGCAGCATGTCGAAATACTTGTCCTGGAAGCCGCGTTCGGCGTTTTGATAGACCGCGTAAAGCGAGTTCACGAGGCAATCGCCGAAGGCGTAGGCATAGACGTAGAACGGCGAGTGGATGAAGTGCGGAATGTAGGTCCAGAAGGTCTCGTAGCCTTCACGCAGCCTGATTGCCGGACCGAGGCTCTCGGCCTGAACCTCAAGCCAGAACTTGCCAAGCTGGTCGGAGGTGAGTTCGCCGTTTTTGCGCTCGGCGTGGACCTTGCGTTCGAACTCATAGAACGCGATCTGGCGCACGACCGTGTTGATCATGTCCTCGACCTTCTGGGCCAGCATCGCCTTGCGTTCGCGGCGGTCGCTTGTCTGGTCGAGCAGTGAGCGGAAGGTGAGCATTTCACCGAAGACGGATGCCGTTTCGGCAAGCGTCAATGGCGTCGAGGCCATCAGCGTACCCTGGCCGCCTGCAAGCACCTGATGCACGCCGTGGCCCAGTTCGTGGGCCAAAGTCATCACGTCGCGCGGCTTGCCCATGTAATTGAGCAATACGTAGGGATGGACAGACGGCACAGTCGGATGAGCGAAGGCGCCGGGCGACTTGCCCGGCCTAACCGGCGCGTCGATCCAGTTGCGATCGAAGAAAGTGCGGGCGATATCGGCCATCTGCGGCGAGAAGCGATTGTAGGCGGTGAGTACCGTGTCTTTCGCATCGCTCCATTCGATCGTGGCTTGCGGGGTCTCCGGCAAGGGCGCGTTGCGATCCCAATGGTTCATCACCTCCATGCCAAGCCAGCGCGCCTTCATGGCGTAGTAGCGGTGCGACAGGCGCGGATAAGCGTCGCGCACGGCACTGGCCAACGCATCCACCACCTCGCGCTCGACGCGATTGGCCAGATGGCGTGAATCGGCGATGTCGACGAAACCGCGCCAGCGATCGGAAATTTCCTTGTCCTTGGACAGCGTGTTGGTGATCAGCGTGAAGGTGCGAAGGTTCTTCGAAAAGGTCGCGGCAAGCGCTTCCGATGCCCTGCGACGGACTTCGCCGTCCGCATTCTGGAGCCGGTTCAGCGTGGGCTCCAGGGTTAGCGCTTCGCCATCGATGTCGAAGCGCAAATCCGTCATCGTCTCGTCGAACAAGCGGTTCCATGCACCGCGTCCCGTAATCGACTTCTCGTGGAAGAGCTGTTCGACGCGGTCTTCGAGCTGAAACGGCTTGTCTTTCCTGAGATCGAGAATCCACGGCTTGTAGTGGTCGAAAGCGGCGTCCGTCGCCAGCGCCTTCTCGAGCACGGCATCGTCGATCTGGTTCAGTTCCAGGGCGAAGAACAAAAGATGCGCGCTTGCATCGGTCATCTTTTCCTGGATGTCGCCATAAAGCTTGGCGCGTTTCGGATCAGATGTATCTCCGGCATAGACCAGCCCGGCATATGAGACGATACGGCCAACCAGGTCTTCCAGCGCCTCGTATTCGCGCATCGTCTGGCCGAGCTTGCCCTTGCCTTCGCGCCCTGCCTCGGCGGCCAGAGTGCCCTTCCAACGGGTCTCGAAGGCAACCGCGTCGGCTGCGGCCTTTTCCAGGTCGCGCTTCAGTTCGGGCGCGTCCATGCCAGAGTAGAGATCGGACAGATTCCATTCGGGGAGATCGCCCATATCGGTACTTGCCTGTCCGGCGGAGGCCGCCGCGAATTGTCGATCCGAACCCGTGCGCATCGCAATGCCTTTCGAAATGGGCTGAATGCCGGTCAAATCCTAAGGATTTCGTTCACCGGCTTTTTTGAAACCTTATTTAGAACCCTGTGCCAAGATGATCCATAGGGGAGAATCCAAGGGCGGATAGTTTCGGGCACTCATGGCAGGTTCCATTCTTATAGTCGATGACGATCCGGTGCAGCGCAGGCTGCTCAAGGCTGCTGTGGTGAAATTCGGCCACACCGCAATCATTGCGGACAGCGGCGAAGCAGGCCTTCAGGTAATGGATGGGCCGAATCCGCGCGATATCTCGGTCGTCATCCTCGACCTGTCTATGCCGGGTCTCGATGGCATCGGCGTGCTGAAAGCCATGCGCGAGCGGGGCATCGCCATTCCCGTTATCGTCCAGACTGCACAAGGCGGCATCGAAACCGTCGTGCTAGCCATGCGCCACGGCGCTTTTGATTTCGTGGTCAAGCCTGCTTCTCCTGACCGGTTGCAAACGTCCATTGCCAATGCGCTCAAGGTTGAGGCCGTCGAGGGAGAGGTTAAGCGCAGCGCGCGGCGTAGTAGCGGCTCGCTTACGTTCAAGGATCTCGTCACACATAGCCCCACGATGGAACGCGTCATCAGGCTGGGGCAGAAGGCAGCCGCGTCGCACATCCCGATATTGATCGAGGGCGAATCCGGCGTCGGCAAGGAACTGGTGGCGCGCGCCATACAGGGTACGAGCGACCGCCGTTCGCGGCCGTTCGTTACCGTCAACTGCGGTGCGATCCCTGACAACCTTGTCGAGAGCATCCTGTTCGGCCACGAGAAGGGCTCGTTCACCGGTGCGACCGAAAGGCACACCGGCAAGTTCGTCGAGGCGCATAGCGGCACGTTGTTCCTCGATGAAATCGGCGACCTGCCGCTTGACGTCCAGGTGAAACTCCTGCGCGCCGTTCAGGACGGGGAGGTCGATCCGGTCGGCGGGCGCGCCACCGTCAAGGTCGATATCCGGCTCATCTCTGCGACCCACCGGAACCTCTTGCAACAGGTCAAGGACGGCAAGTTCCGCGAGGACCTTTTCTATCGCCTGAACGTCTATCCGATTTTCGTGCCGCCGCTCAGGGACCGCAAGGAAGACATTCCGTTGCTGGTCGAGCATTTCATGGAGAAGGTGGCACCAGCCGATCCCAGAAAGCGCCTGCGCGGCATTTCCAGAAACGCGTTTGCGCTGCTGCAGGCCTATGACTGGCCGGGCAATATCAGGCAGTTGGAAAACGCTGTCTTCCGCGCTTCCGTGTTGTGTGAAGACGACGTGCTGACGGAAGAGGAATTTCCCCAGATCCGCGCGCAGGTTGAAGGAACGGTCAATCTCGATCGCCCCCTTGCCGGAACCAAAGCCGATGATTTTTCGGCAGACGACGAACCCTTGCGCGCGCCGGTTGTCGCTGTAGACGAGGACAGGTTATCGGAGCGCGGGCAGAGCGGGTTTGGACTGCTGCAGGTGTTGGATGAGCGTGGCAATGTGCGCCCGCTGGCATCGGTCGAACTTGAGATGATCAAGTTCGCCATCGACCACTATAATGGCCAGATGAGCGAAGTCGCGCGCCGACTCGGTATCGGTCGGTCGACCCTCTACCGCAAGCTCAAGGAATATGGCATCGACCCCGAAACCGGGCGCCCCGAGCGCATGGCCTCATAGCATAGAGCGCTTGCCAGAAGTTAGCTTTTCGCATTAAGACCCTGTTAACGCGCCTTAAACGGCTGGTTTACCAAGAAAACGGGTGGGCATTTTTTGCCGGGATATCGCCACGGTGTTACCGCATTTCGACTTCAATAAGCGATGATTAACCATTAGGATCGATATTCGGATGTGAATTCTCCACATCCGTTTGCGCAAATCCGGGGACAAACGGCAGCCTGCAAGGCCTTTTGATTTGAACAGAATCGAACGACAAAAAAACGGGCGGCAATCTCACAACGTCTGGTCAAAGTGGCTGGCGGCGGTGGCTTTGGCCGTAGGTGTTCTCTCAGCTTCGGCAACGACCGCAAGTGCGGAAGTCCGGACCTTGAAGCTGTTCAATCTGCATACGAAGGAGAAGGCGGAAATCGTCTTCAAGCGTAACGGCAGATACGATCAGTCCGGCCTGCGCGAGGCGAATGTGTTCTTGCGCGACTGGCGTCGCAACGAGCCGACCAAGATGGATCCGCGCCTGCTCGATCTCGTCTGGGAGGCATATCGCGCCAGCGGATCGAACGGCTACATCAACGTAATTTGCGGATATCGCGCCCCTGCGACGAACTCGATGCTGCGCACGCGCAGCCGTGGCGTTGCCAAGAAGAGCCAGCATATGCTCGGCAAGGCGATGGATTTCTACATCCCGGGCGTGCCGCTGAAGAAGCTGCGCGACATCGGTTTGAAGATGCAGGGTGGTGGCGTTGGCTACTATCCGACTTCAGGCTCGCCTTTTGTTCATATGGACGTCGGCAACGTTCGCCATTGGCCGGGCATCAGCCGGCAGGAACTCGCAAGGGTTTTCCCGAATGGCAAGACCCTGCATGTTCCAAGCGACGGCAAGCCATTGCCGGGGTATGAGCAGGCGCTTGCAGCCTACAAATCCCGCAAGAGCTCCGGTAGCCCGGCTATTGCCCTGGCAAGTGCCGGCGGTTCGAGCAGCAGCAAATCCGGCGGCCTTCTGGCTGCATTCTTCGGCGGCGGTGCCGACGAGGAAGAGGATAACAGCGATGTTGTAGTGGCTGCGGCCCCGGCACCCAAGAAGACTGTAGCGCCGGCCGCCGCTGAGAAGAGCCTTCCAGGCATCGCGATTGTGTCGCCGAAGGATGCGCAACGTACCGAAGTCCCTCAGCTTGCAGAGGAAGAAGCGGCTCCGTCGCAGGAAACGCCTGAAACGATCATTGCAGCCTTGCCGGCACGCAGCGTTCCGCTGCCGGGATTTGCGCCGCGGCCCAAGGCTGATGTAGGTGCCGCGACACTGGGCAACGTGCCGTTTGGTGCGGCTGATGCTGGCGCGGTGCAGACGGCTGGGCTTGATCAGGCGCCAGCGGATGCTCCCTTTGCTGCTGCACAGGCCACCGCTAGCGTGGAGCAATTGGCGTCGAGCGATATGATCGCTGGTAAGGTGCCTTTGCCGACATGGCGCCCGGAACATGGCATGCCTTCCGTGGCGCCGCAGCCGGACAAAGGATCGACGCTGTTGGCACTGGCAGACAACGGCCAGCAAGACGCGACTGCCACGGATGCTTTCTCGGCGATTCCGTCGGCGCGTCCTGACGATGAAGTCAAGGCTTTGCTCGAGCAGACGGCCGCCGATGAGTATCAGGTTGCGGCGGTATCGCTGGAGCGTTCGGCTTTCAACAATCCCGCTGTCGACCAGGCTTCGCCGAGGACTGCCGCGATTGCAACGCCTACGGACCCGACAGGTGCGATTGGCGGTAACGTCAAGACGACTCGTAAGGAATCGCGCGCTACAGCGCAGGATCTCAAGCCGGAGCCTAAGACCGTCGTCATCGCGGCGGAGCCGAAGCTCGCTCGCTGGGCGCTGCACAGCAACGACTATGTGGCCAAGGCGTCAGAATCCACTACAGCTCCGCGCTATGCCTACAATCTGGTCCGCACCGCCCCAACTGAGGTCTATACCAACGGCTTCCAGTCCGGCGACGAAATGAACAATGCCAACCGGTTTACGGGAACCGCCGTAAAGTTCCTGTCGGTGGCGCGCTTCCAGGCCAAGTAGGTTTCGGCCAGCTTCAATCAAAAAGCCGCGCCTGGTGACAGGCGCGGCTTTTTTGTATTTGAAAATTGCAGACCGTTGAGTTGGGCTACTTTCGCAGCGCCGCCGCCTCGCGGGCCAGGGATTCTATGCGGGACCAATCGCCTGCCCTGACGAGATCGTCGGGAGCGACCCAGGAACCACCCACGCAAACCACATTCGGCAGACTTAGATAGTCCTTGGCATTGGCAGCGCTGACGCCACCGGTGGGGCAGAATCTCACATCGGCAATCGGAGACGCCAAAGCCTTCAGGAATGCAGCGCCACCGGCCTGCTCGGCCGGGAAGAATTTCAGGAAATCAAGGCCGGCCTGCCTGGCCGTCATGATTTCACCGGGCGTGATTGCGCCTGGAAGGAACGGAACCTCGCTGTCGTCTGCCGATATCAACAATTCACGCGTGATGCCGGGACTGACGATGAATTTCGAGCCGGCGGAAACCGCATCCTTGAACTGCTGCCTGTCGAGGATGGTGCCCGCGCCGACAATGGCTTCCTCGACCTCCGCGGCCACCCGGCGAATGGCTTCCAGCGCATCGGCCGTCCTCAACGTGATCTCGATTGCCGGCAGACCGCCGCGCGCCAAAGCCCGAGCCAATGGCACGGCGTGGACTATGTCGGCGATCTTCAATACGGGAATGACAGGCTGGCCATTGAGCAGGGCGAGCAGCTTTTCGGTCTTCGTCGACATGGTGAGCTTTCGGAATTTTGATAATTCAACCGATTTAACAGATGAAAAACGGCATGTCCACGTTATGGATTACAAGTTGGGTGCGGGGCATCAACCTGCGAGCCAATTCTTCAGCCATAGCCAGAAGCGACGCAGGAACCCGCTTGAAGCAAGGGCGGCTTCGATTGCTTCGCTGGTTTTCTTGCCGATGATGCCGTCGGCGTCGAGGCCATGATCAGCCTGGAATTGTTGTGCCGCTGCGAGGGTTGATGGGCCAAAAATGCCGTCGGCCGATACCGGATAGCCAAGAGCCGTCAGAGAGCGCTGGAGGTGAGCGACGGCTTGCCCTTGCGACCCCGGCCTCAGCAGCGTGGATGGGGCGAAGGTACTTAGAGGCTTGCCGGTGACATAGTGCTGATAGGCGTCGGCAATCTTCTCATCGTAGTTGTTCTTTTTGTAGTTGGGCCCGTTGTAGCCGTGGGCAAACGCTGGCCAGTCGTGACTACGCAGAGGCTCCGCCAAGCCGGCTTTCTCGATGTACCGGACCATCAGTCTGACCTGGCCGAAAGCGCCGGAACGAGCCTCCTCGACCAGAGCCTCCACGCTTTCGTAGCCCAGCCATTGCCAGTGCGCGCCCATGACCTGTCCGAGACCCCAAGATACGGATTCATATGCCGCCTGCGCATCGATTGCGGCTGCCTGTTTCAGCATCTTCCACCGGTCCGGCTGGGTTTTAGGGTTGGCTATCGCTCCGGCAGTTGGCGACGCGAGGCCTTGGGTTCGCGCCTGCTGCTGCTTCTCGCCGTTCAGCCTGCGGTCGAAATAGTGGCCTTCGAAGCGGATCAACGGTTCCTGTTTGCCTTCGACCAGAGCAAATACCTGGCCTGCGCTTTCCACGGCCGTCACGGCGAGCAATGCGGCCGGTTCGAGACCGGCATCCAGCGCGGCTTGCTTGATTTCGTTGACGACGCTTTCGCTGAACATGTTTGCACCGAATCTCCTATTGGCCTGGCAAGTGTCACGCAAAGTCTGCCGACGTGGGCATCTCGAACCAAAGCCAGAGGCTTGTATCCACGCTTGTGAACCGATACGGGCACTCATCATGAACGAAAAGACCGTGCAAGGGCCGTTCCAAGTTGCCGCGCTTTACCGATTTTGCCGGTTGGAGCGCTTCGAGAGCCTGCGTCCCCCGCTGGCCGAATTTTGTTGCGCACGCGGCATCAAGGGCACGCTTCTCCTAGCGCATGAGGGCATCAACGGTACCGTCGCAGGTAGTGAGGCTGCGATTGGAGAACTGATTGCTCACCTTCAATCGATCCCGGAATTTGCCGAGCTGGAGGTGAAATATAGCCACGCTGCGGAGATGCCGTTCCATCGCATGAAGGTGCGTCTCAAGCGCGAGATCGTCACGATGGGCGTGGACGATGTCGACCCGCTCCGCAGTGTCGGCGCTTATGTGGAGGCAGGCGACTGGAACGCGCTGATTTCCGATCCAGACACGATCCTGATCGACACACGCAACGACTACGAGGTGGCGCTAGGAAGCTTCGAGGGGGCTGTCGATCCGCACACGTCGAGTTTCCGCGAGTTTCCCCGCTGGGTCGAGGAGCATCGTGGTGACCTTGAGCACAAGAAGATCGCGATGTTCTGCACCGGCGGTATCCGCTGCGAGAAGGCGACCGCGTTCGTGAAGTCGCTTGGTTTCGAGGATGTGTTCCATCTGAAGGGCGGCATCCTGAAATATCTGGAGCAGGTGCCGGAGGCCGAGAGCCGATGGCAGGGCGAATGCTTCGTCTTCGACGAACGCGTGTCGGTGTCGCATGGATTGGCGGAAGGCGATGCGCAGTTGTGCCGGGCCTGCAGGCATCCCTTGACGGCAAAGGACCTCGCATCGCCCAAGTACCAGGCCGGCATTTCCTGTTCGTACTGCCACGACAAGCGCTCGGAGGCGGACCGCGAGCGCTATGCCGAACGGCAGAAGCAGGTGGAACTCGCCCAAAGACGGGGCAAGGGCCACATCGGCAGTTGAATTTGGCGAGTGCGCCAAACGCAAAACGTTGCGCTGTCATTGTAATGCCAAGGTTCGACGCCTACCTCACCGACACAGGAAACGTGCCCGGCCGGGCCAACTGCGGAGGTGCTGATGTTCGACCCCAAGAAACTGCTCGACGATCTTTTGGGTTCACAGGTTCCTGGAACGGGTTCGACCGTGCGGGACAAGGCAGGGCAGGCCGTACAGATGGCCAAGGACAATCCGCTGGCGGCGGGCGCCCTGGCTGCCGTGCTGCTTGGCACGGGCGCTGGCCGGCGGGTCACGGGCGCTGCGCTGAAGCTCGGCGGTCTCGCTGCAATCGGCGGCCTTGCCTACAAGGCATATCAAAACTACCAGAACGGCAAGGCACCTGCCGAAACGGCCAATTCCGGGCAACCCGAATTGCTGCCGCCTCCGGCGGATACAGCTTTTCACCCCTCGCAGGCACCGCAGGGTGAATCCGAGTTTGCGTCCACGCTTGTCCGGGCAATGATTGCCGCAGCCAAGGCAGACGGCCGCATCGATGACGATGAGCGCCGCAAGATCGGCGACAAGTTCAGCCTGTCGGGATTGGATGCTGATGCAGAAGCCTTCCTGAAGGCCGAATTGGATGCTCCGCTGGACCTGGATGTGCTGGTCGCGGCTGCCCAGACTGACGCACAGAAGGTCGAGCTTTACACGGCATCCCGTCTCGCCATCGATCCGGATACCCGCGCCGAGCGTGGCTATCTCGATCTTTTGGCCGGGCGCTTGGGGCTGCCGGATGCGTTGGTCGAGCACGTCGAGGCGACCGTCAGCGCTGCAAAGGCACCGGTTGCAGTGCCGGCGTCCAATCCGAAATCGCCCTGGTGAGCGGTGCGGAGCCAAGGATAAAAGTTTAGGCTTCTGTTAATCCAACAGGCGCATCATTTTTGACAGTCGGACCCGCTTTCCTCCTCCCGAGCGTGGTCCAGATCAGGGGCGGTCGCCAATGACCGCCCTTTTTTCGCGTCTGGTTGGCTGTTTGGCCATCGTCAGCGAAGCCACCGACACCCCACCCATTGCATTTCCATAACTTGCCATGCGTACCGCCATTTGCGATGCACGTTCCACGGAGGAAAAGGCATGGACAGCAAGGGAACTGCGATCGTAACCGGTGCCGGCACCGGCATCGGCAAGAGCGTCGCCCTAGCGCTGCTCGAGGCGGGGTGGAACACCGTGTTCTGCGGTCGGCGCAAGGAACTGCTTGATGCCGCTGTGTCAGAGGCTGGCCAAAAGCAGGCGCGGGCACTGGCCGTATCCTGCGATATCTCTGATCCCGATCAGGTCGATCGTCTGTTCGAAGAGACAACAGAGACGTTTGGCCGCGTCGATCTTCTCTTCAACAATGCCGGCATTGCCTACAAATCGACGACTATCGATGAAATTCCAGTCGAAGTTTGGAACGACGTGCTGGCGGTCAATCTCACCGGTTCATTTCTGTGCGCGCGGGCCGCTTTCCGAACCATGTGCGCGCAAAAGCCGATGGGCGGTCGCATCATCAACAATGGTTCCGTGTCGGCGCATGCGCCGCGCCCGGGCTCGGTCCCCTATACAACAACCAAACATGCCATCACCGGCCTGACGAAGACGCTGGCGCTCGACGGACGACCCTTCGATATTGCCTGTGGCCAGATCGACATCGGCAATGCCTTGACAGAGATGGCCGCGCCGATGGCGGTTGGCGTTCCGCAAGCCAATGGCACGATTGCCGCTGAAGCGGTGATGGATGTCAGCCGCGTGGCGGAGGCCGTGGTCTATATGGCTGGCCTGCCGCTTGACGCCAATGTCCTATTCATGACCGTCATGGCCACCAAGATGCCTTATGTCGGGCGAGGGTAGAGCGAACACCAGGTTACTTCGACTTCAGGAAGGCCTCGATCCTCTCCAGTGCGCGCAGGATGTTCTCCTCGGAGTTTGCGTAAGACAAGCGCATGTAGCCTTCGCCCAGAACGCCGAAATCGGGGCCGCCAATCAGTGCAACGCCGGCTTCTTCGAGCAGGGCCGAGGCGAGTTTCTTGGCTTTCCAACCGGTGCCTGAGATGTTTGGAAACGCATAGAATGCGCCCTTCGGCGTGATACAGGAAACGCCGGGCAGCGCATTCAGCCCCTCGACCACAAGTTTGCGGCGTCGATCGAAGGCACGCATCATCTTGTCGGCGTCGTCCTGAGGTCCATCAATTGCGGCGATGCCCGCGTATTGGCTGGGCGCATTGACGCAGGACCAGCAGTTGACGGCCAGCTTGCGAACCTTGTCGTAGAGGTGAGCGCCCTTGTCGCCATTCGGCCAGATCGACCAGCCCATGCGCCAGCCGGTCATCGCCCAGGTCTTCGACCAACCGTTCAGAACGATCAGCCGGTCTCGAATTTCAGGAAACTGCAGCAGCGAGCAGTGCTTTTCGCCGTCATATGTCATGACGTCATAGATCTCGTCCGAGAGGATGGCGACGTCTGGATGCGCCTCCAGACCTTTCACCAATTTCTCGATCTCGGCACGCGGCGTGACGCCGCCGGTCGGATTTGCCGGCGAATTGAGGATAAGCAGGCGGGTCTTGGCATTGATGAGCGAAAGCGTCTCTTCCGCGGAGAAGGAAAAGCCATTTTCTTCGCGGATCGGCACCGGGACCGGCTTGGCGCCGGTGAATTCGATCATCGAGCGGTAGATTGGAAAGCCGGGATCAGGATAGAGGATCTCTGCGCCGGGTTCGCCGAACATCAAAATGGCTGCGAACATGGTCGGTTTGCCGCCCGGCAGGATCATCACCGTTTCAGGCGAGACTTCGACGCCGGTGGTGGTCAGAGTGCGGCGTGCGACAGCTTCACGCACGGCCAGAAGGCCGGTGGCCGGCGTGTAGCCGTGGTGGCCGTCGCGCAATGCCTTGATTGCCGCTTCGACAATGTGCGGTGGGGTTTG
Organism: Mesorhizobium sp. FG116; assembly: GCF_057809835.1. Taxonomy (NCBI): domain Bacteria; kingdom Pseudomonadati; phylum Pseudomonadota; class Alphaproteobacteria; order Hyphomicrobiales; family Phyllobacteriaceae; genus Mesorhizobium; species Mesorhizobium sp. FG116. The sequence continues at coordinate 81,866 of NZ_JBMDKS010000005.1, forward strand.
GAAATCGGGCTGGCCGATGCCGAGATTGACGATGTCGCGGCCCTCGTGGGCAAGGGCGGTCGCCCGTGCCAGAACGGCGAAGGCGTTTTCTTCGCCGAGGCGGTCGAAAGCCGAAATGGTGTGGAGCATTTTCCCGGTTCCTGTGGTTCTTTCGAAACGGTCACTTTCTTGTGAGCCTGCCCACTCAAAGTCAATGGATTGGAGTGTCACGTGTCCGAGGATCTGAACAACTGGCAGCCACGCCCGCGCCCGGAAAGAAAGGTTCTCGAAGGTCGCTATGTGAGGCTGGAACCGCTGGACGCAGCCAAGCATGGCGATGGCCTTTTCGATGCCTCGACAGTGGTCGACGCAGACGGCCGCTTCGCCTGGCTTTTCGAGAATCCTCCACAGACCCGTGCGGAATTCCAGACCTGGCTGGAGAAAGTCGCTGCAAGCCAGGATCCGCTTTATTTTGCAGTGATCGATATTGCGACCGGCAAAGTCGCCGGACGCCAGACGCTCATGCGCATCGAACCGAACCACGGTGTCATCGAGATCGGGAGCATATACTGGGGACCGCTGATTTCCAGAAAGCCGGCTGCGACGGAAGCACAGTTCCTGTTCACCAAATATGTGTTCGATGAACTCGGTTATCGCCGTTACGAATGGAAGTGCCACAACGACAACGCGCCCTCGAAACGGGCTGCTGAACGGTTTGGCTTCAAGTTCGAGGGAATTTTCCGACAGCACATGGTTGCCAAGGGCGCTAATCGCGATACCGCCTGGTATTCGATCATCGACAAGGAATGGCCAGAGCTCAAGAAAGCCTACGAGGGCTGGCTTGATCCCAGCAACTTTGATAGGGATGGTGCGCAGAAAAAGCGCCTAGAAGATTTCAGTAAGTGATTGGCGCGTAAGGTTATTTTGTTACGCGAAAGGCTGTGCGATGGCGCATGCCCATTCTCATGATCACGGTTCGCACGAACATGGGCACGGCCATGGTGCCGGTGCCAACGTGCACGGTTCGACCGACAAAAAGCGTGTTCTGCTCGCGGCTGCCCTGACCGGCGGTTTCATGATTGCCGAGGCCGTGGGCGGGTGGTTCACCAACTCGCTGGCGCTGCTTGCCGATGCCGGCCATATGCTGACCGACACACTGGCTCTCAGCCTCGCCTGGTATGCTTTTCACCTTTCGGATCGACCAGCCACGGGACAACTGACCTATGGCTTTGGCCGGGTCAAGACGCTGGTGGCCTATACTAACGGCATCGCCATCTTCGTCATCGCGCTCTGGATCGTCTACGAAGCGTGGCAGCGGTTCATGGACCCGCCGCCGGTGCTGGGCGGTCCGATGCTGGTGATTGCCGGGCTGGGATTGCTCGTAAACATCGCGGGGTTTCTGATCCTGCATGGCGGTGATCGCGACAGCCTCAACATGCGCGGCGCGATCCTTCATGTGCTGGGCGATCTGCTAGGCTCCGTTGCGGCGATTGCCGCGGCACTGGTGATCATCGCAACGGGTTGGACGCCGATTGATCCGATCCTGTCTGTCTTCGTGGCGGTCATCATCCTGTCTACGGCGTGGAGGCTGATGCGCGAGGCGGCACACCTGCTTCTTGAAGGGACGCCGGCGGCGCTGGACCGTGACGCCATTGCGGGCGACCTGGTGACAAGCATCGCCGGGTTGCGCGAGGTTCATCACATGCATGTGTGGTCGCTCGACGGCGCCAAGAACATGGCAACGCTACACGCTTGTCTTGAGAAGGGCGTCGATGCGCACACCGCAATCAGCGCCATCAAGAAGCGCCTTGCCACCAAGCATGATATCAGGCACGCAACGGTGGAGCCGGAGTTCGATCACTGTGCCGACAGCCATGACGACCATGGCCATTCGCACGAGAACGTGCCAAAGCAGCGGCACTATCATTGATTGGCGGGCACCAGCGCCCGCACGTTCAAATTCGGGATTTAACAATGGATCGAGAGACCAGGAACGCGGCGATTGCCGCGCTGTTGATCATCGGGATATTCGGCTCTTTCGCCTACTATCTACCGCAAATCATGCTTGCTACGGGAGAGGTCTCGTCAATTCTGGCGGTGGTAGTCGTCGCCGTGTTCATGGTGGCGTTGTTCGTCCTGTTCTGGCTTCGAGGCATCAGCCAGCGCAGGAAAGGCAAGTAAGCTAAGCTGCTAGGCGCTGAGGCTTGCCGATAGAAGCAGCAAGCCAAGCAGGAATACGAAGGCCGCGCCGCCGATCTCGATGACGCTGTGGATCGTGTTGCCCAGCCTGCCGTCTCCGGCCATCAGGACGGCCCAGTTCTTGGCGGTGACGGCAAGCGTGGCCAGCACCGAAACGGTGATCGCCGTGCCAAGCGCCATGCCGAGCACCGAGAGGATGCCTGCCAGCCACAAGCCGTTGAGCAAGGCAAAGGAAAGCACGATCAGTGCGCCCGAACAGGGCCTTATGCCGACCGCGGCAACAGCGGACCACGCTGTGCGCCAATCGAAGCGCTCGCCCGAGAGGAGGGCGGGATCCGGTGCATGGGAATGACCGCAGGTCGCACAGACATCGCCATCATGATGATGGTCGTGATGGTGGTGACCGTGATCGTGGTCATGTCCATGGCTATGGCCACGGTGGTGGTCGTGGTGTGCATGATGGTGGTCGTGATTATGGTCGTGGGCGTGCGCGGCATTGGCATGCGCGGCCGACAGGCTGTGCGCGGGACCGGCGCCGGCAAGCCGGCGCAGCAGCGGGCCGGCTTTTTGCCACAACAGCCACGCGCCGAAAGCCGTGACAAAGACGTAGCTGGCGATTTCAAGGAACCATGCGGCGTCCGTCATCGAGACGGATGTGCCGCGCAGGACGAACCAAGCCAGCAACATCACCACGATCGCAGTCAGCGCCTGCAGGAAGGCTGACACGAAGGACAACATTACGCCCCGCCTGAGTGCGACTTCGTTCGCCACCATGTAGGACGAGATGACTGCCTTGCCGTGGCCCGGTCCGGCCGCATGGAAGACGCCATATGCGAAGGAAAGACCGATGAGGAGCCACATGTTTCTGCCGTCGTCGCGCATTGCCTTCATCGTGGTGGAAAGCGAGCGGTAGAAAGCCTGCTGATGCTGGTTGATCCAGACCAGCCAGTGCGAGAAGAGGCCGGTTGATGGGGCAATGGCGTCGTTGGTGCCGATGCCGAGTGAGCTTTGCGCATGGGCATGCCCGACGAGATGCGCCGCCACATAGACGAGAGCCAGGGCTGCAAATGTGGCGCGAACGAGCGTCTTTTTCATGGGACTACCTTAAGCCTGGCAAGTGAGTTCGAGCTTCGTTGCGAAGATCTTGCTCATGTCCGTGCCGGTCGGGTCGTTGAAGAATGCGTCGGTCAGGGTCTGCTGATTCTGCGCGATCGCCGTGTCCGGATCAGGGCGGATGACGGTGCGCGTGCAGGACGAGGGCAGGCCTTCGACAGCCATGTTCTCATCCTCGGTGAAATCGATGGCGGTGTAGAAAGTGGGGTCGTAGATGCCGAGGTCGATCTTGCCGGAGAGCGGGATCGGCGTTTCGGGCGTGGATTCGAACAGCACGATCAACTGGGTGTTCTCGAGGTTCGCCATGAGCGCGGCCGGCGGCTTCATCTTCACGTCCTTGCCGTCAAGCGTAACCAACTGGAAGTAGTTGTATTCGGCCAGCGAGGTGAAGATCGTGTCCGAAACTTCCTTGAGTTCATCGTCATCCAGCTTGAGGTCGGAATTCTTGTCGAACTCCATGAGAACGGTGCTGGAGAAGAGGTCGTCGAAGCGCCACAGGTGCCTCAGTGCAGTGATCGACTTGTGATCAGGGGAGAGAACGACATCAAGCCGCGCTTCGGCGAACACGTGTGGGTGCACGCTCGCGGGGGCTGTCGCGGCGAAAAGACCAGCCAAGGCCAATCCGACCGGAATAAGTCTGCGTTTCAAAGCCATGGGCTGGCGCGATTCCCTCGATTGCCGCAATTCGCCGAGGGTTATCAGAAAGCGGGCGAAATTGGGACCGCACGCCGATAGTCGAAATTATGCCGCTTCGCGGGCCTTGAACCACTGGGCGAGGAAGTCGACGAAGACGCGTACTTTTGCCGGCAGGTAGCGGCGATGCGGATATACGGCGAAAATGCCGCCGCCCTGCAAAATGCGGTCGTCGAGAACCGGAACGAGACGCCCTTCGATGATTTCCGGGGCGGCGATGAAATCGGGCAGGATGGCGAAGCCAAGACCGGAAACCGCTGCCGCGCGCGCGACCATCGGGCTGTTCACTTCCAGCGGGCCGGACACGGAAACGCTGATGGTGTCGCTTGCGTCGCCCTTGAAAGGCCAATTGGACAGCCAGCGGCCATTGGTGTCGACGATGCAGGGAAGGCGGGCGAAGTCCTGGGGTTTCGTTGGCGTGCCGTGCTTGGCGATCAATTCCGGCGAAGCGCAGATACGCACTGAAAAGGGTGACAGCCGCTTGGCGATCAGGGACGAGCTTTCCAGGCGCGAGATGCGGATGGCGAGATCGAAGCCTTCTTCGACCAGATCGACGAAGCGGTCGTCGAGATCGATTTCCAGTACGATGTCGGGGTGCTCCTTGGCGAAGTCCACGAGCGATTGGCCGATCGGCGCATCGGCAAAGGTGCGGGGTGCCGAAAGCTTGATGCGGCCGCGCACGTCACCGGAGGATTCGCGCACGGCGTCGGCGAGGCTGTCTACTTCGCGCACGATTTCCGAGGCGCGGCGGTAGTAGGTATGGCCGGCTTCGGTGAGCGAAAACTGGCGCGTGGTGCGGTTGAGCAGGAGCGCGCCGAGTTCGTCCTCCAACTCGCGTACATATTTCGACAAAAGCGCCTTGGACCGACCGATCTTGCGTGCGGCTGCCGAAAAGCCTTCGGCCTCCACCACATCGATGAAGGCGCGCATGCGGGTCAGTGTATCCATGGTATCAGCCCTTTGCCGCGTCGAGGATTTTGCGTCCCAGCTTCAATAGCGCCTTGTCGCTGCCGGCAGGGCCAAGCAGCGACAGGCCGAATGGCGCGCCGTGAACGGTACCCAGTGGCAGTGTCACTTGTGGAAGGCCCGTCAGGCCCGACAGGCAGAGCAGCTTCAGAGCACGTTCGCGATAGTCGAGCAAGGCGTCATGGCCTGCATCTTTCAAAGGTGCAGCACCGGGAACGGTCGGTAAGACAAGAAAGCCGTCGTTGCCAAGCAGGCCGGCCAGTTCCTGTGTCACCGTCAGTCTGCGGGCGCGTTCGCGCTTCACGTCATCGGGATTTTGCGTGCGGCCAAAATCGAAGCGTTCCTTGACGCCGGGGCCGAGTTGCGGGTCTGAACCGGAGATCCATGCGCCATGCTCGGTCCAGGCTTCGTCAGCCTGGATATGGCGGAAACACCAGTAGAGCTGCTCCGGCGTCGTGCTGAATTGGACCGGCTGAGGTTCTCCCATTGTCCGCGCTGCGATGGCCTTCAGCCTCTTGTATTCGGCGGCTTCTTCCTGCCCGGCCACCAATGCATCCTGCCAGCCGAGAAAAAGGGCGCGCGTCAGATTGATGCCGCCGCGATCCGGACCCAGCAATACGTCGCCGACCGCTTCGTAGATATCCATATCGCGGGCGAACCAGCCGAAGGTGTCGAGGCTGGATGCCAGCTTCATCGCGCCTTCGAGCGAGATGCGGCCATGGCTGGTGCGCAAGCCGATCAGGCCACAGAAACTGGCAGGGGCGCGGATCGAACCGCCTGTATCGGAGCCGATGGCGATATCGGCAAGGCCACCCGCGACGGCTGCAGCCGAACCGGATGACGAACCGCCTGTGACTCTATCCGGTGCTGCCGGGTTGATTGGGAACGGAAAATGCGCGTTTTGCCCCATTAGCGAGTAAGCGAGTTCGTCGGTCTGGGTCTTGCCGACGAATCGGGCTCCCGTATCGAATAGTCTCTGAATGGACGGGGCTGATTTTGTCGCGGCTTTGGCCTCGGCCTGCTTCTTTGGATTGCCGCAACCGGTGCGATAGCCGGCAACGTCGAAAATATCCTTCACCGCCAGAGACAGTCCGCTCAACGTGCCGTTTCCTGCATTGGAAACAGGCACTTGCGGCAAATCGAGAAAGGCGTTGAGCGGGTTGCTTGATGCTGCCATTGTTTTCAATTCTGATACGTTTTCTGCAACATTGTTCGATGACGCAGTTTTTTCAACCCAACCGCAGAATTTAATTGATTGTGAAGGGTGATCTTCCTATATCGCGCTTGCCCAAAGTCGCACGTGCCTGTGGGCGTCCCCCGATCCTCGAATGGCGAGGCAATCGGGACGGTACCCGGGAAGTAACGAACCCGGTCGGATAAGCGGCCAACCGCCAATCCGAGGACGCCTTGAAGCAACGACGGTGCGGGCCTTTCTGGTGTCTGCCGATCGTCCATAGATCGGGGTTACTGAAGAGGCACACCTTCATTGCCGGCAGTGCGGAGGGATTTCCCATCCAAGCCAAGGCAGACAAAGCGAGCCGGAGCCGGGCAAGGCTTCAGCTCACCGCCGCGAGATGGCGTTTCGTGGTTCCGGTGTCTCCACCGGCCGGCTCCACGAGGCTTCCGCCCCGCCTTTGTTTGACCGCGCTATGCGAGGCCGCGCGCCCGCACATGCGCAGCCCTTGTGCACGCCGGTTTCGGCGTAGATGGAGCGACTCTGATGGCGACCCAGCGTATCCTCGACTTCCTTGCTACCCGACGTCCGAGCGGCCCTTGCCTCGTCGTTGACCTCGATGTGGTGCGCGACAATTTCCGCGCTTTCGAAAAGGCGCTGCCGGATTCCAAGATCTACTATGCGGTGAAGGCCAATCCTGCGCCGGAAATCCTGCGCCTGCTCGCTTCGATGGGCTCGTCCTTCGACACCGCATCGGTGGCCGAAATCGAAATGGCGCTGGATGCCGGTGCGCCCGCATCGCGCATCTCGTTCGGCAACACGATCAAGAAGGAGCGCGATATCGCGCGCGCCTATGAATTGGGCATTCGCCTTTTTGCCGTCGATTGCGTGGAAGAGGTCGAGAAGGTGGCACGCGTGGCTGTAGGCAGCCGCGTGTTCTGCCGCGTGCTGACCGACGGGGAAGGCGCGGAATGGCCGCTGTCGCGCAAGTTCGGCTGCGTGCCGGCAATGGCCGTCGACGTGCTGCGCCATGCGGCTTCGCTCGGCCTTGACGCCTATGGCGTCTCCTTCCATGTCGGCTCGCAGCAGACGGACCTTTCCGCCTGGGACCGCGCTTTGAGCGATGCGGCCAAGGTATTCGGCACGCTTGCCGAGGAAGGCATCGTGCTGAAGATGGTCAACATGGGCGGCGGCTTTCCGACACGCTATCTGAAGGACGTGCCGGCGGCGCAGGCCTATGGCCAGGCCATCTTCGAGGCGCTTTCCAAGCACTTCGGCAATCGCATTCCGGAGACGATCATCGAGCCGGGCCGTGGCATGGTGGGCAATGCCGGCGTGATCAAGTCCGAGGTGGTGCTGATTTCGAAGAAGGCCGACAACGACAATGTGCGTTGGGTCTATCTCGACATCGGCAAGTTCGGCGGCCTTGCCGAGACGATGGACGAGGCGATCCGCTATCCGCTGGTGACGCCGCGCGATGGCGACGCGGTGGCACCTTGCGTGCTGGCCGGTCCGACCTGCGATTCGGCTGACGTGATGTACGAGAAGGCACCTTATCCGCTGCCGCTTTCGCTGACGATCGGCGACGAGGTGCTGATTGAAGGTACCGGTGCATACACCACGACATACTCGGCGGTCGCCTTCAACGGGTTTGAACCTCTCCGATCCTACGTGATCTGAGAGTTCGGGCAGAAAGGTCGGTGGACTTCAAAAGCCTGCCGACGTTCGATTCCGAACTCACTGCCAGCGTCATTCGTCGGCGGTTCGCTTGTGGAACAGATCTCCGCTCGTGAAGGATTGCGGAAATGGAACTAGCTCAAGATAAACATGCTATCGCGACGGGCATTGCCGTCATTGCAGAAAATGCCGCCGATGGCACGGCGCGGGAAGCATTGCTTGACCGTGCGATGGGGCCGGGACGCAAACGCAAATCGTCGGAGATGTTGCGGCGCGGCCGGCGTCCGTCGGAAGGCCTGGCCTTTGTCGCACGCAATGAGGCGGGCGCACTCATTGGTACAGTGCGGCTGTGGGATGTCGTGTTGGGCGAGGGTGGGGCGCCTGCGCTCCTGCTCGGTCCGCTCGCCGTCGAACCTTCGCTCAAGGGCGCAGGTGTAGGCTCGGCGTTGATGCTACATGCAATTGCCGAAGCCGCGCGACTGGGTCACCGCGCCATCCTGCTGGTGGGCGATGAGCCCTACTATAAGCGCTTCGGATTTTCTTCGCAGAAGACCGGGCAGCTTGCCATGCCCGGCCCTTATGAGCGGCATCGCTTCCTGGCGTTGGAGCTTGCCGAGGGCGCGTTGGATGGTGCTGTGGGTACGCTGAAAGCTGCAGGTCGCAAGTCGCGCCCGAACAAGCCCGAAGCCGCCTGAAACGAAAAAGGCCGCCCGATGCAGGCGGCCTTTTTTGAATTCGAAATTCCTGCGTCAGCCTATCAACTGGCTGAGTTGCATGGCGATCGACATATCACCTTCGATCTTCAGCTTACCGGTCATGAACGCCATGGTGGGGTTGAGGTCGCCTGCGATCAGCGATTCCAGATCGTCGAGCGAGAGCTTGATCGTGCAGTCGGCGGGGCCGTCCGTGGTCGAAATGGCGGCACCCTCGATCAGGATCACGCCGTCGCTGCCGGTATCGAACTTGACCGAGCGGTCGAAGCCGGCGCTCTGGACCTGTGGCTTCAGTCTTTCTGCAATTTCCTGGACGCCCATGGCACTTCCTCGTCGTTGCGCGTTCACGCGGTTGGATTTGCCCGGGCAGCGCCCAGGCCGCTTGATGGCGCATAGGCGCCGTTCTCTTGGGTATATGGCGTATATGACGTTTACGTCAACGTTATTTCAAGGTGGAAGCCCGCTTCGCGGTAGGCCTCAGTGCTCGCTCTTTGGCTCGGTGCCTTGCGAATCTTCCGGTTTGGATGGCTTGCGGCGGCGCTTGGCATTGTCGCGGATGTCATCCTTGGTCAGGAAGTCGATCTGGTCGACCAGCACTTCCTTGACCAGATCGGTGCCGACGCGGGCATTGATGCTGTCGCGCAGGCTTGCCCGAAAGGCATCGAGATCAAGCGTCGTCTTGTCGGAGAAATCAAGCTGCGGGTTGGAATAGAGGTAGGAGTAGACCTGATCGGTGATGATAACCGTCGGCGGTATGGATAGCTTTTTCAGCTCCGCCGGTTCGGCGGTGAACACCAGCTTCGTCAGGAAGTAACCGTCGACGCGGGCATTGCGGACATAGGGCACGGTGATGATGTCGGTGTTGACGTAGTCGAGCCCGCCCATCATCGGCTTGGCGGCTTCGGCATCGTCGCGTGCGCCGGCAGTCTGGAACGAATAGAACACCGCGCCGACAGTGACGGCACAGATCCAGAGCGTGGCGACGATGAACTTGATCATCTGGCGGCGGTCCCGGCCGGGATCATGGCTGCGCCCAGCCGAACTGGCCGGCCGAATAGGTGCCGTCGGCTTCGGCGTGCTGGATGGCGTTCTTCAGCAGGTTGGCCACTTCCTTGACCGCATTGAGGTGGGCCAGGATGGCGGCTTCGTTGCGGGCAAGCTTCTGGCGCAAGCGGGTCAGCCCCTCGCGATGTTCTGCCAGCAGGTCGGGTTGATCGACGCCCTTGATGGCGCGGTTGAGCTCATAGAGATAGCGGCTCTTGCGCGCGTTCGACGCCTTGATGTCGAAAGCGGGGTTGTTGCGGATCGCAGCAGTTTCTTCCTCGACGGCTTCTTCGATGCGCCCGATTATGGCGGCGAGGTTGCCCGGATGCTGGGCAGTGACTTGCCGCGCCGGACTTGCCGTCGGTGCGGGAAGGTTGGACGTGAATTCCGAATAGTCCGTCATCGGGCTACACCTTCTTGCTTACTGCCGGAGCCTGATCGTCGCGCAGTGTGCGTGTGATCTTCATCTGGAACTCCTGCACGAGAGATGTGGACAGTCGCGCCTGATCGTCGATTTCCGCCTTCTGCGGGCTGGTCGACACAGGGCCGATCGGCACCTTGCGCTTGCCGTCGAGGTAGTGTTCGGCTGCAAGCGATTTGGCGATGCCTATGCCGCCATTGTCGGCGACGACGCCGGCCAGATGCTCGGCAAGCTGGGACTTCCACATGTCGCCGGCCAGGCCCTTGCCGTAGACGCCTTCGGCATCCTTGGGCAGCATGTTCTGGATGAAGGTCTGCAACACCATGGCTTCGAAATGCTTGAAATTTTCGGCGGTGGCATCCGGACCAGACGCATTCGTCGTGCGCGACAACGTGGGCGCGGTGCTCGCTGAAAAATGCGCTTCGCTTGCGCCGGTGCGTTGCATCAACTGGGCGCGCGCCTGCTGGATGTCGGCAGGGTTCGCCGCGCGGGCAACGTCGAGAACGATGTCGCTGGGTGGGGAGATCGCCAAGGAAAAGACCTTCTGCCGATTGTTGCCGTGATCATCGCGCAACAAGCTTGTGGCAACCTGACTTTCCGACCTCAGTCGGATGGGCGCTTCTGCTCGATGAGATCTAGCCGCTCCCGGTCGGACTGATGGCGCTCCTCCAGGCGGCGGGCTTCATCGTAGGCACGCTCGACCATGTTGGTTCTTGCTGTTGCCGCAGCGACCAGCGCGGCTTCGTTGCGGGCATTTTCAAGATCGGCTTCGCTGCGCGCAACGGCTTTGGCGATCCTTCGATTGTAGAGGTCGGGGAAAAGACCGGACAGGGAACCGGGCGCGTCGAAGGTTTCCACCAATGTTTCTGCCTCCAGCTTCGCGGCCGCCGCATTCGATAGAAATGTTGCCCGGCGCGTTTCGTGCAACGCCTTCAACTGCTCCTGCACCTGAACGAGTTTCTTCAGACGTTCCTTGCGCGACGTCATTGCCTTACCTCGCCAGTGTGATGTCGATGAAGCCGTCCACGAACAGGGACAGCATGGTGCCGAAGGCGAAGTAGAACAGGATCAGGCCGCCTGCGATGACGAATGGCAGCGAGATGAAATAGATCGGAATTTGCGGAGTGAGCTTGTTGACGAAGCCGATCGTCAGGTTGACCAGAATGGCATAGGCGATGAACGGGCTGCCAAGGCGGATGACGAGGAAGAAGCTTTCCGAGAGCGTGTCGGCAACATCCACCAACGCCGCTTGCGGATTGAAGAACACGTTGACCGGGGCAATTGCGTAGGAAGAAACCAGCGCACGGATCACTTCCAGATGGAAATCGAAGACGAAAAGCAATAGCAGGGCCGAGAAGGAGATCAGCGCGGCCAACGCCGCCTGTGGCTCGGCCTCTTCGATTGATGGGCCGCCCATGCTGTTGAAGCCGATCTGCATGGCAAGCGCCGCACCAATGAAACGCAAGGCCTCCATGTAAAGCCGCGTCATGGCGCCGATCAGGCCGCCGATCAACAACTCGGAGACGATCATCGGGGCAAGGACGGCGGGGCGCGCATCGACAAACGGGTAGATGCGGTCCCAGAGGAAAACGAGCAGGCCGGCGGTCACGGCCACGGCAAGGAACAGCCGGACCTGCAAGGGAACGCGCACGCTGGATAGGCCGGGCATAATCATGAAGCAGGCGCCGATGCGGCAAAAGGCAAGAAACGCCGCCACAACGACATTTTCCGCCAGCAAGCTCACGATATCGTCCCAAGCACCCTGATTTCGACGCCCTTGGCGATCTCGACATGCGACAGCACGGGCAAGGTCGTGAACAGGCGTTCGACGATCATGCGGACGTAAGGCCGGGCATCGGGTGCGGTGACGAGCACGAACCGTTCGCCGGCCTCGAGGTGCTTGCGGATCGCCTTGGTGGCGTCCTGTCCGAATTCTTCCAACTGGCGCGGGTCGATGTCGAATTCGCGTATCTCGCCCTTGGCGTCTCGCTTCAGGCTCTGGTGGAACGCAAGGTCCCAGCGGTTGCCGAGACGCAGGACCTTGAGAATGCCGCCTTCGGACAGGTCGCCGCAAATCTGCTGGGCCATGCGGATGCGGACATGTTCGACGATCTGTTCGGTGCGGCGCACATGCGGCGCGATTTCGGCAATCGCCTCAATGATGAGGTGCAGGTTGCGGATCGACACGCGCTCGGCGAGGAGCAGTTTCAACACCGCCTGCAGACCGGGATAGGAGATATGCGTGGTGCAAATCTCGTCGGCCAGTTTGCGGTATTCCGGGTCCTGTCGCTCCAGCAGCGCCTTCATGTCCTTGTAGGACAGCAACTGCGGCAGGTTGTTGCGGATCACTTCCGACAAATGGGTAAGCAGCACCGACATGTTGTCGGCATAGGTAAACTGCTCGCGCTTGAGGTCTTCGGCGAAGGTATCCATGACCGAGTAGGCGCGCATGCCGAAAGCCGGCTCACGCACTTCTTCGCCGGGGATGTCGGGTAAATCGCGCGTGCCCAGTAAGACCATGATTTCGCCCACGCGCATCTCGTATTCGGCCACGACCGTGCCGTGGATCTTGATTTGATAGCTCTTGGGCGGGATGGCGAAATCGTCGGTCAAGCGCACTTCCGGCACGACGAAGCCATACTGCGTGGCGAACTTCTTGCGCATCTTCGACATGCGGAATGCAAGTTCCTGATGCGAACCCAGGAGACGAGTCGATAGCTGCTTGCCAATGAGAAGCTCGATCTCCGCCGTGGCCAGCGACGCCTTGACCGAGTTCTTTTCTTCTTCCGCCTTTGCAGCGGCTTCGGTCTTCTTCACTGCTTCCTGCTCGGCAATCTCGCGATTGTGGCGAAGCGGAATGACGTAGCCAAGGCCAGCCATGGCAAGCGCCAGCACGAGAAATGGAACGAGCGGCAGACCGGGCATCATGCCAAGCAGGGCGAGAAGCGAGGCGGCGACGTAGAGCGCGCGCGGATATGCGCCAAGCTGGCCGAACACCGCCTGGTCAGCCGAACCCCGGGTGCCGCCCTTGGAGACCAGAAGGCCGGCGGCCAGAGATACGATCAGCGCCGGGATCTGGGTAACGAGGCCGTCGCCGACAGACAGCTTGATGAACACGTCGGCCGCTTCGCCCATGCTCATGCCGTGGCGCAGATAGCCGATGGCGATGCCGCCGACGATGTTGATGGCGGTGATGATGAGGCCTGCAATGGCATCGCCGCGCACGAACTTGGAAGCACCGTCCATGGAGCCGAAGAAGGAAGATTCCTCTTCCAGTTCGCGACGCCGCAACTGCGCTGTCTTGTCGTCGATCGTCCCTGCGGAAAGGTCCGCGTCGATCGACATCTGCTTACCGGGAATGGCGTCCAGGGTGAAGCGTGCACCCACTTCCGCGATGCGGGTTGCGCCCTTGGTGATGACGATGAAGTTCACCACGATCAGGATCAGGAATACGATCAGGCCGATGACGAAATCGCTCGACATGACCAGCTTGGAAAAGCCGCTGATGACGTAGCCGGCAGCATGGGTGCCTTCATTGCCATGCGACAGGATCATGCGGGTGGTGGCGATGTTGAGCGAAAGTCGCAGCATCGTGGCAATCAGAAGGATCGTAGGGAAAGACGAGAAGTCTAGGGGCCGCTGGATCCACAGCGCAACCATCAGGATCAACACCGACAAGGCGATCGAGAAGGCAAGCCCGATATCGATGAGGAATGCGGGGATCGGCAGGAACAGCACGGCTAGGATGATGACGATGCCAAGCGCGAAAAAGACATCGCGGCCGTTGCGCGCAGCGGTGCCGGTCGAGATGCTTTCGCTGATGGCCATCGTGTCGTCACGCCTCATGCATGGCGCAGCGCTAGGCAGCGCCACGGTTGGCCGAATCTACCGGCTCAAACTTGCGCGAGGGTGGGGAAGCCGTGGCTTGACCTAGTGCAGGTCGATCGGTCCCTTCGGGGTAACGATCGCCTGATCGGCGCTGGTCGGACGTTCGATCATGCGGCGCACGCGCGGACGGTCTGGGCCGCTGTGGAGGGCGCGGATGCGCTCCGTGATCGCGCTGTCGGCGAATGTCGCGCGGGTGTTGTGGCGCACATACTCCAGCCATGTTGGCGTATGGTAGGTTTCCATCCACATGTCCGGATTTTCGAGGTCACGCGCCAGCGTCCAGTTGCGGGCTCCGTCGCGGCGGCGAATACGGCCGCGCTCGGCCATGAGTTCGATGAACTCGGGCAGGTCTTCGTCGCGAATGATGTATTCGATCATGATGGCGATTGGGCCGCTGCGCGGCTTGAGATCGAGCGACAGAAGGGGTTCTGTAAAGCGGTTGAGCGGGTCGAGATTGATTGCCGCCAGTTGCGGCAGCGGTACGAGGAAGCCAAGCGCGCCGCCGGCGAGCATGGTGATTGCGGCTGCGATCAATGCCGTCTCGACCCCATGCGTTTCTGCAACAACACCCCAAATCCAACTGCCCAACGCAATGCCGCCGAAGGTTGCGGTCTGGTAGATGGATAGCGCCCTGCCGACGACCCAGCGCGGGGTTGATAGCTGAACGGTTACGTTGAAGTGCGACAGGGCCAGCACCCAGCAAGCACCACCTACGAGGAGACCGGCGCAGGTCATCCACGCCTGTGAACTGACAGCCGCGACCAGCGCGCAAATGGCGAAGCCTAGGAAGGCGCAACGAACCATAACTTCACTGGAGAGCATCTGGCGCAGCCTGCCGCTGATGAGCGCGCCTCCGACCGCGCCGAGACCGAAGGCACCCAGCATGATGCCGTAGGTCAGCGGCCCGCCCTGGACTAGGTCACGCGCCACCAGCGGAAGCAGCGCAAGGATCGAGCCGGTGGTGAAACCGAATACCGATGCGCGCAACAGTACCTTGCCGATGTTGGGAGACATGGCCACGTAGCGAACGCCGGCACCCATGGCCGCGCCCAAGGTTTCACGCGGCAATTTGGCGGCGGGAATTTGGGGGTTCCAGCGAAACAGGACAAAGATCAGGGCTACATAGCTTGCGGCATTGGCGGCGAACGCCGCTGCGGCCCCTGCCGCGGCCACGATCATGCCACCAATGGCGGGGCCAATGCTACGGGTGAGGTTGAAGCCGACAGAATTCAGCGCAACGGCGGCAGGCAGATCGGCGCGAGGGACCATGTCGCCGACCGAAGCCTGCCATGAGGGGTTGTTCAACGCAGTTCCGCAGCCAATGAGGAAGGTGAAAGCGAGTAGCGACCAGGGTGTGATCAAGTCGAGGTAGGCGACGACAGTAAGCAGGATCGACACCGTGACCATGAAACACTGCGCCACCAGCATGACCTGACGCCGCCCGAAGCTGTCGGCGATTGCGCCTGAAAGCAGCGAGAAAAGCATGATCGGCAAGGCTGTTGACGCCTGGACAAGGGCGACCATGTCGGAGGACGTGGTGATCGACGTCATCAACCACGCGGCACCGACGCTCTGTATCAGGCCGCCGAAGTTCGATGCCAGGCTGGCGGTCCACACGGCGCGAAAAATACCGTGCCGAAAGGGCGCCAGAGTGGATCTTCTTTCAACTTCAGCTTCGTCGTCGATCACGCATCTCGCTCCGGCAGCATGCGGATTTTTCTCCGATTGCCTCGGATACTGCACAGCCTTTCGGATTCTAGGCCACTGCAAAGCATAGAGCGACCGTCTTCTAGGTCCAGACAGGCTCTTTCAACAGGCAATGGCAGGTCGGGCCGATGGGCTAGAAGCCGTTCTCGACCCGTTCGAATATGACATTGGTAAAGGCTGAAATCTGGCTGCCCACGAATGGGCCGGTGAGCGCGACCACCAGCATGATGGCGACGATCTTCGGCACGAAGGTCAGCGTGATTTCCTGAATTTGGGTCAGCGCCTGGACAAGCGCGATGCCGATGCCGACGACCATGGCCACGAGCACGACTGGTGCGGAGGCGACGAGAACCGTCCACACCGCATATTGCATGATGTCGAGGGCGTCGGCTTCGTTCATGGCTTCAAGTCTACGCCCTTGTCCGGTGCAAGGACACTGGCCCGGTCAGCCTGTCCCGATTCAATTTGTCAGCTTGCGTTTTTCACGGTGACGCCGGGGCCGACCGCGACTTCTGCGCCGCCTTCGAGTATGGCGGTTATTCCGCTTGCCGTGAGGCGCACCTCTTTCACGACACCGCTGGTTTCTCCATCGGCGGAAGTGAGCAGGTGGCCGATCAGGCTGTCGGCTTGTGCAAGCGCAGAAGACTGCAGGATCTGGTCGAGCTTGGTGTTGGTCTGGACCGTCTGTTCGACCTGGGAAAAGGTCGCAAGCTGCGACACATATTGGGTCGAGTCCATCGGCTGGGTCGGGTCCTGGTTCTTCATCTGCGCAATCAGCAGCCGCAGGAAGGAATTATAGTCGACCGTCGTCTTCGATTTTGCCGATGCCGGATTTGCGGTCGGGGGCAGGGCTGTCGTCATATCCACGTTCATGGTCAGCGGGCTCCTACTGCCAGCGGGCGGACTTCGCCCATCTCATCGTCGTCGTTTTGCTGAAGCGCCTCGCGCTCGAACGCATAGAGGGAGCGAATTGTCTTCAACGCTTCGAAGACATTGTCTTCGCCAACCATGCGGTCGACCTGCTTGAGCGGGTTACGAATGCGCTCGTCCTTGAAGCTGGCCAGCAAGAGCGGCAGCGAGCGGCGGAACATGTCGCGCGCGTCCGGAGCGCCTTGCGGGTTCATCAGCATGACCTGCAGGATGAAATAGAGTTGTTTGAGCGGAGTAGACGCGTCTTCGGGCTGCAGAACATGGCTTTCGAGAAGGAACTGGACGTCGTTGAGCAGTTCCATGGTGACCTTGCGGTCAAAGCGGACAACTGCGCCGTTCAGATAGATCTTCTCATTCGCCTTCAGGGAAAGCTTGAATGTGTTGCTCATTGAATACCGTCCCTGATGATCTGGGAAACTTCGATGACGCCTTCGAAATTGTTGGTCCTGCCCTGGCGGATATCTTCTGTCTCGCGAAGCACCCACAGGCCGATTGAAATCAGGTTGGCGCGCAGTTCCTTCG
Source organism: Mesorhizobium sp. FG116 (assembly GCF_057809835.1). Classification (NCBI taxonomy): domain Bacteria; kingdom Pseudomonadati; phylum Pseudomonadota; class Alphaproteobacteria; order Hyphomicrobiales; family Phyllobacteriaceae; genus Mesorhizobium; species Mesorhizobium sp. FG116. Next base: position 98,892 of record NZ_JBMDKS010000005.1, read on the forward strand.
GCAGAGCGTTCTCGTTGGAGCCGAGGTCTTCGACAAACGTCGTCCAGACGCGATTGGTGAAGTGGAGCGCCTCGACGGCTTCGAGCGACTCCGATCCAACCGCTGCTGCTGCCGTCAGGAGATCGATCGAGCGGCTCAATAGCTGACGCTCACGATCCTTCGCATCGGCAACGGAGTCCGTTTGAATGTCGGCGTAGGAAAATTGATACATCGCTTGTCCGTCCGATCAGGTCAGGTAGTTCAAGAGGCTGAGTTGCTGGATGCGCGCGGTCAGCGCGAAGGATGTCTGGATGTGGGACATGAGGTCGTTGACGCGGTTGGCGGCCTCGTAGGGGTCGACGCCTTCCAGATCGATGATGTGGCGCTCAAACAGGTCCACCTGCGTGTTGATGCGTTCGCTGGCGCCAGATACCCGGTTTTGAACGATGCCCGTCTGCGACTGCAGCTGGCCGAGGTCCGAGATTGCTTCGCCGGCAAGGGCGAGCGCCTTCGCGGCTGCTGCGTTCTTGGCAGCGGTGCTGAGGTTGCCGGAAAATGCCTCGCTGACGATGGCGGCGGCCATTGCGATCTTGCGCAGACCCTCCTGGTTGGCGCTGACCGAAGTCTCGGTCGTCTCGTTGAGGGCAATGCGGCTGACGATCTGCTGGTCCGTCGCGTTGGACCAGTTGGCCTGCCAACCTGCGCCCATGAATTGCGGGGTCACGTCGTTGGTCAGGAAGTCGTCCATGTCGGTCGCGGAAATGTTTGCGGCCGCCGGGTCGTTCTGGGCAAAGCCGAAACGCGCCAGGAAGGCGGCGTCGAAAGCCGCCTTCGCCGGGGACGAGGTAGCCGAATAGTCGTTGATTGGCCTGACATCGGTGTTGGTGCCGGCGAACAGATATTCTCCGTTCAGGCTGGAGTTCAGCATCGACGTCAGGGATTGTAAGGTGGAGCGTCCGCTTTCGGCGGCGACGCTGTCAGGCATGTCGCCGGAAGAGGCAACCGTCATGCTGGAGAGCAGTGATTGCGCGGCGCTGACAATTTGGCTGAGCGCGTCCTGTGTCGATTTCAGGCGCGAAGACACCAGCGCGTTTGAATCGACGATGCTGTTCAATCGGTCGAGGTCGCGGTGGAAATTCACCGATTGCGACGTGTTTGCCCCCAGGGTCAAACCGATGTCGGCGACCTTGCCGCTGTCCAGTTCCTTCTGTGCCTTGACCAGATCGACCTGCATGCGCGTTTGCGAGTAGCGCATGGCGTTCGAGATGGCGGAGGAGGAGACAGAGACAGCTTTCATGGTCAGACTGCCTCGAGCAGTGCGTTGAGCATTTGGTCGATCGTGCTCATCAGGCGTGCCGAAGCCTGATAAGTGTGTTCGAGGTCGAGCATCAGCGACATTTCCATGTCGACGTTCACGCCAGTCTCGTTTGACAACGCTTCGGCGGAGCGGCTCGCCAACGCCTCCTTGGTGTCTGCCAAGGTGGTGGCCTGCTGGCGAATGCTTTCAAACCAGCCAATGGCGTTCGACGAAAATGAGGTAACGCTGGATGTTGCAGCGATTCCCGCCGCCGGGCTGAAGCTCATCGGCGTATCAAGCCGATCTCCGTAGCTGATCAGCAACTCGGAATAGGACGCTCCGCCGGTCGGGTTCTTGACGTAGCCAGCGCCATTGATGCCGCCGTCACGCACCAGATTGACGTTGCCGCCCTGAGATGGGTCGACGGCAGCATTGATGCGGATCGTTTGGGCAAGACCAGGCTCCAGCGTTGTGGGGACGGTGGGGCCGCCTTGCCAGGTGAAGAGGCCGGCCATCTCGGCCAGCGGCGGCGCCTTTTCCGCAAAGGCATCAATGAGGCCGCGAGCGATTTCATCAAGCTGGCTCTGCATGGTGGAGGCGACGCCGTCGCGCAACTGCAGGAAGCCGGCGAGCTTACCGGTCGCCTCGCTGATGCCGCCCGAACCGGACGATATCGGAACATTGTCGATATAGACGGTCGCGCCGGTGGTCGTCGGCCCGTAGCCCGGCGACGGCGTGAAGCTTACCGAACGTGGAATGGTCTCGAACAGCGTCGTGCCGTCGGTGGTCGTGACCACCATGTCGTTGTCGCCGCGCGTGTAGGTCGAGATCGGCACATATTCGGCGATCTTCTTCAGCAGCGCATCGCGCTTGTCCAACGCGTCGGAGACGTCCGTGCCGGAACGGGTGCCTGATATGATGGCCTTGTTGGCGCCTTCGAACTGCACAAGCAGGTCATTCAGCTGACCGACAGCGTTGGAAATCTGGCTGTCCATGTCGGTGCGAAAGGCCTGTATGGAAGTCGTCCCATCGTTGAGGGAACGAACGGCCTGTCTGGCGGATTCGACGACGCTTGCGCCAAGATTCTGGTTGGAAGGAGACGTGGCGTAGAGTTGCAGCGCGTTTTGCAGATTGCCGATTGCCGTGGAGGCTGACGCGGCATTGTCGACGCCATTGACTGCGAGCTGGAGCCTGTCCAGCCCGCTCGACAGAGTGGATTGGCCGCTCCAGGCCGACAGGGCTGCCAGGTTCTGCCGGAAAAGCTGGGCATTGGTGGCGCGCTGGATATCGACCGAGCGCGCCCCGGGTGCCGTGCTGACTACGGTGGCAATGCGGCGTGAGTAGTCAGGGTTCGAGGCATCCGAAACATTGCGCGTGACAACGCTGGTCTGGCGCGACGTGGTCAGAAGCGCAGACTGGGCGATGCTCAATGCGGATGACAGCGACATTCTATACTTTCACGGCCTTAACGCCGGTTGCTATCTCTTCAGGTTGACAAGGACGTCCATCAGGTCGGAACCGGTCTGAAAGACCTTGGAATTTGCGGTGTAGCTGCGCTGGGCGGCGATCATGTCGGTGAGCTCTTCGGCGATATCGACGTTGGAGCTTTCAAGAGCTCCCGATACGACTGCGCCGAGCTTGCCCTCGTTGGCGAAGCCGATGGTGATGTCGCCGGAATCAGTACCTTGGGCGTAGACGTTTCCGGGCAGCACGGCCAACCTGTCGGGGCTCTGTACTGTGGCCAACGGGATCTTGTAGAGCGCACGGGTGGAGCCGTCGCCGTACATGGCGTAGATCGTGCCATCCTTGCTGATCTGAATCTTGTCGATCGTGCTCGGCGCGTTGCCGTTGGTGGCGCCGCCGGAAACGGTGAAGCCCGCGCCGAGTTGCGTAAGCTGCGACAGATCGAGATTGAATGCCCCGCCGTTCGGAATGGTGAGGGCAACGCTGTCGGTGCCGCCGGTCAATTGCCCGGTCGTGTTGTCGAAGGTGAGGTTGGCTGTGCCGAGAGCTCCACCTGCGTAAGGGAACGATGTGCCCGGCGTGGCTGCCGCCTGATCGAACACCGCGACTTGCCAAGTGCCTGCGCCGGTGTTGGTGAAATAGACGTCCAGAAGCTTGCGATTGCCAAGATTGTCGTACGCGACCATCGAGGATTTCGACGTGTACTGGGCCGTCGTGGTGTTCGTAGTTGGCAGGTCGCCGGCTGCAACCGGTGTCGCGCCTGCCGGCAGGTTTCCCTGATAGTAGCCTTCGGTGCTTGGCGAGGCGGTCATCTGACCATCGGTGATACGGACGGGCTCAAGTCCGTCGAAGCCGTTCACGGTGGCGGCGGGAACACCGTTTTCATAGCTGTAGGCCATCAGCTGGAAGCCTGCGGCGTTGACCAGACGTCCTTCGCCATCGGGCACGAATGCGCCGGCACGGGTCAGGAACGGCGTTCCGTTCGGGTTCTGCACGACGAAGAAGCCGTTCCCATCGACGGCCAGGTCCGACACGGACGTCGTATACTGGAGAACGCCTTGGGCGCTAATGGAATTGATGACCGTGGTGGTGACGCCGCCGGAATTGTAGCTCCCGCCCGTGCTGGGCATCACGAGCGTCGAAAACTCCGTAGAGGCCCGCTTGTAACCAGTCGTATCGGAGTTGGCGATGTTGTCTGCAGTCGTCGACAACCGGTTCGCCTGGGCTGCCATTCCGGAAACGCCGGTTCGCATCATTCCATACAAGCTCATCGAAACGTCTCCTCAGGTCCACTGGGTGTGGCGAAAAGAATACGCTTGTTGTCTTGCGCGAGGCTGGCGCGGAGAGGCGGGCGCAGGCCGGTGGCCCAATCCATCAGAAGACGAGCCGATAGCCGAGGAAACGTTTTGAATCGATCGGGTCGTGACCAAGCTTCTCGCGAAGCTTCTTGCGCAGCTTGGAGATGTGGCTTTCCACGACGTTCTCTTCGACCTCTTCGTCGAAGATGCCGTAGATCGAATTGAAAACCTGGGTCTTGGTGACGCGGCGTCCGCGATTGGCGGCGAGAAATTCCAGTATGCGCCGTTCGCGCCGCGGCAATGGCAGCGGCTGGCCGTTGATCTCGGGGTCGCGGCCATCCATGAAGATGCGCATCGGACCGATCTCGGTAAAGCTCGCGCTATCATCGGCCCTGCGGCGGATCGCGGTGATACGGGCAAGGATTTCGCGGATATGGACCGGCTTGCGGACGACGTCGTCGACGCCGGATTCGAAGAGCTTGAGCGTGTTCTCGAGTGAATGATGTTCGCTGAGCGCGATAACAGGTGCGCCGGTGCGTCCACGGATCTGGCGCGGCGAAATGCTGCCTTCGCGACAGTCGCCGATCAGGAAGGCGCTTACCGATTTGAGATCGTCGTCGGCGACGCTGGCCACCCATTCGTCGAATTCGCTTGGTGCGAACCCGGCGCAAGCGACCCCTTCTCGATCAAAAAGTGAGTTGTAGCCCTCAGTTACGAGTTCACGCTCATCAACGACCACGATCATCGGCCCGCCCTCCGAATCAAATCATTTGCCCCGTAGACAGGCGTAGTCGCTGGCCGGAATCCTGAAAAACCGTCAATTCTTGTAGCTAGTTTCTTGGGAGTCAGGAATCGCGTGGGTTGTAGCCGCGGGAATCTGGGTTAGAAAATGTGAGTGATTGCCTGACGGAGGAGCCTGCCGGGTGGGCGACATAAGTGGTAATCGTATATAAACTCATGGGTTGCAGAAGGTGCGCGCGTTGGAAGTCCATTTACCGAAGCCGACCGCGACCATGTTGGCGATGACACGGCAGACATAGACTTTCTGAGCGGGGTCATTGTCGGGACCAGCATGGTAGCGAGCGACCGCCATCGACCAGGTCGTGTGACGGGCATGCAGGCTTGCCAGGAAACGGGCCGCGTAGTCGACGTTCTTGTGCGGGTCGAGCATGTCGTTCACGCTGCGAAAGTGCTCTGAGTGGTAGTGGTGGTTGACCTGCATGCAGCCAAGATCGATCAGTGTCTTGCCTTGTTGTTGAGCGGCAGCAAACGCGGCAAGGGCCTCGCTGCGGCTTCCGGGGAAGACAGCCTTTCCTTCTATATTCAATGCGTTAGGCTGCAGGCTGCCTTTTTTCCCTGTTTCAGTGAGGCCGACTGCGTAAAGTATGCCTGCCGGGATGCCATAGCGGTCGGCAGCCCGCAGGATTTCGGTTTCACAGGCGTTGGTCGAAGCGCTGGCTTCTACCTGGAGAGCACTAGATAACAAGCCCGCTGTCAGTGCGACCGCGAGCAGTCGAGGCAGGGCGGCCGGAATTGTGCGCGTCATTGTCGTTGCTTCTTCCCGAATGATGTTCGCCGGAGCCGTTGCCATTGCTGCCTGATTGCCCGGATTGGAACGACGATGAATCACGGTTGGGGAGGGCTGTGGCGGCACCTCCGGCATCAGTGCGAGGCGCGGGTGCGACTGCTATTGTAGGTTGTAGAACGGTAATTTTGCCGACATCGAAGCCCAGATCACGCAAAGCGCGTGCGATGGTGTCACCATCCGATGAAAGACGACGATAGGCCTCATGTGTGTCGGGCAACAATTCAATCGAAAGTTGTTCTCCGACGAGGCGCATACTTGCATTCACCATCCCAAGTTCTGCGGGATGGAGTTCGATCTTCAATGTGTGCGCCACGGTCGGAGCCTGATGAGGCACGGTTGGCGCCAAGGCCGCACTTGCCTGCGTTTGCTGCGCCCCGATGTCGGAAGCTATCGCGGCGACCAGGCGCGAGGTGGTGGGGTCAAGGCCCGGTACCGCGGGTGCGGGGAAACTCTGCGCAGACACCACGGCGACGCGCTCATGCGTTGGCGGCCGTGCAGCTGGCTCGTCAGCCGTTGCAGCGCCAGTCGTATGTGTAGCTTCGACCAAATTGGCCACGGCGACTGATTTTCTATCGCTGTCGCTCACCGACGTTTCCGGTTCTCTCGGCAGGTCAACGGCAATTATCGCCTGGATCGCTGGCTTCGATGCCGGTTGTTGAATTTCGATGTTGCGCGGACCTTCAGTTTTGATCGGCTTCTTTTCCTGAAGTTCCGGATCAATATCCGGGAGGATTGCTTCTGCAGTGCGGAGCGAACCGGGCGTGCCATCATCTTCTGCGGTGTTGCTGATTGTATTGCCAGTTGGGCCTTGCTTGTCACCGAGCGTCGAGGCGCGGTTGATTTCCTGCAAGCTCATGAGCAGAGGCAAACGCTCGTGCGCGGCACTGCCGGGAGTTGCCTCACCGTGCTTTTCCGTTGTCTTGTGTGTTTTGTCGTCATCCATTCGGATGGCTTTGCCGGACGTGAATAGGAAGCGAGCGGCCTTGTTGCCATCGGCTTCGTCCGCGATCTCTTCCTTGGCAATCCGGGCGCCATGGTGTTCACCATCTGGCACCACGCGGTGCAGGATAGCGCCCCGCGATCGGTGAGGGTGGTCCGCCGCATGCCTGGCGCTGGCATGACCTTTGTTGTCGCCCAGCACATCCTGAAAACTGCTGTCGCTGTTGTCGGCATTGGCCTGCGCGACGGACTTGCCTCCAAACGAGCCGGGGAGGGTGTTGCCGATACTGACGGTCATTCGGGCGCTGCTCCAAGCAACTGGTCAATCTTGTCGAGAGTGCGGTGGGTGGTGGCTATGGCTTCATCAGTGGGATCGGCGCTGGCCACCGACGAAGGCGCCGTGTTCGACGCGTCGCTTGAGGTGACGGCCTCGGCCCCGGTGGCAGCCTTTTCTGCCGGTGGAGATGCCGGCTGTTCAGGCATGATGCCTTCCACCACCGGAAGCTCGTCCTCGGCTTCGGGAGACGGTTCAGTGGTGGGCTTCTCAACGGCGGCGTCGGCATTTGCCTCCGTCGCCTTCGGCTCAAGAGGCTTGCTGGCCTCGTGCGGGGAAGGGGAAACCTTTACCGGCGGCGCAACCACTTCGCTGGTGATGGTACGGGCAGCGTCGAGCAGGAACCGATCGCTTTCCGACAGGCTGTTGCGGTCAATGCCACTCAGCTTTTCGCGCACGTCTTCGATGGTTTCCGAAGTCACGTTCGACAGGTTGGCGTAAAGCAGCGCGCGCGGATCGTCGGTGTTGCGGATGCCGTTGTGGCCCTGCTCTGCTCTTGCCGACGCAAAAGTCGAAAGGTCGATCAGCCCATTGATTGCGGCGCTGCGGGCAATGCGCAGATAGATGACCTTCTCGCGTTCTGGATCCATCATCGCCGTAATGTCATCCAGCTTGTCGTGGCTAATCGCCATGTTCAACGAAATGACGCCATCCACGAATATGTCGGCGAACTGGCTGGCATAGGGAGAATGCAGGTAACGCGCGACATATTGCGTTGAGGCAAGGGCAAAACGCGCCGCATCGCCGGAGGCAACGGCGATGGCGATCGAACGGCGAAGCGCCGCCTCTTCGACCAGCGTGCCCGGGCTTAGCAAACGGGCCTGATCCAGCAGTTTGAGCGCACCGACGGCGTCTTCTTTGGCAAGCAACGCCCCCTTGATCAGCGCAACGAACGGCCCGAGATCGCGTGGCAACGCCATTGGATCAACCGTCTTCAACGCCGACAGCGCTCCGCCGGGATCGCCCTGAAGATAGGCAATCACGCCGCCTGCTATTGCCTTGTCCTGATCGCTCAATTCGAGGCGCGAGGCCGCAACGGCCAACGTGGCCGGGTTGCCGCCGCTCATGCCATAGACCAGCAGGGCGTGAAAATTCTTGGTGTTCTTGAATTCCTGTATGTCCGCATTGCGTAGGCGCTGATCGGTGATTTCGAGCAACTTGCCCTGCATTGGCAAGGCAGCATGGTCGCCGGAGGCAATGCGATCCTGGACCAGTTGAAGCGATCTTACGAGTTGGTAAGGCTGCAGTCCTTCCTGGCCGTTGGCAGTTGAGCCGAGGCTTGCGATGCAGAGCCCGGCGCCGACAAATCGCCAGAATCCGGCGCGGCCAATCATCCACCGGTCTCCAGAAGGATCGCGATGCGTCGATTTGCGGCCGACATCGGATCCGCCTTGTCCTTCGGATCACGGTCGGCAAATCCGGCGACTTCCTTGATGCGGCTTTCGTCGACGCCGCCACGGACCAGCATGTAGTAGGCTGCGTGGGCTCGCGCCGAAGACAGACGCCAGTTGTCGTAGGTGTCATTGCGGAACGGGCGGGCGTCCGTATGACCCTGGATGGAGAGCGTGCCTTTCTGGCTGTTGATGATGCGGCCGATCTTCTCCATCGCCACAACCAGGTCGCGGCGCGGCACGGCCGAGCCGATCTCGAACATGCCGAAATCGAGTTGATCGGTGATCGAGATGACAACTCCCTTTTCCGTGGCTTCAACGGTTATGCCTTCGGCAACCTTGTCGCCGGACAGCGCCTTAGCCAATTCCTGCTTGACGCGTTCGGAAGCTTCGACCGTCTCGGCGCTGGGGCCTTTGTCTGCGGGCTTTTCTTTCGCAGGTTCCGGTTTGGGGGCATCTAGCTTGGCAAATTCCTCCCGCAGTTCGCTGTCGCCTGACAGCGGGGAGGAGGGGTCGAAGGGTTGCTGCACGTTCTGCGGTTGTGGCTTTGTTTCCGCGGCTGCCTCGGCCTTGGTCTTCGGAACAGCGATCTCGGCGACCTTGTCGTCCGGTGTGGCTGGATCGCCCTCGACCTTCGCCCGTTCGGCGCTTGCTTCGGCACCCGGGGTGGAAATCTGCTGCGACCAGAAATCCGGTGCGAACGGATCGCGATAGGACTGACCACCCGAGGCGCCGTTAGCCGGCCCGGCGTTCTGCGCGCCGCCATCGCCTTTCTCGCTGATGTTCTGGAGTTTGCCCGAATTGGCGACGATTTCGGCCAAGACCGCATAAGGGTCGGCAAACAGTTTTTCGTCGGATGGGAAGGATTGCGCCGTCGGCTGTTCTTCCTTGTTAGGCTCTTTCACGGAGCCTGCATTACCCTGGCCGTCCTTGCCGGTCTTGGTGGCGGCATCCTGCTGATCATCGGCTGCCATGCCGGACGAAGCCGACTCGCTGCCGAGATCCTCCAGGCCCTTGCGGTTGGCATTGCGGTCGATCAGCTTGATCGGATTGAAGTAGCTGGCAACGGCTGCCTTTGTCTGCTCGTTGGCGGCGTTGATCAGCCACATGACAAGGAAAAAGCACATCATCGCCGTCATGAAGTCGGCGAAAGCGATTTTCCAGACGCCACCGTGGTGGCCTTCGTCCTCGTCGCCGTGACCACGACGCACGATGATGATTTCGTGCTTTTCGCCGGTGTCTTCAACTGTACTCATGACAAAATCTCGGATAGCGCCGCCGACCATTCAGACATGCGGGTTTCCACCACGACGTCATTGATGGCGACGGTAAGATCGAAGCCGGGAGCCTCTACGAATTCCAGATTGGCCGCCCGATCTCCAAGCGAACCACTTAACGTTTCAAAGAGGGAGATTGGTCCCTGCACGCGGATGCGCACGGCCTCGGCGTCCGTCATCGCGCCGCTGATCGTGTCAGCGAGAACGGCAAGCGACCGTTCCTGAAGATGATCGCTCAACATTGCGCCGATGGCCCGCGCCGCAGCGGTGCTTACCAAATTGACTACCTCGGTCTGCATGGCGTCCATGCGCGCGGAAATGGTGGCGCCGAGATCTGAGCCGAGCGTTTCCATAAATGCCTTGGCTTCGTCCGCATTGGCTTGCCTTAGCGAGGCGAGTTCACTTTGGTGCGCTTCGGTCAGGCGGATTTCCAGTGCCGCATCTGCTTCCGCGACGGCCTCTGCTATCAACTGGCCAATGTCGGCCTGGGGTGCACTGGCGGTCTGGCGTGGCGCGTCGACCGGCGCCGGATTGCTCCGCTCCTTGATCGGCCCGAAGTCGGGCAACAGTTGGAGAAGCGCTGTCGCAGACATTATCCCACTGCCTCGGGGGCAGCCCATTTGCGCAGGATCTGGGCCGTGCGCTCTTCGTTGAGGTCAACCATGCGGGCAAGCCGTTCCTGTGGCGCCGGTCTCAGCTTGCGACGCAAATCGTCCAAGGGAGCTGGCGCGCCGCGTGACGAATCGGGGAGAGTAGCCTGCACCGTATCGTCATTTGCCGCCGCGACCGCATCGGGAGTTGGCAGTGAGCGCTGCACTTCGTCGAAGCTCGGTCCTGCGATAGCGCCCGCTGTTGCAGTTTGTGCTGTCAGCGCGGCTGCCATTGGCCGCAGGCCGAAGAAAGCGACAAGGAAAACGACGACGATGAACGCGCCCGCGTTGATGAGCGTGCCAGTATAGTTGCCTACTGATTCCAGGATGCCGGGCTGCTCGATCGCCTGGCCGTCCAGCCCGTCGATGAATTCGACTGCCGAAACCTCGATGACGTCTCCGCGCTTTTCGTCAAAGCCTGCGGCGGACGCAACCATCTTGCGGATATCGGCCACACGCGCAGCGATCTGCTCGGGCGTTACGTCCTTGCCGAGGATCGTTGCCAAGCGCTGCTGGTTGACGACGACCGCGACCGACATCCTGTTGACCGTGTAGCCGTTGGAAACTGTCGCGATGCGCTTGGAATTTATCTCGTAGTTGGTGATCTCTTCCTTGCGGTCGTTCTGGGACGTGGACTGAGGACCGTCCGTCGCTGCCGGCTGCGTTTCCGGCAAGTTCTGTTCGACGCTTGCGGGTGCGGAGGCCTGCTTTTGGCTGCTCGCTTCGTTGTTGCGAACTGTCTGGACGGAGCGTTCAACGCGGGAGTTGGGGTCGAAAATGGTCTCTTCGGTCTGGCGGGTGTCCGTGTTGACGTCTGTCTTGACGCTGGCGCGGAAATTGTCGGGACCAAGATACGGGGCGAGAGCGCGGCGGATATTTTCCTCGATCTGTGCTTCCACGGACTGCTCGACGCCGAGGGTTCGGGCGGCGCTGGTGTTGGAGGGATCGTCGCCTGCTGCCAGCAGGTTGCCGGCGGAATCCAGCACCGTGACCTTGTCTGCTCCCAGTCCGGGGACAGCCGCTGCCACGAGGTGACGGATGGACATGGCCGTCTTTTCGCCGTCGATCCCGGCATAGCGGATAACGACGGACGCCGAGGGCTGCTGCTCGTCGCGGCGGAAGTTGGCGCGCTCGGACATGACGATGTGGACGCGCGCGGCCTTGATGCCGGACAGCGACTGAATGGTGCGGGAGATTTCGCCTTCGAGAGCGCGTACGCGGGTGATCTGCTGCATGAACGAAGTCAACCCGAGCGAGCCGACATTGTCGAAAAGCTCGTAGCCGGCATTGGCGCTGGTCGGCAGGCCTTTTTCCGCCAGCAACATGCGCGCTTGCGCCGTGGTACCAGCAGCGACCAGCACGCTGCTGCCATCCGAGCCGACATCGAAACTGATGCCGGCTTCTCCGAGCACCATGCCGATTTGGTTCACGTCGGAACGTTCAAGCCCGACATAGAGCGTCTCATAAGCCGGCCGGTTGAGATAGATCGAAGCGACCGCGATGATGGCCATGACCAGCACGGCTATGCCCGCCAGCATGGCCAGGCGCTTGGCGCCAAACCCCTTGAGGTTGTTGACGATACCCTGAATCTGTTCCGGCACTGCCCCACGGCCCCCGCATAATTGCCCGCTCAGAGTCTAGCTGGCGAAGCTTGTGCGAAAATGAAATCGGGCCGCGTTTTGGCGCGGCCCGATTGGAATTGGCATGGCGTCAGGAGAGGTCGATCAGCCCTTGAACAGTGCCAGGATGTTCTGCGAGTTGGCATTGGCAATCGACAGGGACTGGATGCCGAGTTGCTGCTGAACCTGCAATGCCTGAAGCCGGGTCGATTCCTTGTTCATGTCTGCGTCGACGAGCTGGCCGACACCGCGGTCGATGGAGTCCATCAGCTTGGAGACAAAATCCTTCTGCAGGTCGATCTGCTTCTTGGCGGAGCCGAGGATGGTGGCGGTGTCAGTCAGTTCCTTCATGACATCGTCTACCTTTGAGATCATCTGCGTTATGATGTCGTCAGTGATGCCAGTGGCGGTGATGTCGAGATTGTAGACGGAAATGTTGTCGATCTTGGCTGGAACGGGTGCGGTGACGGCCGCTTGAGCCGCGGTATTGGCGGCAATGTCCGTCGCACCGCCGGCTATCGCTGCCTTGTATGCGGTGTCGTATTCGGACTGCGCCGCCGCCGTTGCGTAGATGGAAGTCTGGCGATCGAGCAGTCCCTGGTTTTTCACGTCGGCTGCGAGGCCAGAATCGAACAGCTTGACGCTTTCGACGTTGATATCGATCGTGCTCAGGATGACCGAGCCGTCCGAGCTGCGGTTGAACGACGAGACGATCTTCACATCCTGCTGGATGCCGTCGTTGGCGGCGCTGACTTGCTTGGAAATCACCGAGAGGAAATTGGTGCCGGAGAAAGTCGCCGCGTCGGCATATGACTTCATCTGGCCCTGAAGTGCCTTGATTTCAGTCTGGATCTTGGCCTTGTCCGAGTCGCTCGCGCCGTAGGCTGCAACCAGTTTCTGCTTGATCTGGTCAACCGTTTCCAGTGCCTTGTTCATGCCGGTGTACGCGGTGTCGACCTTGGAAGCGCCGAGCCCCAACGCATCTTGCACGGTGGACAAGGACTGATTGTCGGAGCGCATCGTGGTGGCGATCGACCAGTAGGCGGCATTGTCTACTGCTTCGGCAACCCGGTAGCCGGTCGAAATCCTGCTCTGGGTCTGCTCCAGCGCCCTGGTGGTTGCGCTCAGACTTTGAAGTGCTGTCAACGCCGAAGCGTTTGTCATGATGCTGGCCAACGAACTCACCCCTCTTAAATTCCGGCCCATACACAGGCTGGATCGACCTTCCAGGTTGGCGGTGACGTGGCACCTGCCAGCCCGCCCTAAAGCTGTGGTTAACCATAACTAGAGCGATATGGTTAATGGCCGATTAAAGAGATTTGTTCTGAAAACCAAATTGGGTGAATGCAGGTGCGCTGCGAGAATATCGTGCACTGGAATGTAAAAAGGGCCGCGCTTTTGGCGCGGCCCCGATTGGTGAAGTTCAGCCTGGTTTAGCGGAACAGCGATAGGATCGACTGCGAGCCAGAGTTGGCGATCGACAGCGCCTGGATGCCGAGCTGCTGCTGAACCTGCAGCGCCTGGAGGCGGGTCGATTCCTTGTTCATGTCGGCGTCGACGAGCTGGCCGACACCGCGGTCAATGGAGTCCATCAGGCTCTGCGTGAAGGTCTTCTGCAGATCGATGCGGCTCTTCGATGCGCCGAGATTGGTCGCAGCAGTGGTCATATCCTTGAGTGCGGCGTCAACGACGTTCATCTGCTGGGCGATCTGGGCATCGCTGTGGCCCTTCACGGTGAGCGACGACAGCGAATAGGTGTCGCCGGCTGCCGGTGCCGCGCCGGCCGTCGGAACCTGTGCAGTTCCTGTGATCGCGCCAGTCGTGCCAAGGCGGGCTGCGTCGAGAATGCCCTTCTTGGTCGGTGCCGCGCCAGCGTCGTAAAGCTTGATGTCGTCCACCTTGATGTCGATGGTGGAGATTGACGCCGCGCCGGCGGAGCTGCGATTGAAGGCAGACACGACCTTGACGTCAGCCGAAGCGCCAGTGGCGTTCGAAACCGACAACATGTTGGTGCCGGAGAAAGTCGCAGCATCGGCATAAGACTTCATCTGCGCCTGAAGCGATGCGATTTCCGTCTGGATCTTTTCCTTGTCGGCGTCGGTTGCACCGTAGGCCGCCACCAGCTTGACCTTGATCTGGTTAACAGTGTCGATGGCTTTGTTCATGCCGGTGTAGGCAGTGTCGACCTTGGAAGCGCCGAGGCCGAGTGCGTCCTGCACCGTCGTCATTGCCTGGTTGTCGGAACGCATCGTGGTGGCGATCGACCAATAAGCGGCGTTGTCGCTGGCGTCGTTGACGCGGTAGCCGGTCGAGATGCGCGACTGGGTCGATTCGAGGTTCTTGTTGGTTGCATTCAGGCTCTGCAGAGCCGTCAACGCCGAAGCGTTGGTCATGATACTGGCCATGTACTCGTACCTTTACACGTATTGCTGTGACATACCGGCTTGTCCGGTATGACGGTACGGCATCATGCCAATGATCGCTCAAACCCGATCACCCGCCATTGCCTGCAACGTGGCAGAGACTTCCTAGGAAACCGATAAGCGCCGTGGTTAACAGTGTGTTTTACGTAACATTGTGCGGTTGAAAATCTGAATCAAGAAGCTGATTTCTTGATTCCAGTAATCCGGTCAAGACTCTGATTTTAAAAAGAAAAGGGCCGCGCTTTTAGCGCGGCCCCAGTTGGCGAAGTTTGGTCGGTTTACCGGAACAGCGACAGGATCGACTGCGAACCAGAGTTGGCGATCGACAGCGCCTGAATGCCGAGCTGCTGCTGAACCTGCAGCGCCTGGAGGCGGGTCGATTCCTTGTTCATGTCGGCATCGACGAGCTGGCCGACACCGCGGTCGATGGAGTCCATCAAGCTCTGCGTAAAGGTCTTCTGCAGGTCGATGCGGCTCTTGGCAGCGCCGAGGTTGGTCGCTGCTGTCGTCATCTGCTTGAGCACCGAGTCGACCTTGCTGAGCATTGCGCCGATCGTGCCATCAGCAGCAGCGGTGATGTCGAGATTGAAAACGGACTTTGTCGCGATGACAGTTGCGGTACCATCTGCTGCCGTGGCCGCAGTCGCCGCAGCCGTCTTGGCTGCCGTGTCGGTAGCGCCGCCGGCAATCTGCGTGGCGAAGGTCGACTCGAAAGCGTCTTGTGCTTTCGCCGTGCTGTAGATGGCCGTTTCCCGATCAAGAACGCCGGCATTCTTGAGGTTCGCGGCCGTGCCGGAATCAAACAGCTTTGTGCCTTCGACCTTGATGTCGATGGTGGAGATCGACGCAGCGCCGGCAGAATTACGATTGAAGGCCGATACGACCTTGACGTCCTGCTGGACGCCCGTGTCGGCCGCGGCAGCCGCACCGGCGGCATCCTTGGTCGATGTCACCGACAACATGTTGGTGCCGGAGAAGGTTGCGGCCTCGGCATAAGACTTCATCTGCGCCTGAAGCGACGCAATTTCGGTCTGGATCTTGGCCTTGTCGGCGTCGGTCGCACCGTAGGCCGCCACCAGCTTGACCTTGATCTGGTTGACGGTGTCGATGGCCTTGTTCATGCCGGTGTAGGCAGTGTCGACCTTGGAAGCGCCGAGGCCGAGTGCATCCTGAACCGTCGTCATGGCCTGATTGTCGGAACGCATCGTGGTGGCGATCGACCAATACGCAGCGTTGTCGCTGGCGTCGTTGACGCGGTAGCCGGTCGAGATGCGCGACTGGGTGGCTTCGAGGTTCTTGTTGGTTGAATTCAGGCTCTGAAGAGCCGTCAACGCCGAGGCGTTGGTCATGATGCTGGCCATGTACTCGTACCTTTACACGTTTACACGCATTACTGTGACATACCGGCTTGCCCGGTATGACGGTACGGCATCATGCCAATGATCGCTCAAACCCAATCACCCGCCATCACCACGACCATGACAGGCAGTCCCTGCAAATTGGATAAGGGTTATGGTTAGCGAAATCTAAATCGTCGTCGATCGACGAATTCTTGTCAGGTGAAGGAGCGCACGAGGCTGCCGACAAGCAGGTTCCAGCCGTCTATCAGGACGAAGAACATGATCTTGAATGGCAACGACACCACTGTCGGCGGCAGCATCATCATGCCCATCGCCATGGTGATGGTGGCAACGATGAGATCGATGACCAGAAATGGCAGCACGATCAGGAAGCCGATCTCGAAACCGCGCCTGATTTCCGAGATCATGAAGGCCGGGACAAGAATGCGCAGGTCCACCGTGTCGCGCGAGACGGTCTGCCCGCGCTCGCGAGCAAGGTCGGCAAACAGGTCGAAATCCTTGTCGCGGACGTTGCGCAGCATGAAGGTCCGGAACGGATCGGCGATCTTTTCCATCGCCTCGGTCTGGTTGATCTGGTTGTCCATCAGCGGCTTTACGCCGTTATTCCATGCCTGATCGAAGGTCGGGGCCATGACGTAGAACGTCATGAACAAGGACAGCGAGATCAGGATCAGGTTCGCAGGCGTCGATTGCAAGCCGATGCCCGCACGCAGGATCGAGAAGGCAATGATGAAGCGCGTGAAGCTCGTCACCATAATCAGCAGGCCGGGCGCCACCGATAGCACGGTGAGAAGGCCGAACATCTGGATGATGTAGCCTACGGTCGTGTTGTTCATCTGGCCGATGCCGCCAAGATCGATCTGCTGGGCAGATGCGGCGGTGACGGTGGCCACAACAATGGCAATTGAGACGAGGAACGCTCTCATTCGTACAACAGCGTCCTGATCAGCACGTCTTTCACGTGCCCGTCGCCGCGCATTGCGGCGCGCTCCTGCAAATCAGCCTTGAGATGAAGGAAGCCGCTTGCGCCCTCGACCTGATGCATCTTCACCGTGCGCATGAAGGTCAGCAGGTCCTGATGGATCGCCTCGACTGTTTCGGTTGGCAGAGGTGCATCGAGCAGAAGGGAAACGTCCATGCGCACCCAGGTTTCCACCGGGGCGGCCAGATTGGTCGTGATCGAGGGAAGTTCCGCCACGACAAAGGCTGCGGCTTCCGGGTTCGATGGTTCGGCCGTGGCGTGCTCGCCGCCTTCAGCGGCAGGACCCTTTGCCGGTGCTTCCGAGCTTTTCAGGTAGGAGCCCGACGCCCAACCGATCCCGAGTGCCGCCACGGTCATCCCAAGCAGCATCGCAGCCTGGATGACCAAGGATGGCCCCTTGACGACTGGGATCTGCTCGGCGTTCGCCATGTAACTCCTCGTTGCGATCGCCTAGAAAGGCAGGACCTTGTCAAGCACCTGTTGGCCATAGGCCGGCTGCTGAATTTCCGAGATGCGGCCGCGTCCGCCGTATGAGATGCGGGCCTCGGCGATGCGCTCGTAAGAGATCGTGTTTTCGGCGCCGATATCGGATGGGCGAACCATGCCGGCGATGTTCAGGACGCGCAGTTCGGCGTTGACGCGCACCTCTTGCGACCCCTTGATCATCAGGTTTCCGTTGGGAAGGACCTCGGTGACCACGGCTGCAACGTTGAGCGCGATGGTTTCCGAGCGCTCGGTTGCACCATCCGCATTGGTTTCGGTCTTGGATTTCAGGCTGCCTTCGCCGGAACCGCCGGTCGAGGCTCCGTCCCAACCGATATCCGCGTCGAAACCCAACGACCTGCTCGCCGTGCGGCTACGGTCATTCTGGTTCTTGAAGCGAGCCTTGTCGTTGATCTTGATGTTGACGGTGAGGATGTCGCCGGCACGCAGCGCGCGCGGGTCCGTGAAAAGGCGGCTCTGCCGGTCGTCCCACAGCGAGAACTGCTTGACCGGCTTGGCTGGTGTTTCGGGATATTGATAGACGGAGGCGCTGCCACCTGCGACGCCCGAGCCAACAGGTGAAAGGGCGGGCTCCTTGCCGACCTCCCTCAGGTCGCTGGCGCAGCCGGCGAGCAGGGTAAAGGCGAGAAGAGTGGTAAGCTTGCGGATCATGACGGGTCCGTTCTGCGGGCTGCGCTCGCCATGATGCCGGTCAGTTTGGCGGCGGCCTTCTGGTCCATCTCGTTCAAGATGACGCCAGCCTTGCGGGATTCGAGTTTCATCAGGATTGCGGCCGCGAGATTGACGTCGACAATGGCCAAGCGTTCGGCGGCGGCATCTGGCTTCATGCCGGCGTAGATATTTACAACGCCTTCTTCGGCGCGGGCTAGGAAGACTTCCCGGCGCTTCAGCCAGGTTTCATACTCGTTGCGCTTTTCCTCCAGAGCCTTGATCCGGTTGTCGACCTCGGTCTGCAACTGCTTCAATTCGGCTGACTGCAGGGCATAGCGCCGGTCGCGGGCGGCATCGGCGATGTTTGAGCAAAAGCGCTCAACCTCGCTTTGACTGCCTGACACGGCTGGTGCCGGCTCGCGCGCCAATTTCTGCGGCTCGGGTGCCGCCGGCGCGCCAGGCAGCACCTGCCTGACCGTTTCGGCGTGGGCGGAAGACAGCACGGCAATACCGCCAATTGCACCGCATGAAATCATGGCGGTTGCGGCGAAAGCAGCGAGATGGCGAGGCTTCAACATCGTCATGACCTATTGCAGAACCAGATCGGCCTGGAGGGCTCCGGCCGACTTGATGCCTTGAAGAATGGCGATGATCCCATCCGGCTTTACACCAAGCCGGTTGAGGCCTGCGACCAGCGTCTCGAGATCTGGCCCGTCGAGCACCGCAACGCGTGCGTCAGGTTGCTTCACGTCAATTGCGGTGTTGGGCTCGACAGCTGTTACGCCCTTCGAGAACGGTTCGGGCTGGACCACGCGCGGAGCTTCGGTGATGCGCACCGTCAAAGTGCCGTGGCTGATGGCGACGCGTGAAATCTTGACCTGATTGCCGATAACAATCGTTCCGGTCCGCTCATCGATCACGACCTTTGCCGGTGTGTCGGACTGGATGACCAGATTTTCGATTTCGGCGTAGAAGCGGGCGGCAGAGATGCTCTTCGGCTTCTTGATTGAAACGGTGCGGGCGTCGCGCTCTGCTGCTACCCGTACGCCAAAGCGCTGGCGCGTGTAGTCGTTGATGGCGTCGGCGATGCGCACGGCGGTGGAGAAATCCGGATTGCGTAGTTGCAGGGTCAGGATCGACTGGTCCCCGAACTCGGCTTCGACTGCGCGTTCGACGATGGCCCCGTTTGGAACCCGGCCTGAAGTTGGCACGCCTTGGGTTACCTGCTCGGCCTGACCCTGAGCATTGAAACCGGACACGATGACCGGGCCTTGACCGACCGCATAAATCTCGCCGTTAGCGGCTTTTAGCGGCGTCATGATGAGCGTGCCGCCGGCCAGCGATGTCGCATCACCCATGGAGGAGACGGTGATGTCGATGCGAGCGCCCGACTGCACGAAGGGCGGCATGTTCGCGGTGACGATGACTGCGGCCACGTTCTTGGCACGGGCGCTGCCGCCTTCGGTGGCGATGCCGAGATTCTCCAGCATGGCGCGGATCGACTGTTCGGTGAACGGCGAATTGCGCAGGCTGTCGCCGGAACCGGACAATCCGATCACAAGGCCGTAGCCGACAAGCTGGTTGTCGCGGGCGCTCTGCAGCTGCGCCACGTCCTTGATGCGTGAAGCGACCTGGCCGGGTGGCAGCGAACTCGGCGCGGATGCCACCTCGAACATGCGCTCGGTGGCAGCCGGGGTGTAGTCTGTATCAGCGACGCCGCCATTCTTGGCCGCGAGCTCGCGCTTTGCCTTGGCCGACAGGCCATCAGCGAGCGCCGGCGGCATCGCAACCGCTGTTGCCAGCAAGAGGAGCATTAGCCGCCTCATGCGCCGACCCTGATGGTGCCGTCTGCCATGACCGTGCCGGAGAAGACCTTGCCGCTGTCGATGTTGCGGACCTTGACGAGGTCGCCTGCCGACCCGGATTGCAGCGTAACGGCGGTCGCAGAAATAGTGAGGCCGCCGGCTGCGAAATAGACCTGGACCGCCGCGCCTTGCTCGACCAGCCAGGCATTCCGGATCGAGTTCACGGTAATGTAGCGGCCGGGAAGGAGCGTGCGCTTGGCCACTTTGCCGTCAAGTTCGTCAAGTTTGGTCGCTGCGGCATCCGGAACTTGCTTGCCGGGCACGAGCGTTACTTGCCGAAGTGCTTCCGGGACGATGGTTTCGCCGGGATAGATGACCCGGTTGGGAATAAGCACGACCTCCTGGGCAAGCGCCGGCGCGCCGCCTGCAAGCAGGGCCAGCGCAACAGTTGCGCCGCGCCAGCCGATGCGGGAGGTCCATGCAAACATCCGTGCTACCTGATGTTCTTCGAGACGACGGCGGCCATTTCGTCTGCCGCCTGGATAACTTTGGAATTCATCTCGTAGGCTCGCTGAGCCGAGATCAGTTCGGTAATTTCCTTGACCGGATCGACGTTGGAGCTTTCGAGATAGCCTTGTTCGACGGTGGCGAAACCGGGATCGCCGGGAACGCCGACGGTTGCCGGACCCGAAGCTGCCGTTTCCTGGAACAGGTTGTCACCCAAGGGAGCAAGGCCTGCTTCATTGGCGAAATTGGCCAGAGTCAGTTGACCGAGGTCCTGTAGCTCGACCTGGCCGTCGATGCGGGCAAAAACCTGTCCGGTCTTGTTGACGATCACTTCCACCGCGTCGGCGGGCACGGTGATCGCGGGAATGACGTTGGCACCGTCCACCGTGACGAGTTGGCCGGTCGCATTGGTATTGAAGGCGCCGGCGCGGCTGTAGAGCGTGCCGCCGTCAGCGCTTTCGATCTGGAACCAGCCTTTGCCAGTCAGCGCGAGATCGAAACTGTTGCCCGTGTTGGTAAGCGAGCCTTGCGTGTGGACATTGCGTACAGCCGTCGTCTTGACGCCAAGACCAACGGAAATGCCTTCCGGCACAATCGAGGCGTTCGAGCGGTTGGGGACGCCCTGCGCGCGGTCAACCTGATAGAGCAGATCGGAGAACTCGGCGCGGGCCCGCTTGTAGCCTGTGGTATTGATGTTGGCGATGTTGTTGGCAATGACTTCCAAATTGGTCTGCTGGGCGTTCATGCCGGTGGCGGCTATGGCGAGTGCTCTCATGATGCGGCTCCTCAGATACTCATACGACTGACTTCGAGATAGGCGCTTACGATCTTGTCGCGAATTGCGACGGCAGCCTGGAGGGTCTGCTGCGCGCTCATCACCGCATCCACGACCTGACGCGTGTCGGCATTGCCCTTGAGCGCTTCTATTGACAGCGTCTCCGCGCTCTCCAGGTTGTTCACTGTCTTCGTCGCGGCCTGGGACAGCGCTTCGGAAAACGAGGTTTCGCCTACGTCCTTGGCACCCGCTATCGCATTGCCTTGAAAAAGTTCAGCGCCCTGTTCAGTGGCACCGACAGAGGGCTTGAAATGGATGGAACCGATCCCGTCGATCATCTTCAGTTCCTCATCAGGTCGATGGTCATCGATATCAGGTCGCGAGCCTGCTTGATGACCTGCAAGTTGGCTTCATAGGAGCGGTTGGCCTCGGACATGTCGGCCATCTCGATCAATACGTTGACGTTCGGCGTCTTGACGTAGCCGTTTTCATCCGCGGCAACATTTCCCGGCTGGAATTCCATTGGAAACGCGGAAGGATCGCGGTCGATCGAGCTTACCTCGACGAGGCTGACGCCGGACGTGCGGTCGAGTTCGGAGGCAAAGCTTATGGTCTTGCGCTGATATGGATCGGCGCCTGCCGCGTTGCCGGTGGATTGCGCGTTGGCGAGGTTTTCCGAGACAACGCGCAGCCGCTCCGACTGTGCGCCGAGACCCGATGCTGCGACTTTGAGTGCGGCTGTGAGGGCGTCCATTGCGCGTCAAGCCTTCGTCACGGTCATCAGCATAGAATGGAATGCCTTGACGATTGCGGTGTTGAGCTCGAACGAACGCCTGACTTCGCCGGCCTTCATCAACTCGTTTTCCATCACCACGGTGTTCTTCGAGGGCATCAGCACGCCGTCGAATTCCTGTGGCTTGGTGGTGAGGCCCGCATTGGTCGCCCCGAAGCCGAGATGGCCTTCTTGCGTGGCGCTCAGCGAAACGGAGGTGCGATCAAGAACCTTGTCGAATGGCTCAACGTCGTTGGCCGTATAGCCGGGCGTGTTGACGTTGGCGATGTTGCCGGCAATAGCCGTCTGGCGCACGGCCAGCCATTGTGACTGTCGCGTCGCAAGATCGAAAAGACTGACGGGCTCCATGAGACTTCTCCGGGCAGGTTTCCAGAGAATAGGCGTCGAGTCTTGCGCGGGCCTTGCGCGAGACGAGGAGCATTATTTGGCTGAAAGGTCGGGCAGCGCGCGCGGGTTACTGTCTCCCGCGCGCGCTGGAATTGTCAGTCGATGTCGAAGCTGACGCCTTGGGCGAGAGGCAAGGCCTTCGAATAGTTCACCGTGTTGGTGGCGCGGCGCATATACGCTTTCCACGCATCAGAGCCGGATTCGCGGCCGCCGCCGGTTTCCTTCTCGCCACCGAAGGCTCCGCCGATCTCAGCGCCTGAGGTCCCGATATTGACGTTGGCGATGCCGCAGTCGGAGCCGTCCGCACCGAGGAAGCGTTCCGATTCCTGCAGGTCGCGCGTGAAAATCGACGACGAAAGGCCGGCGCCGACTGCATTGTGCAGTTCAAGCGCGGTATCGAAGTCGGTGTACTTCATCACGTAAAGGATCGGCGCGAAGGTTTCTTCCGTCACCGGGGCGACCTGTTCAGGCATTTCGACCAGTGCCGGATGCACGTAGTAGGCGTCGGGGTGGCCGTTCTCGACCCGCTTGCCGCCGGTGGTCTTGCCGCCGTGGGCGGCTGCTTCCTTCAGCGCCTTCTGCATGTGATCGAAGGCTGCCTTGTCGATCAGCGGACCGACGAGCGCCTTGCCTTCCAGCGGGTTGCCGACCGATACGCTCTCGTAGGCCTTCTTCAGGCGCGGCACTATCTGGTCGTAGACGCTCTCATGGACGAAAAGGCGGCGCAACGTGGTGCAGCGCTGGCCGGCTGTGCCCATGGCTCCGAAGGCGATGGCACGAAGCGCCATGTCGAGGTCGGCCGAAGGGCAAACGATGCCGGCGTTGTTGCCGCCCAGTTCCAGCACGGCGCGCGCGAAACGCTTGGCAAGGCGCGGTCCGACTTCACGACCCATGCGGGTGGAGCCGGTGGCCGACACCAGCGCCACCTTGGGATGGTCGACAAGAACTTCGCCAACCGCGCGGTCGCCGATCAGGACCTGAAGCAAACCTTGTGGTGCATCAGCGCCGAAGCGTTTGACGGCACGCTCGAAGATGGCTTGGCAGGCGAGCGCGGTAAGCGGGGTCTTTTCAGAGGGTTTCCAAACGACGGAATCGCCGCAAACCAGCGCCAGCGCCGAATTCCACGACCAGACTGCGACCGGGAAATTGAAAGCCGAGATGACGCCGACGACGCCCAGCGGATGCCAGGTTTCCATCATGCGGTGGCCGGGACGCTCAGTGGCGATAGTAAGACCATAAAGCTGCCGCGAAAGACCGACTGCGAAGTCGCAAATGTCGATCATTTCCTGCACTTCGCCCAGCCCCTCGGACGGGATCTTGCCAACCTCGATCGACACCAGCCGGCCAAGCTCGGCCTTGTGGGCGCGCAATTCCTCGCCGAGCAGCCGGACCAGTTCGCCGCGGCGCGGCCCGGGCACCAGACGCCATGCCTGGAATGCGGTGTGAGCGGCCTCTATCGCCTTGCCGGCATCGGCCGGCGAAATCTGCTTCAGTGCTGCTACCTGTTCGCCGGTCACGGGGCTGCGAACAGTCAGATCGCCACCCGACAATGCGCCCTTGGCAACGCCCAGTTTCGAAAGAAGCTCGGCGGTCTCGTTCGATATCGACATCTATCTTCCCTTTCGGAATCGAGTGCCGGCGGCGGCATGGGTCGCGCCAGGTTCTCGTGTGCGAGGTTTGACGATGCCTTACCCTTTTCGGCAGCCGACCGCCACCCCGGCATGGCCCCAGCGAACCCTGGTCGATTGAACCAGATATAGACGTTTTGATGTGAAAATCAGTGTGGAACGGCGGAATGCTGAACGCGATGGGCGTCCGCTTCCTTCGTCAACCTGTCGATGTGCTGGCGAATGTGCGCTGCTTCGGCAGCGGTGTTGGCAAGCGCAATCGCCTGGTCGAATGCCGTGTGCGCTTCTTCGCTGCGGCCAAGCTGCATCAACAGGCCACCCTTGAGGCCGAAGAAATGGAAGTAACCGGACAGGCGCTCTTCCAGCGGTTCGATCACGCTAAGTGCCGCTTCCGGCCCTCGCACCTTGGCCACGGCCACGGCCCTGTTCAGCGTCACCACGGGTGAAGGCTGCATCCGTTCGAGCATCGCATAGAGGAGCTCGATTTCCTGCCAGTCAGTGTCCTCGGCTCTTGCCGCGCGGGCGTGAAGGGCAGCAATCGCTGCCTGCACCTGGTAGGGTCCGGGCTTGCGATGCCTCAGTGCCTTGTCCACAAGCGCCAGTCCCTCATCGATCATCTTGCGGCTCCACAGGGTTCGATCCTGATCTTCCAGCAGCACGATCTCGCCATCGGCATCGAAGCGGGCCGGGGCGCGGGCGTGTTGCAGCAGCATCAGGGCGGTCAGGCCCATGATTTCCGGTTCGGTCTGGAACAGCCGCAGCAGCAATCTTGCCAGCCTGATCGCCTCGTCGCAAAGAGGGCCCCGGGCCACAGCTTCACTGGTCGTGGTCGAGTAGCCTTCGTTGAAGACGAGGTAGAGCATGGCGGCAACCGCGGCGAGCCGCTCCGACCGTTCGACCGGTCCCGGTGTCTCGAATGGCACGCCGGCATTGGCAATGCGTGCCTTGGCGCGGGTGATGCGCTGTTCCATGGCGCTTTCGCCGACCAGAAAGGCGCGGGCAATCTGCTTGACGCTGAGACCCGACACGATGCGCAGCGCAAGTGCGATCTGCTGCGTTGCGGGCAAATCGGGATGGCAGCAAACGAACAGCAGCCGCAGGATGTCGTCGCGGTAGTGAGCACCGTCGAGCCGGTCTGCGATATCGCCCTCGACATCTTCAAGATCGGAAATCTGGTCTTCGTCCGGCATCGCCGTTTGCCGGCTGCGTTTTCGTACGGCATCGATGCCGCTGTTGCGCCCGACAAAGATCAGCCATGCCGCCGGATCTCGCGGTGGGCCGTTCTGCGGCCAGTTCTTCAGGGCCCGCAGGCACGCATCCTGAAACGCCTCTTCCGCGGTATCGAGGTCGCGGAAGTAGCGCAGCAGCGCGCCCATTGCCTGGGGACGCGCGGCATTCAACGCAGAACTGATCCAGGCAGGATCGGTCATATGGTTGCCTTCACCGGGTTGAGGACGCCGACAGGACGGATTTCATACGAGCCGCCACTCGGATTCACGTCGGAAAGCTCGCGCGCGAACTGGACGGCTTCGTCCAGATCGGTGCAATCGACCGTGTAGAAGCCGAGAAATTGCTCCTTCGTCTCGGCGAAAGGGCCGTCGATCACGAGCGACTCGCCCTTGACCCTGCGCAAGGTTGTCGCGGCCGTTGTTGGCAACAGCCGTGCTACGGGGCCAAGCTTACCGGCCTTGGCGTATTTTTCCTGCACGGCGGCGAGCTTGCCCATCACGGCATCGTCCTGTTCCTTGGTCCAGGACGAGACGACGTCTTCCGAGGCGTAGCATAGGATGGCGTAGAGCATGAGTACCCTTTCTTGTCACTTCCAAGGACGGAAAAGGTAGGGTGGCGCCGACATCGCGTCGACAAAATTATTTCAGCCCCAAGCCGAAAAGAGACCTGCCGCTGTTAGGCCAACTTCGCGGGGTTTTGACAATCGCAAGAAGGTCTCGTGCGAGTCGCCAGACGGACTCCAATCTCAGATTTTGTCAATTCGCGTTTGATGTCGGATTCGACAGCGGTTAAATTGAACCCGAATCAGCTGATCCCTTGGGGGGCGAGGCGGGCATTCTCAAGTCAGACGCTCCGGTTTTGGCCGGCGTATGACAGGATGGCTTTGACGTTCCCCAACGGATCGTCCGATCCGGCGCTTGTCTGCGCCGAGTGAGTTCCAACGTGAAAGTGATGCGTATCGAACCAGCCGCTGGCCGAGCCGGCGATGGTACGTGGATCGATTCTGACCAAAAAGAACACGATGACCGCTTCCGCAGCGCTTCTCAGGGCCGATACAGTAAGCACGAGGCTTGCCTCGCGAGGTGATCTTACCAGCTTTCTCATGGAGCTTACGGCCGAAGTCGGCGGCGACAGCTACATGCTTGTCGCGATCGGGCACGGCGAAGTGAAGAACGATGCCCGCATCGTTGCCTCAAACTGGATATTCGACGCCATCGAACTTATCGGCAGGCGCCTGATCGCTTCATTGGCGCAAGGCCCGCTCACTGCTGTTCCGGGTAGCCGCCCATCGGCCTTGGTTACCGGCGAAGCGCCTTGCGCGCGTGACTTCCTGAGTGGTGAAGAAGCGACCCTGCTGGATGTGCTTGGCCACGGCGAGATCTACTCGCTGGCCCTGAACGTCGGGCGGCAGCGCTTTTTCATTTTGATGTCGGCAAGCCAGGCCGGCCAAATCGAGCAATCGGCGCTGATGAAGGCGCAGTTGAAATGCTGCTATGCCCTTTGTCAGGTTCCCCAACTCCTGGCAGACACGGCAGCCCAAGACCCGCTCTCCGATAGGGAGCGGGAGTGTCTGTTCTGGGTTTCTGAAGGCAAGACCACCGATGAAGTGGCCGTCATCCTTGGCGTGTCGTCCAATACGGTCAACAGCTACATTACCCATGCCATCCAGAAATTCTCGGCCAGCAACAGGGCCATGGCAATCGCGACAGCGATCAGGAGCGGCATAATTTGACGCGCCCCGCCGCCAGACAAGACGACGAAGCTTCCGTCAATGACCAACGGAACCCATTCGGGTCATCAACTGCTGGAGTGGAGGCGCGACAGGCGGTTTCCATCGCAGATGCCGTGCGACGCTGCCGGTGGATCGCTATCGATCTCAACGCAGCGTCTTTCGGACTTTTCATGGTCGGGCCTTCGCCGGATCGTCTCGTTCCATGTTTCGATTCCGCCTATCCAGATTTCGGCATTGGCAAGCTCATAGCGGCGCGCGATTGCGAAGAGATTGTTCGCCATGTCCGTTTGTCGACCCAGCCGCGCTGGTGGGTGAACGATTGCGGCGATGGGGCCATGCGCGCGAGGTTTGAAGCGCTTTCCTGGGCGGCGTCTACTGCACCTCTCGTGGATGCCAGTACGGGCCTTGCGTTTCCGGTTCATGCCGAGCGTGGACGTTGCGGACTGGTGGTATTTACGGGCGGCGAAATGACCTTGGAGCAGGACGCGCTCTACGACATCCACGCCCGCTGCTTTTCGTTGTTTTCCGCCGTTTCCCGCATTCGCCCCGGTGACACCGGTCTGACGCGTGCGATCTCCAGACGTGAGCTCGAATGTCTCAAATTGACGGCGAACGGATACACCAGTGAAGAGATCGCGGGGTTGCTGAAGCTTTCCGTGCATACCGCCAACCAGTATCTTACGCAGTCCGCGCAAAAATTGAATGCCGTCAGCCGCATGCAGGCGGTTGCCAAGGCCCTGAGGTTGGGACTTATCGAGTGATGGCGACTGCGGCGGTTCGCCGGATTCTCGCCTGATCGATTGCCGCTTGCAGCAAATCGGTATTGCGCCGCGGGTCCTCGTGGGGCTTCTCGAACGAAACGTAGTTCACGACCACTGAAGCTTCGTTTTCCATCAGCGTGAGTTGGAAATATATCGTTGCCCCCCGTGGGCGAAGTTCGAGATCCAGCACGATGCGTGGGCAGCCGCCCCAGTCGACATGTGCTTCCCCGCCATGGCCAAGCTTTAGCGTTCCCGGCATGAAGTAAAGTTCGGCCGCTGAATCCACCAGATCGGAAAGGCAGGCAAAGTGCTCGAGCCGGATGAATGCGATGTAGTCCGCAACGTCAACGAGCCTCAGTTCGCCAACCACCTCGCCAATTGCGTTGGCGACGATGCTTTCGCGGGTATCTGCATGCGGTTGCCTGTTCATGACACCTGCCGGCGCGAAGCCTTGTTCGAGTATACGATCCGCACCAACTCGGCGACGGCCTGATAGAATTGCGACGGGATCACGCTATCGACTGAAACTTGCTTGTACATGGAGCGCGCGAGCGCGACGTCCTCAAAGACTGGAATGTTGTGCTCGCGGGCGATCTCGCGGATGCGAAGCGCGACCAGATCCTGGCCCTTGGCCAGCACGACGGGCGCGGAATCCTCCTCGCGGACATATCTGAGCGCGATGGAAAAGTGCGTCGGGTTGGCGATGATCAGCGTTGCCTGCGGAACCGCCGCCATCATGCGCCGCCGCGCCCTGTCGCGCGCCACCGACCGGATGCGGGATTTGACAATCGGATCGCCTTCCGACTGCTTCATCTCGTCCTTCACTTCCTGCTTGCTCATCCTCAAGTCCTGCTTCCAGTGGAAGCGGGACCAGACGATGTCCGCTGCGGCGATGGCGCCCATGACGAAGACGATGGCAACCAGAATGTCGATGGTGAAGCTGCGGATGACCAGCCCGAACTGAACGGGGTTGGTGAACATGCCTTCCAATAGCCTTCGCGCGTCGTCGGACAGGGCGAGGACGAGCACCAGTATGGCGACGCCCACCTTGGCCAGCGATTTCAGGAATTCCACGAAACCCTGAACGCCAAACAGCCGCTTCCAACCTTGGGTGATCGAAATGCGTGACAGTTGCGGTGTGATCCGCTCGCCCACGAACTGGGGCATGTTCTGGAAAACCGAGGCGCCTACGCCGGCGACAACCAGAAGCACCAGCAGGCTGACGACAGCCCGGCCAATCTCCATCATCACGTCCTTGTAGAGCGCAATGACGTCGGCCTCGGTATTCATCGGCCATGCTTCGGGCTTTTCCAGGAACATCGACAGGAATACGCCCAGATCGACGACCGCGTCTTTTGCATAGAAGACGACATAAGCGAGAATGGCGACGAAGGAGGTGAAGATCGCGGTTTCCCTCGAGTGGGGCAGCTTGCCCTTTTCGACGGTGTCGCGGATCTTCTTCTCAGTAGCCTCTTCTGTTTTGGACTCTTTGTCCGGTGCGTCGGCCATGGCGGCTCAACCGTCAGGCAGCTTCGGCCGTCTGCGCTCCAGGAAGGTCGAACGCGCCTTCGCGAGACAACCGCACGGTAGAAGACGAAATCGACTTGCGTGCATCCAGGATGTCGGCCAGCGCGATGCCTTCCGATCCTTGCGCAAGTTCCGACTCGATCATGCGGCGTGCGCGTGCGCCGATTGAAGACAGGACGGACTCCGTGAGATCTGCGGGGGCGCCGCGCAGCGCCATGGTTATCAGCTCGGTCGACAGGCCGTCAAAAATGAGCACGCGCGCTTTTTGGGTGAGAAGCGGGATGTCGTCGAACGAGAAGACGCGGGCCTTGACGCCGGCGAGATCGGGTGTGCCGGCTGCTTCCAGGTCCTGCATGATTTCATCGAGCTGGGACTTGTCCATCTCGTTAAGGACGCTGGCGACGCGAGCCTGTCCTGCCGACGTGTCCTTTGTCGCGGAACTGTCGAGCAGCCGGTTGCGAAGCTGGTTCTCGATGATCCTCGTTGCCATGGGCGGTGCGCTCGACATGGTGACCATGCGCTTCATGATTTCGCTGCGCAGCGGCTTTTCCAGTGTCAGAAGCACGTTGGCCGCTGTCTGCGGCGACAGTTTCGCCAACACCATTGCCGATGTCTGGGCATGCTCGCCCGAAAGGAAGGTGCCAAGCCGCTGCGGCTCCAGCTTCTCGACTTCCGGCCAGATCGGAAGCGGAGCGTCTTCGGCGACTTCTTCCTGCCTGCCGTTCATGATGGCGCTGACTTCTTCCGGCGAGAGGGATTCGCTCAAGATGGTGTCCATCTTGTCGGCTGAATCCAGGAGGCCGGCTCCCTCGGTGAACTCGGCCTCGAACTCGGCGACGATACGCTCCAGGTCGGCTTGCGGAATTGTGCGCAGCAGGCGAGCCGCCTCGATCAGGGCCTTGAGCTCTTCCTGCTTGAAGAATTTGAGCAGCCGACTGGCCGATGGCTTGCCCATGGCGACGAGGATCGCGGCAGCCTTTTGCGGGCGCGTCAGCGTCATTGCCGTCGTCATGGCCTATCTCCCTTGCCGCGAACTGTGCCGGCGACGACTATAGCCATCAGGCGCTCTTGGTGGTTGCGATTATTTCGGTGAGGCGAATGCCGAAGCGCGAGGAATCGCTTTCCAGGACGGTGATTTCGCCCCGCGCGATCTTTCGTCCATTGACGACGACGTCGACCGGTTCGCCGATGCGGCGATCCAGCGCCACGGTGGAGCCTTTCTGCAGAGCCATGAGTTCGGACACGGGCATTTCCGTCGTTCCGAGCACGATCTGAACATCGACTGGAATGTCCATGATGATGTTCGTATTGGCGCCACCCGTATGCTGTGGCGCACCGCTTGGTCGCTTCTCTTCCTGCTGGAGGACGCCGCGCAATTCCTCGATGGCGCGGTCGAGCTCTTCGTTCGGCTGATCGGCTTGAATTTCCGCGTTTGCCTGGCTCATTGCCTCGTCTCCCAAAATTCTATGAATGCCAGCGGCGATCAGCCCGGCATAAGTCCGTCGATGAAATCCTGGCCGGCGTCGTAAGTGTGCTTGACGCGGACCGTGTAGTTGTTTCCCAGCTTGCCGAATTCGCAGACGAACAGTGTCTTGTCGCGTGCCGACAGCTTCGCATGTGCCTGTGCGGTTTCCTCGATCTCAAGAACGTCACCTGTGCGCAGGCCCGCAAGTTGGCCAAGAGTCAGCTTGGCCAAGGGCATTGTAGCCTCCAGCGAAATCGTCGAGCGCATCACTTCGTCTGAGAAATGGGCATGCCACTCCGATACGTCGCCGGCCTCGATATCCGCGCTGTTTCGGGCCAGAAGCACACGTTGCGGAATGATGACTGTTACGGTGCCGGTATCCGTTGGGGTTGAAAGGCCAAATACGATCCCTACGGCAGCGCCATCACGCAGAACCCGCCGCTTGGCCTCCAGGCCTGCCATGGCCCGGGGTACGGGAAGCCGCAGATCGAGCGAACGCCTGCCTGTCCCGTTGAGGATCTGGGCGATTTCCTGGAACACCAGCGTGGCGACCTCGATCTCGATCTCGGAGAGGTCACGATCGATTGGTGATACGGATTCATCGGGGTCGCCTCCGAAAAGGGAGCAGACCATGACTGTAACCGCTGAGCCATCCATGACCATGGTCATCGCGTCAGACGAAATCGACGAGGCGACGACCGTCATGGCGAAAGTGTCGCCGACGCCTGATCGTGCATCGGCAACTCGTGCGACTTCGACTGCCTGAAGGTCTGCGGTAACGGGAGCGCCAATCTCGCCGGCAAGGCGCTTGTTGATCAGGGGCAGGGCGCGCTCGGCCATGGAGCGTCCGGCGCCGATCACCTGCGAACTGTCGCCGCTGTCACCGACAAGACGCTCGATAATCAGGGAGCGGGCTTCAGCCGGCGTGCCCGGACTGGTCATGAGGCCACCTCGCTCACCGTCATGGCTCGCATCGCTCAGGCTGCCTTCTTGTCTGCCGCGCCGGCGTTCATCGTGCTTTGCTCGACTGCATCGATGGAAGGCCGGTCGTGCGACGAGATGGTCTTGCGGCCGAATTCGATGGCTACCTGCGGCAACGACCCGTTCATGTAGGCCAGCAAGGTCTGTTTGACGATGACGTAGAGACGGTTCTTCTTTTCGCGGACAGTCTTGATCTTGGTCGCGATCGGTCCAACCACGGCATAGGAAAGGAAGATGCCAAGGAAGGTTCCGACGAGCGCGGCGCCAATAAGGCCGCCTAGAATTTCCGGCGACTGGTCAAGAGCACCCATGGCCTTGACGACGCCCAGCACGGCCGCGACGATGCCCAGCGCAGGCAGCCCGTCACCCACCGCCACCATGGCATGATAGGCCTTGAGCTTGTCGGCGCGAATGGTGTGGATTTCCTCATCCATCAATGCCTCGATCTCGTGCGAGCGGGCATTGCCGATGATGATGATGCGGCAGTAGTCGCAGATGAAGTTGGTCAAGTCCTTGTTCTTCAGAACGGTCGGGAAAGCCTGGAAGATGGCGGACTCGCCCGGATTGTCGATATGAGCCTCGACCTCGCTGCGCGACTTCGAGCGCAGTTCGCGCATCAGGCTGTGCAACACGCCGAGCGTCTCGAGGTAATCGCGTTCCTTCGGAACGGCCTGCTTGAATGCTTCGACGATGCCCTTGCCGGTATCCTTGACGGTTTTCATCGGATTGGCGACGAGGAAGGTGCCAAGCGCAGCACCGCCAATGATGACCAGTTCCCAAGGTTGCATGAGTACATGCAGGTGACCGCCCATGGCCATGAAGCCGCCGAGGACACAACCCAGCGTGACCACCAATCCGATCAGAATTCCCACGGTCAGTCCTTCCGCACATCACATCAGACACACCAGATAGCGCGCGTGGCTTGTGTGAAGCTTTCAGCGTTGGAGGGTGATTCAGTTTCGCGCAAGGAAACAACGCTATCTTGGGTGATAGCTTCGGCTGGAGGCCTGTCGTGTTAAGCACTTTTGTCAGCTACCAGCTGATCGCGCGAGATATTCCCAAGGCGATCGACCAGATCGAGCGCCAGCCCGTGGTGGATCGCGAAACCAAGTACTATCTCGACAATATCACCAAGGTGAAATCGATCGACGAGTTCGTAAAGAACGATCGTCTGTTCAAATACGCCATGAAGGCATTCGGCCTGAAGGACATGGACTACGCCAAGGCCTTCATGGTCAAGGCGCTGAAAGAGGGTGTCACCGACCCTGACAGCTTCGCCAACAAGCTCACCGACAAGCGCTACGCGGACTTCGTCAACGCCTTCAATTTTGCCAAGCTTGGCGATACCGCCACCATCTACAACAAGGCGCAGCAGGCGACCACCGGCAACTACATCCTGCAGATCCAGATCGGCCCATCGCAGGATGGTGTCAGCTACTACAAGTCCGAAACGTCCTACTACCTCTCCAATATCTCGAACGTGAAATCGGTCGATGATCTGATGGCGGACGACCGGCTGCTGACCTATGCGATGGCAGCTTTCGGGCTGGACGCGGAAACCGAACCACCGGCGCGCATTCGCCAGATGCTGGAGGGTGGGGTGACCGATCCCAACAGCCCCGCCAATACATTTCCAAACAAGAAATATGCGGACTTCGTGTCGGCGTTCGATTTCGTGAAATATGGCGACCAGGCGACCTCGCGCGATCCGGTCCAGAAGGCTGTTCCCGCTGACTATATGGCAGGTACGGGCCTGGCGCTGATAAAGCCGAACTCTGACTACATCAGTGCAGAGGTCAAGTATTACAACGACAACATTTCGCAGGTGAAGTCGATCGATGACCTCTTGGCCAACAAGCGGCTCTTGACTGTGGCGCTCGCCGCATACGGTCTCGATGCAGCCAGTGAAACGCCTGCCCGTATCAAGGAAATGTTGCAAGGTGGCGTGAGCGATCCCAATAGCCCCGCGAACAAGCTGACAGACAAGAGCTATGCCGCCTTCGTCTCGGCTTTCGATTTTGCAGAATACGGCACCTCGACCACGTCCCGGGCGGAAGTGAAGCAGCAAACGCCAAACTTCTATTCGGTCAAATCCGGGTTGGGGCTCGTCCCGCCTACGGTCGAATATGTGAAGAACGAAACCGCCTACTATCTCGCCAACATCGGGTCCGTGCGTTCCATCGACGATCTGATGGCGAACTCCCGGCTCTACAACTACGCGCTGGCTTCCTACGGGCTCGACCCGTCGACCCAGGACAAGGATACGATCCGCAAGGTTCTGGAAGGCGGCGTCAGCGATCCGCAAAGCCTTGCCAACACCATGGAAGACAAGCGCTACGCAGCCTTTGCCACGGCCTTCGATTTTGAAGCTTATGGCGAGAACGCGACGACCTACAATTCCGCCCAGCAACCGGTCGTCGACAAATATATGCGGCAGACGCTGGAAGAGGACGCAGGCAAGAACAATGAGGGTGTGCGGCTGGCGCTTTATTTCCAGCGCAAGGCGCCAACATTGACTAACTGGTATGAGGTGCTTGCCGACAAGGCCTTGGCCAGTGTGGTGCGCACCGCCTTTTCGCTGCCGGATTCATTTGCGTCGGCGGATATCGACAAACAGGTGAAGCTGTTTGAATCCAAGTTCGATATCGCGGACTTTGCCGATCCGGCCAAGTTGGCCAAGTTCATCACCCGTTTCACCAGCATGTATGAAATCGCCAATCCGACGTCGAGTGCGCAGAGCTCTGTCGGCGTGCTCTTTGCCCAACCGACAACCATCGGCGTCTCTACCGATCTGCTGATGGCCATGCAAAAGCTGAGGTACTAAAGGCCGTGCAGGATAGCCTCTACGTCGCCCTTTCATCACAGATTGCGCTCGAACGGCGATTGAACACCATTGCCGACAATGTCGCCAATGCCTCGACATTGGGTTTCCGCGCTACAGGCGTGAAGTTCGAGGATGTGGTTTCGGGAGCCGGGGCCAAGTCGGTGTCGTTTACGTCGCCGGGGGATACATTTCTTTCGGGCGCGCATGGCGGCGTCCAGCAGACCGGCAATCCGTTCGACTTTGCCATTCAAGGCGATGCCTGGTTTGGTATCGAAACGCCCGCCGGAACGGTCATGACCCGTGACGGTCGCTTTTCGATGAACGACCTTGGTGAACTTGTTTCAGTTGAAGGCTATCCTGTGCTTGATGCCGGCGGCGCGCCGATCCAGCTCGACCCGCGCGGCGGGCCGCCAAAGGCGGGTGCCGACGGCTCGCTGCGGCAAGGCGAACAACTTGCCGGAGCCATTGGCCTGTTTAGCTTCGATCCCGGGCCGAATTTCGTTCGCTACGGCAATTCCGGCGTGGTGCCGCCGGTGCCGCCGCAGCCGGTGACCGATCGCCGCGATGTTGGCGTCGCGCAAGGCTATGTCGAGCAGTCCAACGTCAATCCCGTGCTGGAAATGACCCGGCTGATCCAGGTTCAGCGCGCCTTCGAAAACATTTCGGCCATGATGCGCCAGAACAGTTCGTCGATGGATGAAGCGATCAAGACCCTCGGCTCGAAATAGCAAGCCAATCTGAATGTCGCATGAGCAACACATGATCAGGGTTTCGGAGCAGGTGCCGGGACCGGCGCATGAGACCTCCCTGGTGGTGCTCGAACGCATTTGGCAACGCTTCAGCGATGAGCAGTCCATGCTCAAGCGTGGCGGCAGGATCGCCGAGGTGTCCGCGACCCACTACAAGGTGCGGGGACTTTCCAATACGGCCCGATTGGGTGACCTCGTAGAGCATCGCGGCAGGTCGGGCAACAGCCGTGGCGAGATCGTGCATATTGCGCATGATGAAGTGGTGGTTGCCCCGTTTGACCGCAGCGTCGATGCCGGCATCGGGGACGCCGTGTTCCGGCGTGGCCCTTTGACGGTCGTGCCGCATCCGTCGTGGCGGGGCAGGGCGATCGATGCCCTGGCGCGGCCGATCGACGGTGGGCCTTTCCTTCTACGGGGCAGCGGCGAAACCGGGCGAACAGACAAGACGCCGAGTGCGATGGCACGTCAGCGTGTCGGCACAAGCTTCCACACCGGCGTCAAGGTGATCGACATCTTCACGCCGCTCTGCTTCGGGCAACGCCTTGGCGTCTTTGCCGGATCGGGCGTTGGCAAGTCGACGCTGCTGGCGATGCTGGCAGGCGCGGATGCCTTCGATACGGTCGTGGTTGCCCTTGTCGGCGAGCGTGGTCGCGAAGTTCGCGAGTTTCTCGAAGACACCATCGGTGCGAGTATGGCCAAGACGGTCGCGGTTGTCGCTACCAGCGACGAAAGCGCGATGATGCGCCGCCGTGCTCCTGATACTGCCATGCGCGTCGCCGAGCATTTCCGTGACCAGGGCGACCGGGTTCTGCTCATCCTCGATTCCATCACCCGATTTGCCCACGCCCTGCGCGAAGTGGCAACGGGAACCGGCGAACCTCCGGTTGCGCGCGGATATCCGGCTTCTGTGTTTACCGATCTGCCGAAACTCCTTGAACGGGCGGGGCCGGGGCTGGAAGGCGCTGGCTCGATTACGGCCGTCATTTCCGTGCTTGTCGATGGCGACGACCACAACGACCCTGTCGCGGATTCGGTCCGTGGCATTCTTGACGGCCATGTCGTGCTCGACCGCACCATAGCCGAACAGGGACGTTACCCTCCCGTCAATCCGCTCGCCTCGATCTCGCGCCTGGCCGGCAAGGCATGGAGCGCGGAACAGCGCGCGCTGGTGACGCAATTGAAAGTAATGATCTCGCGCTTTGAAGATACGCGCGATATCCGATTGCTTGGCGCATACCAGGGCGGGGCAGATGCAGAACTAGACATGGCCGTTCGGCAGGTGCCTCTCATCTATCAGGCGTTGACGCAGTCACCGTTGGACAGAGCCTCGCCCGATGCCTTCGCCGATCTCGCACGTCACCTGAAGGTCAGCCAGAATGTCGAACCCGCCAACTGAGCGGCAGCAAACCGAGACCCTGCTGAACAACCTTCTGGCCAAGGCGCGGGCAGAGGAGGAAGCGGAGGCTGCTCGAAATTCCCTGCTGTCGGGATTGTTCAACAAGCCGAAAGCAAGCCCGGCCAAGAGCAAGCTCGCTGCGTCAGGAAATGTCGAGTGGCCAGCACCGCCGCAAGCACCGTTTCCCAGAATTGAAAAGGCGGATCGCCGCAGCGATTTTGTCGTGGCGGCGCTTGGCGTAACGCTAAGCCTCATCTGCGCGCTGTTTCCCTGGTATATCTTTTTCAACCAGGAACAATTTGGTGTCCAAGCCATCAAGTTTGGCGGCAAGGGAGAGAATGCCGGGCGACTGGTTACGGAATCAATTTCCGGTTCTGACCTGACCCCGATTGGTATCCGGGAAATGTCCAAGAACCTCGATCTTTTTACAACGGGCAACGTTCCCGACGAGATGCAAAAAGAGGCTCCGGGTGCCCAGCCGTTTCCGGGAGACGCGATTGCCTTCAGGCTGATACATATTGCCAATGGTAGGGCGATGATCGAGGACAATACCGGCCTTTGGATCGTTCAGAACGGCTCCAAATTGCCGGATTCAAGCCGGGTAGCGTCCATCGAGCAGCGCAGCGGCAAGTGGGTGCTGGTTACCAGCACCAACAAGGTGTTCGAGATTTCCAACTGAGACGAAACGCTGGTGCAACCTCGCTCAGTGGCAGACAAACCTACTCTGCAGCCACTGCAAGAGGATGGCTGACCTCGGCGCTACCCGGTTCGAGCGTTTCGTTGTCCGCTTTGGCCAAACGGTTCTTCGGTTCGCGACCGAAGAACAGCGCATAGCCTGCGGGCAGGACGAGGATGGTCAGAACTGTCGCAACCAGAATGCCGCCCATCATTGAGTAGGCCAGCGGCCCCCAGAACACGCCGCGCGAGATCGGGATCAATGCCAGCACCGCCGTCATGGCCGTCAGCATGATCGGCCGGAAGCGGCTGACTGCCGCGCCGATGATCGCTTCCTTGCGCTCAATGCCGGCGGCGATGTTCTGGTCGATCTGGTCGACGAGGATAATCGAGTTGCGCATGATGATGCCGAGCAATGCGATGACGCCGAGGATAGCGACGAAGCCGAAGGGCGCGCCGCTGATCAACAGCGCCACCGCCGCGCCGATGATGCCGAGCGGACCGGTTGCCAGCACCAGCATCGACTTGCCGAAGTGCTGGAGCTGCACCATCAGCAACAGCACAATGATGACCAGCATGATCGGCGCCTTGGCTGCGATCGAGGCTTGGCTCTCGGCTGAATCCTCGGCACCGCCCTGTATCTCGATCTTGTAACCCGTTGGCAGGCCGGCGCGAAGGTCGGTCATTTCGCTGTACAGCTTTGTGACGACATCATTCGACTGAACGCCGTCCGGCAGCGTCGCCCGCACCGATATCGTCGGCAGTCGGTCGCGCCGCCATTCGATGCCTTGCTCGAGGACAGGTTCGACCTTGGCGATCTGCGAGACGGGCACGAAGCCGCCGAAATCGGTCGGCACATATACGGAGTTGACGGCTGACAGGAGCGAACGGTTGCCGTCCGGCTCTCGTGCCACAATCGACACTGTTTCTTCGCCGTCGCGGAAGCTATCCAGCGGCGCGCCCGACATGGCGGCTTGCAGCATCTGGCGCACGCGCTGTGAGGTCACGCCGAGCGCCCGAGCCCGGTCCTGATCTATGACCAGCTTCATCGCCGGGACCGGTTCCAGCCAGTCGTCGTGAACTGCGCTGAGCAGCGGATCGGCTGCAAAGCGCGCTTTGACCTGATCGGCGATGCGGCGCACTTCCTGCCGGTCCGGCCCCATCACGCGCATCTGCACCGGCCAGCCGGTCGGCGGGCCGAGGAATAACCTGTCGACCTTGGCGCGGATCGCCGGGAAATCCTCCGCGAGAATGGTGCGGAGTTTGACAATTAACCGTTCGCGTGCTGGCTCGT
Organism: Mesorhizobium sp. FG116; assembly: GCF_057809835.1. NCBI lineage: Bacteria > Pseudomonadati > Pseudomonadota > Alphaproteobacteria > Hyphomicrobiales > Phyllobacteriaceae > Mesorhizobium > Mesorhizobium sp. FG116. The sequence continues at coordinate 137,178 of NZ_JBMDKS010000005.1, forward strand.
CATTGGCCATGACGAGAAGCTGCGCGAAATTCGGGTTTGCAAGTTGCTGGTCGAGCGGCAGGAAGAAGCGCGGCGCGCCTTCACCGATATAGGTGGCGATGAACTTCTTGTCGGGGTCGTCCATCATCTTCGCTTCGAGCGCCTTGGCCTCTTTCTCGACCTCCTTGATGGAGGTGCCTTCCGGCAGCCACAGGTCGACGAGGATTTCCGGGCGTTCGGACTGCGGGAAGAAGTTCTGCGGGATGAACTGGAACGACCACAGGCTGGCGGCGAATGTTACCAGCGTCAGCACCAGCACCATGATGCGGTGGCGCACCGCCCAACCGATGGTCGATCTGAGGCGGCGGTAGAAGCTGGTGTCGAAGACATCGTGATGCTCGCCGCCGGCATGACGGCGCTGCTTCAGGATCATGTAGCCCAGCCAGGGCGTAAAATAGACGGCCACGAACCATGACACGACCAGCGCGATGCCGACCACGTAAAACAGCGAGCGGACATATTCGCCGGCAGCAGAGGCGGCGAAACCGACGGGAATAAAGCCGGCGGTGGTGATGAGCGTGCCGGTCAGCATCGGAAAGGCGGTGGAGCTATAGGCAAAGCTCGCGGCATCGAGCTTTTCCAGCCCTTCTTCCAACTTGCGCTCCATCAGTTCAACCACGATCATCGCATCGTCGACCAAAAGGCCAAGCGCGATGATGAGAGCACCAAGCGAGATGCGCTGGAGGTCGATGCCAAGCTCGTACATGATGGCGAAGGTGGCGGCGAGCACCAGCGGAATGGCAATAGCGATAACGAGGCCCGAGCGCCAGCCGATGGACAGGAAAGAGACTGCGAGCACGATGACCAGTGCCTCACCTAGTGCGCGCATGAACTCGCCGATGGCGTCCGTCACCACATGCGGCTGGTTGGCGATCTGGTCCACCGCGACACCATAGGGCAGGGCGGCCTCGAAACGCTGGTAGGTTTCCTCGATCGCAGTTCCGACGTCGGTGACCTTGAAACCCTTCGCCATGACGACGCCGATCTGCACGCTGTCATGCCCGTCGAAGCGGAATTTTCGCTGTTCGGGGTCCTGCAGGCCGGTCGTGACGGCTGCGATGTCGCCCAGCCGGGTAACCTGATTGCCGGTGCGCAGACGCAATTCCTTGATGTCTTCGGCACGCTTGACGTCGCCCTCGACTGAAATGCGCACCGAGCGGGTGCCGGTATCGACGGCGCCGGCCGGATCGACGGTGTTCTGGCCCTTGAGGGCATTCTGCAAATCAACCAGCGTCAGCCCGCGTTCCGCGAGCGCCTTGGACGACACGTCGATGTAGATGACCTGCGGTTGGTCACCAATGATGACGGCCTTTTCGACGCCAGGCGTCGTCAACAGCATGTCGCGCGCCTGAATGGCGAATTGTTTGAGCTCGGGATAGCTGTAGCCGTCACCGCTGATGGAATGCAGGGTGATGAAGGTGTCGCCGAATTCATCGTTGAAGAAGGGGCCGAGCAGGCCCGACGGCAACTCGCTCCTGATATCACTGACCTTCTTGCGCACCTGGTAGAAGGCGTCCGCGACTTGTGCCGCGTCGGTATCGCCCTTGACCTGCACCATGATGATGGCGCTGCCGGCGCGTGAATAGGACTTCACGAAATCGAGGTGCGGCGTCTCTTGCAGCTTGCGCTCGATTTTGTTGACGACCTGGTCTTCCATGTCGGTCAGCGAAGCGCCGGGCCACACAGCCTGCACCACCATGACGCGGAAGGTGAAGTCCGGGTCCTCGCGCTGGCCCATGCGCATCAGGCCGAGCGCGCCGGCAACGATGATCAATCCAACCAGGAAGCGTGCGATGCTGGGATGGCCGATCGCCCAACGGGAAAGGTTGAACGGCTTCTTTTCGTCAGTCGAGGTCGTCATGACCGCCTCTTTTTATTGGTCGGTGAGGATGGGGTCAGCGCAGAGCGCTGGTTGCCTGCATGGCGACGGGTTGTTCCGTTTGCGAGACAGCCGCGTCCGGCAGCTTCACCTTCAGGCTCTCGGTCATGAACTGCGTACCGGCCGAGACGACGAGGTCACCCGGCTGCAATCCATCGGCAACACGCACACCGTCGGGCGTGAAGTCGGCAACGGTAATGGCGCGTGCATGCACGGTCGACGTATCGCGGTCAGCCACCCAGACGATAGGCTTGCCGTCCTTCTCGGCCAGCGCCTGCAGCGGAACAGATGCCAGCGGTTGCGCGGTGGCCACCGCTGCCTTGACAGTTGCCGTCATGCCGAGCAGCACGTTCGGATCGTCGGCAAGGCTGATGCGGACGGAGAAGGTCCGCGATTGCGGGTCTGCGCTGCCGGCAACTTCGCGTACCTTGCCGGCGAGCTGTAGTTGATCGTCGGTCCAGAAGCCGACCTTGACGGCCTGACCCTGCTTGAAATGAGAGATGTCGGTTTCCGGCACGGCGATCTGGATTTCCTTTTCGCCGTCAACGGCAACGGACGCGACCGGCGTGCCGGCACCCACGACTTGGCCGGTGTCGGCGGAAATCGCGGTGACGATGCCCTTCCTGTCGGCTTTCAGTTCGGTGTAGGCAACCTGGTTTTTCGCCTGCTGCAACGAAGAGGCAGCGGCATCGCGGGCGGCGATTGCCTGCTGGTATCCGAGCTGGGCTTCATCGACCTGTGCCTGCGAGGCAAACTTCTTGCCGAACAGTTCCTGCGCGCGGCCCTGCGTCAGCCGCACCGTCTCGACCTGCTTTTCGGCGGCCATCAGGTTGGCCTCGGCGGCGGTGACCCCAAGCGCGTAGTCGGTCGCATCGAGGCGCGCCAGCACATCGCCCGGATTCACCCTGTCGCCGACGTCGACGAGCCGCTCGACGATCTTGCCGGCGACGCGGAAACCCTGGTTCATCTCGGTGCGAGCCTTGACCGATCCCGAGTACTGCAGTTCGCGGGCGGCGTCTGCCTTGGCGATTTCCACCACCTTGACGGGGCGGACCGTGGCGACGGGTTCCGTCTTGGCCTCGCTGCAGGCAGACACCGAAAGGGCCGTAAGACCGAGCAGGCCGAGTGCCGCGAGAGAACGGGCAATGCTTCTGGATTCCTTGAACGAAAACATCGTTCACGCTCCTGCGTAGAGTTGATTTGGGTGAGGGCCGAGGCCGCTCTATTTCAAGGCCTTGATCGCGAAATCGACCAACTGTTCAGGGGTCGCGCGATTGTCTTTCATCAGGCACTGCGCCACCAGTTGCGGGTGGCAGAGCGTGGCAGTGCTGGCGCCAAAACAGCGTGCGGCTATTGCCGAATCCTGCTTGGCGAACTCACCTGCCTTGATGCCATCCTCGATGATATCGGCGTGGATTAGGTTCAGCTCGTCGATGTATTTGTCGATCACATGCCAATCACGCTCGATGGCAACGATCACCATCTCATGCACCTTCTGCTGATCCAGCATGGTTTCCACCGTCACCTTGTGCTGCTCCAGGATGCAGCGGCGCAGGCGCTCGGCAGCGGGCAGCGGCAGTGCGGCTATCGCGCGATGGAGGCTGATGGCTGCTGCCAACATGCGCCCGGCAATGGCCTGGTGGATTTGCTCCTTGGACGCAAAGAAACGGTAGACGTTGGCGGGCGACATGCCGAGATCGCGGGCGATGTCGGCGACGGTGGTCTTGCCGTAACCGTAGTGGCGAAACAGCCGCTCGGCCGCTTCGAGAATGCGCTCGACATTCTCCTGGCGCGTTGCATCCAGTGTGATTTCTTCCACGCTCATCGCCGACTATCCGAGTTTTGTAATCACTGACGATTTTCAATTTTCGTCATAATTAATTCGAAACTCGTTTCTCGTCAAGCCTTACCGGGAGGAACATGTTGGCAGACAACGCCAGCGCAGCCGCACGTTGTTGGAAGCTGCGGAACGCTAGTCGCTCGCAAAATGTGACGATTGCCGCAGGTGGGTGCTCTCCGCCTTTTCGCAGCACAAGCCGGAACTATGTTTGCGCGTGCAAGGTGCGGACAGGATGACCAACGGAGTTAGCCCGCGGGTAGCAGCTAAAAAACTCTCTGCGAGGCGATCCTTGCGCAACAATCGGGCGAAGCTGGAAACGGTCCCGCACGTGTTGGATGATATTACGGGCTTGGCTCCACCATGCCGGTTTGATGTTCTTGACCGCGCTCTTCAATGCAAAGTCGATGAGACAAAGACGATGGTCGTGCCAAGATCAAGGTCGAGGCTAGCCTGGCCCAATTTCTGCAAGAACACCGTAAGCCGCTAGGGGCTGCCGTGATGGTAGCGGAGGAGGGATTTGAACCCCCGACACAAGGATTATGATTCCTCTGCTCTAACCAACTGAGCTACTCCGCCCCGGTGCTCGACGTTCAAAAACTCACCAAAGCAGTGCTATTTTCGAACCCTTAGCCAAGGTCGCGCGGATATAAGGTTGCCATGCCGACCGTGTCAAGCGCGTAGGTGTTCGGTTTCCGTGGAAGCTGGCCGCGTTAATAGGGCATAGCGTTGACGCAGGCATTTCGTCGGGGTTGAGTTCGCAAAGACGCGCCGCTATGTGTCAGCCACGAAATTTTCGAGTCCACAATTGATGAAACCGCGTATTGCCGTCCTTGGATGCGGATACTGGGGCAGTAACCATATCCGCACTCTCAAGAGCCTCGGCGCGCTCTATGCTGTCTCCGATGTCAACGCCGCTCGTGCGGAAGGCTTTGCCAGCGAACAGGAATGCCTGGCGCTTGCGCCGGATGCGCTGTTCGAGCGAGAGGATATCGATGCCATCGTCATGGCTTTGCCGCCGCAGTTCCATGCCGAACTCTCCATCCGAGCGGTGCAGGCCGGCAAGGACGTGCTGGTCGAAAAGCCGATAGCGCTTACCGTTGCCGATGCCGAGCGCTCGGTGCAAGCGGCAAAGGACAACAAGCGCGTTTTCATGGTCGGACATGTGCTGCGTTTCCACCCCGCCTTCGAGAAGCTCAAGGCGCTTGTCGATGAAGGCGAACTGGGCGAGGTGCGCTATATCCATTCGCACCGCCTCGGGCTTGGCAAATTCCACACCGAGAACGATGCGCTCTGGGATCTTGCGCCGCATGACCTCTCGATGATCCTGGCCATCACCGGGGCCGAACCGGTGGAGGTTCATGGCGAGGGGGCTGCGACGCTCGATCACCTCAGCGACTTTGCCCACCTGCATATGCGCTTTCCGGGAAACCTGCGCGGCCACCTGTTTGCCTCTCGCCTGAATCCTTACCGGGAGAGGCGGCTGACGGTGGTCGGAACCAAGGCGATGGCTGTGTTCGACGATGTCGAACCATGGGAGCGCAAGCTTGCCGTCTATCATCATGCGGTCTGGCAGGACAGCGGACACTGGGCATTCACCGCCGACGAGCCGTCCTACGTGCCGGTCGGGCAGGGGATGCCGCTGACGCGCGAGCTGGAACATTTCATCCAGTGCATCGAGACGCGGGCCGAGCCGCGCACGGACGGCGAGGAAGCGATCAGGGTGCTGCGCGTCTTGACCGCCGGCACCGTGACCCACGGCCTGAAAGTCATTTAGCCGCTGAAATCAGCCTGCTGAAACGGGGGCGGTGCGTGCGCCGAGGCGCGACAGCATGGCTTCGGCTTCGGCACCGCGCTCCGAGCGGCCGATGAAGCCGCCGCCGAACACGCGCGCCTCATTGCCTTCGTCGGAATAAAGCACGCAGGCCTGGCCCGGTGCGACGCCGGACTCGCCGTCCACCAGTTCAACGAAGGTCGTGCCGTCCTTGTGGTGAAGCACCGCGGGGCGGGGCGGGCGCGTCGAGCGCACCTTGGCAAACAGTTCGAGGCCCTCCGGCGGGATATCGGCGAGTTCGCCGTCGCCGAGCCAGTTCATGTTGCGCAGATAGATCTTGTGCGTCTCCAGCGCCTCGCGCGGGCCGACGATGACGCGCGAGCGCTCGGCGTCGAGATAGACGACATAAAGCGGCTCGCCGGAGGCGACGCCGATGCCGCGGCGCTGGCCGATCGTGTAGCGCAATATGCCTTCATGGCGGCCCAGGATGCGGCCATCGATATGGACGATGTCGCCGGGGCTGGCGGCCGTCGGCTTCAGCTTTGCGATGATGTCGGAATATTTACCCTGCGGCACGAAGCAGATGTCCTGGCTGTCATGCTTGGCGGCAACCGTCAGGTTCATCTCCTCCGCCATCGCGCGCACGGCAGGCTTGGGCAGGCCGCCAAGGGGGAAGCGAAGATAATCGATCTGCGCCTGCGTGGTGGCGAACAGGAAATAGCTCTGGTCGCGGTCGGCATCAACAGGCCGGTAGAGCGCGCGGTGGGCGCCGTTGGCGCGGGAGCGGATGTAGTGGCCGGTGGCAAGCGCGTCGGCACCCAGTTCCTTGGCGGTGGCCAGAAGGTCGGCGAATTTCACCGTCTGATTGCACGACACGCAAGGGATCGGGGTCTCGCCGTGGACGTAGCTTTCCGCGAAGGGATCGATCACCGCCTTGCGGAAACGCTCCTCATAGTCGAGCACATAGTGCGGAATTCCGAGCGTTTCCGAGACGCGGCGCGCATCGTCGATGTCCTGGCCGGCGCAGCAGGAGCCTGCGCGGTGGACGGCTGCGCCATGGTCGTAGAGCTGCAGCGTCACGCCGACGACGTCATAGCCCTCGCGTTTCAGCAACCCGGCCACGACTGAGGAGTCGACGCCGCCTGACATGGCAACGACGACGCGCGTATCCTGCGGGCGTCCGGGAAGGTCCAGGCTGTTCATTCGATCATTCCAATTCATCCCGTGCCGGATATCGCGGCCGGGCCAATGCTGACAATATAGGTCAAGCTTTCGGGCAGCGCCAGATTCATGATTTCGGCGCGCAAATTCGGCTTCAAACCGGTTGTCGGGCATTTGAAACAAATGCCGGCGCAAAGCCTAACGCGACGTTCACGAACCTTACCTATCCATTAGGGACCGCTTAGGCAATTTTTAAAGCTGTGGCGGTACTGTGGCGGCGATTGGTTCTTTTGTGTTATTTGTAGAGAGTATGATGACCGATCTGGTTAGACCGCGAGTCAAATACGTTATCGGGCCTGATGGCAGCCCGCTTACAATTGCCGATCTGCCGCCGACGAATACGCGTCGCTGGGTTATCCGGCGCAAGGCGGAAGTTGTTGCAGCCGTTCGTGGTGGACTTCTGAGCCTCGACGAGGCGTGCCAGCGTTACAAGCTGACCACAGAGGAATTCCTTTCCTGGCAAGCATCGATTGACGAGTACGGGCTTGCAGGCCTGCGCACCACGCGCATCCAACAATACCGCCACTAAGCACCTTTCTTCATCGTCCTATTCGGCTGTCGTGCCTCGGGCTTGTTCTGCCCCGCCAATTTGTTGCCTGCAGGCAACGGAATGGATCCCGGACAGCATCGCCATCGCTTTGCTCGGCTCGCTTCCGGGATGACGAAGAGGTGGGTGTGCTTGTTCATTGCCACGCTGCCTTTCGGCCCTGGCCATTGTCAAAGAACTGACCTTTGCTTGTGAAGCGTAGGTCGGGAGGACGGGCGGCCGTTCGGTCGCTCGTTTAGTAAGTAGTGCGGCCTTGCGGCCGCCCGTCCGGTGGTCTTGCCTCACCGGGGGCAGCACTCACGCCGAAGGCCCCGATCAAGGCCCGGACTTGGGGGCTCATCACCCAGCCGCACACCGTCATGCGACCAATCCGGCACCGACGCCCTTCCCTGATACCCGGTGCGCACCAGGTCTCCCGCAAGGGCGATGGGACTGAGTATGGGGGAGACGGAGAGTGAGTGGATAAGTGGGGCAAATGTTTTTGTGAGAGGCGAGTGGGAACAAGGGGCTGGGCGGAGATTAGCCCGAGTTCGATCCACGTTCAGCGACGTCTGCGCTGCCCCTCACCTGCCTGCCGGCATCCTCTCCCCGTGAACAGGAGAGGAGCGCAGCTTCTGGACCGCCTGAGCACTGCCGCACCGTCACGGAATGGATCCCGGACATTCCTTTCTCGCTCCGCTCGAAAGCGAATTCCGGGATGACGAAGTGTAGGGTTGCGCTCTCGCTTCAGGTGACGAAGCGGAGAGGTTGCGCTTAGGGTCAGACATGGTGGCATGGAAAAGGTGCGTGCGCGCGTTGTTTCCTTGGTCCAGTCGATAGATGGAATTGGCGGAAGTGAAGGACGGCGGTTCCTGCTGTTGTTCTCGTTCGACCCGACGCCCGCGAGGAGAGTTGCATGAAAATTCTGGTTTTCCAGCATCTTGCAGTCGAGCATCCCGGATCTTTCGGGGATTTATGGCGCCGGGACGGCCATGAACTGAAGACAGTCGAACTCGATGAAGGCGAATCCATCCCCGATCTCGATGGTTTCGATCTGCTCGCCGTCATGGGCGGGCCGATGGACACTTGGCAGGAAGATATCCATCCCTGGCTGACCACCGAGAAAGCGGCGATCCGGCGCTGGGTCAAGGAAATGGGGCGGCCCTATCTCGGCATTTGCCTTGGGCACCAGCTTCTTGCCGACGCGCTCGGCGGCAAGGTTTCATTGATGGCGCGCCCGGAAGTGGGGCTGGCCAAGGTCGAGCTTACCAAGGCCGGCCGCGAAGACCGGCTTTTCCAAGGCGTCGATCCCGTTTTCGAAACCTTGCAATGGCATGGGGCCGAGGTTTCGGTGTTGCCGGAGCATGGCGAAATCCTTGCCGCCAATGCGGCCTGTCCGGTCCAGGCCATGAAATGGGGCCGCCATGCCTATGGTTTCCAGTATCACATGGAAATCACCGACCGCACCGTGGCGGACTGGAAGGTTATTCCGGAATACTGCGCCAGTCTGGAACAGGCCTTGGGGGCCGAGCGGGCGGAACGTCTGGCGGGGGAAGTTGCGCCGCATCTTTCCGCTTTCCAGCGCGCGGCAGGCAGAATCAATGACAATTTCCTTGCCGTGGTAGGGCGGCAGACGGCTTAAGGTCGTACTTTCGGAGAAATTCGCCGGAAACGGCGGCCGGCTGCTGCTGGGCCTAAAGCGTGTCGCGATCTTCCAGATTCGCTAGATGCGCCTTAGCTCCTTGATTTTATGCATATTCCGAAACCGGTACCCGCTTTCGGGAGACATGCGTTAACCGATCATGACGTTGCGGATGCCGACATCGGCGTCGCGGGTCTTGGTGTCGCGCATCTCCAGCATTTCCGCCTTGGAAAGCTCCGCTTCAGCTTCGGAGAGTAATGATTCGGCAGCGCTTCGCTGTTTGGCGAGGTCGGACTGGGAATCCCGGAGATTGTCGCGGCGCAGACGGGCCGCCTTGGCGAAGGTCGGATAGGCGAAATGGTTGATATCGGTGATCCCGGCCTTCTTTTCCTCGGCGGAGATCTGCAATTCCAGCTCGCTGGCCATGCGTTCGAATTCAGCGATCATCATGTCGAGTTGCATCAACTGCCGCCGCTTCTCATTAACCTGAAACTGCTTCAGGCGAACGAGGTTCTCACGTGACTTCATGACTCGATACTCCCGCAATAACTCATACGCACATACAGTTTCCTCGCCCTCGCGAGGCTCCGTCGGTACCCGTATCCCCCGGACTTCCCGAACCTATGGGAAACAAAGTCCTAAAGTTTTTTTCGCCCGGTAACCATTCGTTTACGGGCATTGTTAATCATACGGGTCAGGACTTAAGGCCGGGTAAAAATTCCAGCGGTGGGTTGGCTTCCGGAGAATGAGTCGATTGAGTCGGTTACGTCGGTTTTTTGATGCCCCAGATGAAGAACTTAATTCTGTGATTCATCTTTGGATTCAATAGAGTGTGGAAATAGGTTAAAAAATCTGGTACGGTTTCGGACACGAAATTAGGATTTGTTAACCATTCGATGGCAGCTTTCGGTTCAGGCAATCGCTGCTCCGGGCCAGGACGGGTCGCAAAGCGGGTTCGGCGGCAGAAAAGGGGAATGAGATGCGCGTTCTGCTGATAGAAGATGACAGTGCAACAGCACAGAGCATCGAACTTATGCTGAAGTCCGAAAGCTTCAACGTCTATACCACCGATCTAGGTGAGGAAGGCGTCGATCTCGGCAAGCTCTACGACTACGACATTATTCTTCTCGACCTCAATCTTCCCGACATGTCGGGATACGAAGTCTTGAGAACACTTCGCCTCTCGAAGGTGAAGACACCAATTCTCATTCTTTCCGGCATGGCCGGTATCGAAGACAAGGTGCGCGGCCTCGGCTTCGGCGCCGACGACTATATGACCAAGCCGTTCCACAAGGACGAGCTGGTTGCCCGCATCCACGCCATCGTGCGCCGCTCGAAGGGCCACGCCCAGTCGGTCATCACCACCGGCGACCTGGTGGTCAACCTCGACGCCAAGACGGTGGAAGTTGCCGGCCAGCGCGTGCACCTCACCGGCAAGGAATACCAGATGCTGGAGTTGCTCTCGCTGCGCAAGGGCACCACGCTCACCAAGGAAATGTTCCTCAACCACCTTTATGGCGGCATGGACGAGCCGGAACTGAAGATCATCGACGTGTTCATCTGCAAGCTCAGAAAGAAGCTCGACGCTTCTTCCGGCGGCCAGAACTACATCGAAACGGTGTGGGGCCGCGGCTATGTGCTGCGCGAGCCGGAAGATATCCGCGAAAGCGCCTGATCGGATCAGCATACAAACAAAAAGCCCGGCCTAAGTGCCGGGCTTTTTGATTCTGGCTGCTTGAGGATGCCGATCAGGCGGCGATCTGAAGAGTGCGGAAGCGTTCGATCAACTGGGAACGGTTGAACGGCTTCAAGAGGTAGCCCTGTGCGCCGGCCCGCTTGGCGCGCATGATTGCGCCGATATCGACTTCGACCAGCGAAATCAGTATCTGGGGCGCCACGGGCGTTATGATGCCGCGGATCTGGCGGATGAGGTCGGCCGCCTGCATGTCCGGCAGCGTTCCGTCGATGACGATGATGTCGGGCATATCGGCCGCGCACATTTCCAGCGCTTCGGCCCCGGAGCCGCAGTCAACCACGATCATGTCGGAACTGCTCAGGATGCGCTTGGCAACTTTACGGATGACGCTTGAGCCATCGACGAACATACAGCGTTTCATTTTCATGTCCTTTCGGCCCGCGGCTTTGCGAGAAGCCTCGGGCAACCGGAAAGGATTTTAGGACGAGCCGGTAAAAAAGCTGAAAATGGCTTAGGTAAAAATATCCTCAAGATCGGGCGCGGGCGGAAGCCGGATGGCGGGCCTCCCGCGTGGACGATCTTGATGGATCGCCGGGCTCCGGCATGATGCCGCAGCAACCGCTCACATTGGTCAGGCCGCGGTGAGGGTGATTTCCTCGGAGGTGGCGTGGATGGAGATGGTCATACCGGCCTCGCGGGCCAAAAGCAGTGTGTAGTAAGGCTGCACGGCGTGGGCGTCGATGGCTTCCTCCGGCTTGTGACCGGAGTGAAGTTCGAGGAACTTTGGCGGAACGCGCAGCATCGGGCCGCTAGAAGACAGCGTGAAACGCGGCTCGGTCTCGAGGTTTTCCAGGGTTACCGTGATGCGGCCGCCACGCGGAATGGCTGCATTGGCAACGAGGATGAGGTTGAGCAGCAGCTTCACCTTGTTCTTAGGCAAGAGCGCGCGCGGGCCGGTCCAGACCAATTCCGGCTTTTCGTTCTTGAGGAAGGAAGTGGCGACGGCCTCGGCATCGCCGGTGTCGATCAGCATGCCGGCCGAACCTGCCGCGCCAAAGGCGATGCGCGCGAACTGGAGGCGCGCGGAGGCGTTGCGCGCGCTCTGGCGGATCAGGTTCATGGCGTCTTCGTCGGCGCCGCCTTCGTCCAGCAATTCAAGGCCGTTGTTGATGGCGCCCACCGGCGAAATGATGTCGTGACAGACGCGGCTGCAGAGGAGGGCCGCAAGATCGGGGGCGGAAAGAGTGAATATGTCAGTCATTAACGCGGTCCTTGCAAAAATCGGATGCTGTCAAAATGGATTTCGCCCAACGCGCCACGCAAACCGAATCACTTTTTCCTCCACGGCAATGAATATCGCGCGAGGTATCGCGCGCCAATTCAAAACCGTACTTGTCTTCGGGTACGTTCCTGCAGGACGCCGATAAAAGTGTCCCCAAAACGGCGCCGGCCCTCGAAAGGCCATCTTCTTCATGTGAAAGCTTAATGGTTGAAAAAGGATTACGGCATAGGTTGCCGTGATGACACCAAAGCGGCCGTTCAAGAGCCGTGGGGTTCGAGGCGCAGGCAAAGTGCTCCGTGACGGAGATTGGCTGCATGTTTTCCCGATTCTGCGACCGGGGTCTTTTCCGGGTCATCGCTATGACGATCGTCTTGGCGAGCGCATTTGCCCTTTCGATTTCGGCTTCCCGTGCCCAGGAATACACGGCCCAGGAGATCATCGATTCGGGCCACAAGTTCTTTGGCGCGACCTCCGGCGGTCTGGCCAGCGTTGTCGAGAAGATCTTCTCGTCCTATGGCCTGCCCAACGGCTATGTGCTGGGCGAGGAAGGGTCCGGCGCGTTCATCGGCGGCCTGACCTATGGCGAAGGCACACTCTATACCAAGAATGCCGGCGATCATAAGGTGTTCTGGCAGGGACCTTCGCTTGGCTGGGATTTTGGCGGCGAGGGATCTCGGGTCATGGTGCTGGTGTACAACCTTGACGACGTGAACAACCTCTACAACCGCTTCGGCGGCGTGGCGGGCTCGGCCTATGTCGTTGCCGGCGTCGGCTTCAACGTGCTCAAGAACAACCAGATGCTTCTGGTGCCGATCCGCACCGGCGTGGGCGCAAGGCTCGGCATTAACATGGGTTATCTGAAGCTGACCAACAAGGCGACCTGGAACCCGTTCTAGGCGACCATACGCCTTAAAACGCCTTTGCCGGAGCGATCGGCTCTTGCCGTCGCTCCGGTTTTGCGTCATGCGATGGCTCGCCCCCACAGGTTGCGCAACCATAACGGGTAAATGAACGTGGTTCAGTCGATCCTGTTTTTCATTCTCGGTTTTCTGTGCGCCGGTTTCCTGGCGTTGCTGGTTGCACCGTCGATCTGGCGACGCGCAGTCGCACTGACGCGCAGGCGTATCGAAGGCTCGATCCCGCTCACCCAGGCCGAGATCTCGGCGGAGAAGGACCAGTTGCGCGCGGGCTTCGCCATGGAGGCGCGACGGCTGGAAATGACGATCGCCGGCCTGCAGCAGAAGGCGGCGGGGCAGGCGGTCGATATCGGCCGGGTTCGCGAGCAACTGACCGTAGCGCAGTCAGAGGGCGTCCAGAAGAACGACGCGATTGCGGCGCTGGAAGGCCGGGTCTCGGCGCTCGATGCCGAGATCGGCGAGCGCGACCAGAAGATCGGGCAACTGGTGGCCAATCTTGCCGAGGCCGAGAAGCTGATCGACCGGCGGGCCGAAGACATGGAAAAGCTCGGCCAATTGTATGACGAGGCGAGCTTCCTTTCCAGCAATCGCCAGATCGAGCTGGTGGCGCGCGAATCCGAGATCGATAAACTGGCGAGCGACATGCTGGCGATGCGCAACCAGCGCAAGGAAATCGAGGCGCAGAGCCAGGCGATCGTCGCCGAAAGCAAGACGGCGCGCGAGGCATTGCGGGTCGAGCAGAAACGTGTCGCAGACCTCGACAAGCGGATCGAGCGGTTGTTGAGCGTGGTTGCCGACCGCGAAGACAAGCTGGAGCGCCGGGAAAAGGAGCTCGCGAGATTGCGCGAAAAACTCAAGGGCGGCGGCACAGTTGCGAGAAGCGCAGCGGAGCCGGCGAAGCGCCCGGCGCCGGCGGTGCGAGTTGATGCGGTTGCGCCGGCACAGAGCGCGGCTGCGATACCTGCGGGCGCGATCGACAAGGCGGTGGCGAAGGTCAATTCCGACCGCGAGCGGCTGGAAGAGCGGCTCGCGCGCTTCGGCGTCCAGAGCCGCAAAGCGACGGGCGGTGCGGCCGGCGAAATGGCTCGCAACGGGCTCGCCAACGGCAACAGGCAGGAGAGCGCTGAGCTTCGCGAGCAGATGGCCGATCTGGCCGCCGAAGTCGTCCACCTGACCGGGATGCGCGACGGACCATCCTCGCCGATCGCGAAGGCTTTGGCGCGGGACGAAGGCCAAGCGGCCACAGGCGAGGGCAGGGGCCGCGCGACCAGCCTTGCAGACCGCGTGCGCGCCTTGCAGAAAACCACGCCTGCCGGCTGATCTGCGGCTTAAATATCGGAGTTGCTACCCGGCTGGCAGTTCGGGCGACGGCTAGAACTTGCCAGACGAAAAGTGATGCAGGGCAATCGCGGACGCCGCTGCGACGTTGAGCGAGTCGAAATCCCGGCTCATGGCAATGCGCGCAGTGGTCAGGCGCGACAACAGCGCTAGCGGCAAACCTTCACCCTCGCTGCCGAGGTAGAGCGCCAGACGCTTGGCCCGCTTGATGGCGCGGATGTCTGTCTTGCCGTTCGGCGACAGCGCCAGTTGGGCAAAGCCCTGATCGTCGAGCATCTGGGCCAGTTCGGCCGTATCGGCAAAGGTCGCGAACGGCACTTTCAGTGCTGCTCCGACCGAAACGCGGATTGCCTTGCGGTAGAGCGGGTCGCAACTGGTGTCGTCGAGCAGCACCGCTGACGCGCCGAAGGCTGCGGCATTGCGGAAGATCGAGCCGACATTGTCGTGATTGGCAATGCCGACGAGCACGACGACGAGGGCTTCGACCGGTAGCGCTTTGACCAACGCGCTTGCGTTTTCGGGTGCACCCTTATGGCCGATCGCCAGAATGCCGCGATGCATGTGAAAGCCCGCGATGCGGTCCATCGTTTCGCTGGATGCTACATAGACCGGAACACCCGCCGGAGCCTTGGCCAGAACCTGTTCCAATCCGGCAAGCCTGTTTTCCAACACCAGTATGGATTCAGTCGCGAAGCGCCGTGCGCTCAAGAGCACGTCCAGCACGACCTTGCCTTCGGCCACGAAGCGGCCCTGCCTGCCGACAAGGTCGCGCTCGCGGATGTCGAGATAGGCCGCAACCCGCGCATCTTGCGGGTCATCTATGCGGACAAGTTCCATATTGCTTCCAGCCACCATTGATCGGCTGGGATAAAAACGCGCAGGAAGCGATGGTCAAGTGCCGCCAGTCAGGAACGGCCGGTCAAGTGCCGGTCTTGCGCAGGCGAACCGGGGGCACGTCCTTGTCTTCGCCGCTGAAAATCTGGTCGACCAGAAGCAGCAATTGACGGACGGCATCGGACCGGCACGAATAGTAGATCGTCTGGCGGTCGCGCCTCGTCTGGACCAGATCGAAGGCGCGCAGCTTGGCGAGATGCTGGGAGAGGGCAGACTGGCTCAGGTCGACTTTATCGGCAATGGTGCCGACCGACAGTTCAGCGTCGATCAGATGGCTCATGATAGCCAAGCGCTTTTCATTCCCCATCAAGGTGAGGAACGCGGCAGCGTCGGCGCTCGCGAGTGACTTTGACGTTTCCATAGGCCCCCATTCCGCTACAGAAACCCGCAACGCCATGGGGGCAAATGGCGCGGGGGTAGTGGCACTCAAATCAAGGCGCTGCTTGCGCAGCGCAATAGCTAATCTCTCTAGAAGTTAAGGTATTCCGGCCAAATCTCAAGGACTATCTACAGTTGAGCCAAAAAGGCGCAGGCTGTGGCCGCAATCCGCCGGCCCAGCCTCGTTTCGAGCTAGTTTTGGCCGGCTTCCGCCGCGCGCCCTGTCTTGGCCATTTCAACCAATGCGATGCGCAGGTCCTGTGCCGCTTTCAACGGTTGCGGGAAAAACACGCGTCTGGTGTCGTCGCCCGACACCAGATCCATACCGTCGGCATCGAACCCGGACAGCGTCCAGTTGTCGCCCGATGCCTTGGCAAAATGCCTGGCATAGATTGCAATCGCGTCGAGATGGTCTTCGTTCATGTGGTCGAGCGCGGACTGTTCGCTTGCCGCCAGTTCATCGTTGACCGCGTCCTCGATGATCAGGTCGCCGTGCGCGAGCAGGAATGCCTTGCCGAAGCCGCCGTTCAGGCTGGCACGCTCGACTTCAAGGCGGAAGAAGGCGAAATCACCAAGGTCGGCGTAGAGCTTTCCCTTCGGGTTGTGGTTCAGGTAGCGGCGCTTGGCGCGGTCGCTGTCGGGCGTGCCGCGTTCCAGCCGTGTTGCCTTGCATATCAGCGTCAAGCGCGGATATGCCAATGCGTCGCCCTTGCCCGGCTCGCCGACCAGCAACGAACAGCGCGGATCGGCGGCGATTGCCTGCGTGTGCGCAGCGAGGCCGGAAATCAGGATAAGCGGCGTGCCGTCGATGTCGGTTGCAACACCCACCCGGCTGGCCAGCGGCGCGCTCGTTCCAGTTTCCAGCACGGCAATCGCGCCAAACCGGGCGCTTCTCACCAATGTCTTGGCAAGCCGGATCGCCTCGGCGTCCGTCGGGCGGATAACTTCCATCTTCCGCTCTTCCAAGGTGGCAGCTCCCATAAGATGACTGATGTTGTCCAGTTATTGGCCAACAATTCCGGATTTGACAAGAGCTTCGGCTTCGCTTTCGGAAACGCCGAAGCGCGCAAGTATCGCGGAAGGGTCCAACGCGGTCTTGTCGGGTGGCGCGGCCACCGCAAGTTGCGAAGCCGAAAAGCGTGGCGATGGGGCAGGGCGCTCGAATTGCCCAACCTTGACGAAGGCCTGTCGCGCTACTGCGTGGGGATGTTGCTTTGCTTCGGCAAACGAAAGCACGGGGCTTACGCAGGCGTCGCTTCCGGCGAAGATTTCCGCCCACTGATAGCGGGTTTTCTGACGGAATTTTGCGGCGATCTCCTCGCGCATTTGCGGCCACAGCTTGTCGTCGTATTGGGCGTCAATGAAACGCGCGTCGAGGGCAAGCAGGCGTGCAAATTCAGCGAAGAACTGCGGTTCGAGGCAACCAACGGCCATGTGGCGGCCATCGGCGGTTTCATAGGTGTCGTAAAACGGCGTGCCGGAATCGAGCAGGTTCTGTCCGCGTCGATCGTTCCACAGCCCTGCCGCCATGAAGGCATGGATCGGGGCGGCGAGCATCGAAGCGCCTTCCACCATGGATGCGTCGATGACCTGGCCCTTGCCGGTTCTGGTGCGCTGGAAAAGGGCCGCCAGCAAACCTGCAATCAGCATCATCGTGCCTCCGGCGTAGTCTCCTACCAGGTTGAGCGGTGGTACCGGCTTTCCCTCACCGGGGCCAATCGCATGGAGGATGCCGGACAGGGCAAGATAGGTGATGTCGTGGCCGGCGCGACCGGCGAGCGGCCCGTCTTGGCCAAAGCCAGTCATGCGCCCGTAGATGAGCGCCGGATTTCGTTTCAGGACCTTGTCCGGGCCAAGGCCGAGCCGTTCCATGACGCCGGGGCGGAAACCTTCGACAAAAGCATCTGCTTTTTCCGCGAGCCGCAACACGAGTTCAACGCCTTGCGGATGCTTTAGATCGAGCTTGAGGATCGAGCGGCCATGGCGGTCGAGATTATAGTCGTCGGGCAGTTGCAGGAATGGCCGGTCCGAACTCTGGCGCTCGATGCGCAAGACATCGGCACCCATTTCGGAGAGCATGAGACCCGCCAGCGGCACTGGCCCCAAGCCTGCCATTTCGACCACGGTCACGCCGGCCAAGGGGCCGGGCTTTGGTGCAGGCGAAAGACTGCCGTTCATTGCGGTGGTCTATTTGGGCGCCATGCGAATGGCGCCGTCGAGGCGGATCGTCTCGCCGTTCAGCATCTGGTTTTCGATGATGTGCAGCGCAAGCGCGCCGTATTCGGAAGGCTCGCCAAGGCGCGGCGGGAAGGGCACGGCTGCGCCGAGCGAATCCTGCACATCCTGCGGCATGCCCGCCATCATCGGCGTCTTGAAGATTCCGGGCGCGATGGTGCAGACGCGGATGCCCGAGCGGGCAAGGTCGCGCGCCACCGGCAGGGTCATGCCGACGATGCCGCCCTTGGACGAAGAATAGGCCGCCTGGCCGATCTGGCCGTCATAGGCGGCAACAGAGGCCGTATTGATGATGACGCCGCGTTCGCCGCCCTGCAAGGCTTCTAGCTTGCCGGCCTGGTCGGCAAAGAGGCGGATCATGTTGAATGAGCCGATCAGGTTGATCTCGATCACCCGGCGGTACTGGTCGAGCGGATGCGGGCCGTCCTTGCCGACGGTCTTCACACCGATGGCGATGCCGGCGCAGTTGACGAGGATGCGGGCAGGGCCGAGCTTTGCGGTGGCCTCGGCAATCGCTGCGACGCCGCTCTCGGCGCTGCTGACATCGCATTTGACGGCAACGCCGCCAATGTCTGCCGCAACCTTTTCGGCGCGGTCCATGCCGACGTCGAAGATCGCCACGCGCGCGCCCTTGGCGGCCAAGGCACGAGCCGTGGCCTCGCCAAGCCCCGAACCGCCTCCCGTCACGATTGCAATCTGGCCGTTGAGGTTCATGGCAGTCTCCGCATTATCTGGAAATTCCAGTTAGATCGCCGTGCATCTTGGCGGATGCGTTATGGCGATCTATCTTTTTGTTTACGCATCGGATTTTCCGAAAACCGCATTACACTTTTCGGTCCGATGCTTTTATACGAAGCCCGGCCAAGCTGTGCAACCGCGCCGAAAGTCGTCCGTCGTCAGGCGGGAACCGCGAGCTGGTCGGCGTGACAAACCTCGCCAACGAGCTTTGCCACCGAGCCGGCGACGATTTCATGCGCTAGCAGGCGGTCGAGGTCGACGGGGCGCGGCATCGAGATTTGCCCGCGCGGGATACGCTTGAAGCCGAGTGGACCGTAATAGGGTTCGTCGCCGACGAGGATCACGGCAGGCGAGCGGGCCTTCGCGGCAGCGTCAAGCGCCATCGCCACCAGCTTGCGGCCGATGCCGAGGTTCTTGTGGGTGGGCCTGACGGCAAGCGGGCCGAGCATCAGGGCGCGACCCTTGCCGGCGGCGATGCGGGTCATGCGCACCGAGGCGATGACCTTGCTGCCATCCATGGCAACGAAGGAAAGGGCGCGCTCGTGCGGGCCGCCTTCGCGGATCTTGTAGGCGGCGCGCGAAAAGCGTCCGGGCCCGAAGGCTTCTTCGTTGATTAGGTCGATTTCGGGATCATGCGCCGGGGTTTCCGGCAGGTAAGTGACGTCGGCAAGGCTCATGGTCTTTGCATTCCGGTGCAAGGAAAGGGTGCTGCATGCGGCAGCGTTCGCCAGTCAGCGCTTCAGGCGCGGGCGTCCTTTCGTCGTCGGTCGAACCGGATGGTTGCAAAGAAATCCAACATCGGCGCTCCGCTAGCATCAAAATCCCGCCTCTGCAATCGACCTTTGGGGATTCCGGTGATGGTGGCCTGCAAATGGCGGGTTTCTGCGCTTCCGGTGCTCACGTACTTAAATGTACGCTCCGCTCCGGTTCTCGAAACCCGCCATTTTCAGCTCACCCTGACCGGAATCCATCCGTCCAGCGGCCACCGCGCGTTGCGTAAGGCGTTGACGGATTGTTCAGGAGATGAGGGTCCCCGAAACTCGCTTTCCGTCCTACATGAGGCGCAATGACGGAAAGGACGCATCATGGGACTACTGGTTGACGGCAAGTGGCAGGACCGCTGGTATGACACCAAGGCAAGCGGCGGCAGGTTTGAGCGCTCGCAGGCGCAGTGGCGCGACTTCGTGACGGCGGACGGCAAGCCGGCAGAGGGGCGCACGCGCGGTTTCAAGGCGGAGCCCGGCCGCTACCATCTCTATGTGTCGCTTGCCTGTCCGTGGGCGCACCGCACGCTGATCTTCCGGGCGTTGAAGAAGCTGGAAGGCATCATCTCTGTGTCGGTGGTCCACCCCTATATGGGTGCGGACGGCTGGACGTTCCGCGCCGAGGACGGCGCTACCGGCGATGCGCTCTACGGGTTCGATTTCCTGCACCAGATCTACACCAAGGCAGACCCCGCCTATTCAGGCCGGGTGACCGTTCCGGTGCTGTGGGACAAGAAGGAAGAGACGATCGTCTCCAACGAGTCGTCCGAGATCATCCGCATGTTCAACGCGGCCTTCGACGAATGGGGCGATGCCAGCGTCGATTTCTACCCGCAAGCGCTGCGCGCCGAAATCGACGACGTCAACGCGCTGGTCTATCCGGAGATCAACAACGGCGTCTACCGGGCCGGTTTCGCCACGACGCAGGAAGCCTATGAAGAGGCGTTCAACGACTTGTTCGCAGCACTTGATGGGCTGGAGGAGCGGCTTGGACGGCAGCGTTATCTGGTCGGCAACCGCATCACCGAAGCCGACTGGCGGCTGTTCACCACGCTGGTGCGCTTCGATCCGGTCTATGTCGGCCATTTCAAGTGCAATCTGAGGCGGATCGCCGATTATCCCAACCTGTCGAACTATGTTCGCGAACTCTACCAGGTGCCGGGCGTGGCCGGGACCGTCAATCTCGATCACATCAAGGCGCACTACTACGGCAGCCACAAGACCATCAACCCAACGGGGATCATTCCGGTCGGGCCGGAGGTGGACTACTTAGAGCCGCATAACCGGGCGAAGCTGGTGGCGGCCTGAGCTACCAATAGGGCGAAGGCGCGGCTTGTCCGAACACCTCGGCGAGCCTGCGCCGGGTCGCGGGTGTCGTCGCTTCCGGCAGGTCGTCCAGCCTGAAGAAGCCGGCCTCGGCGATCTCGTGGTCCGGCAATTTCGGCGCGGACTGGGCAAAATGCTCGATGAGGTAAAGGCCGACATGGTCGCGGCGGCTGGCTTGCCGGTTGAAGTGCATCGACTTCAGCACCGGCGCGGCGGTTACCGCGATGTTGCCTTCCTCGGCCAGTTCACGCCGCAGCGCCTCCTCCATGGTCTCGCCCTGCTCAACGCCGCCGCCCGGCAACTGCCAGCCGGGAACGTATGTGTGGCGGATCAAAAAGACGCTTTGGTCGGCCGGGTTGTAGACCAGACCGCGCACGCCGAGCGTCATTGGTCGCCGCAGTAAGAAGAACAGGTGGAACAGCCGCGCCCTGACGCCCGGCCAGCCCGTCTGGCGAAACGCTCTCTCCTGATCGCTATCATTCATGGGAATTTCTGCCTGTTGTGCTGGCAAAGGTGGAAAGCGGCGCGCGCCTCCCGTAAGAGTTAAGCCATGTTCAGGCTTGCGCACATGTCGGACGTCCATCTGGGACCGTTGCCCGATGTATCCTATCGCGACCTCGCCTCCAAGCGGGTGGTTGGCTACATCAACTGGCAGCGCAATCGACGCCGCCACATGCACGATGCCGTCATCGACACCATCGTCGCCGATATGAAGGCGCAGGCGCCGGACCACGTCGCAGTGACAGGCGACCTCGTCAACCTTGCGCTGGACGGCGAGATCGAGATGGCGCGGCTGTGGCTGGAGACGCTCGGGTCGCCGCAGGATGTCTCTGTCGTTCCGGGCAATCATGACGCCTATGTGCCGGGTGCTTTCGGCAAGGTCTGCCGGTCATGGGCGCCGTGGATGAATGGCGACGGCATCAACCATCCGATCGATCGCAACAGCTTTCCCTATCTGCGCGTGCGCAGCGACATCGCGCTGATCGGCGTGTCGACGGCACGCGCCACGGCACCTTTCATGGCCAACGGTTTCTTTCGCGAGGGGCAGGCCAAGAGACTGGCAAGGCTGCTCACCGAAACCGGCAAGCTCGGACTGTTTCGGGTGGTGATGATCCACCACCCGCCGGTGCGGGCCGCGGTTTCGCAGCACAAGCGCCTGTTCGGTATCCGCCGTTTCCAGAAGATCGTCGCGCGCCATGGCGCGGAGCTTGTGCTGCACGGTCATTCGCATGAGCCGTCGCTCTATTTCATTGGCGGTGGCGAGGGCCGCATTCCGGTGGTCGGCGTTGCCGCGGCGGGGCAGTCGCCGGGCGGCTCGCATCCGGCAGCGCAGTACAATCTCATCGATATCGGCGGCGAGCCGGGGAACTGGCAGATCAGCCTGACCCGGCGGGGCCTTACGGGGCCGTCAATCCCGCCGGCCGATCTTGAAACGATAGACCTGACAACAGTTCCGGATACCCGGAAGCGCCTGGTCAGAACGTAATCTTCATTGCCAGGATGCGATCCCAAAATAGAATGATCGCAAAAATCAGGCCTCCCAGCGCTCCGCCCACGACGATGGCAAGGCTCGTCAGCAGCGCCGAAAAGAGCTTGCTACCCGGCGCTGCTTCCAGCGCATGTTCCATCTTCGAGCCGGCCCGCTCGGCAAATCCGGGAGCAATTTCGACCTCGTTGCCGTCCATCATGCGCTGGTGCTCGATGATGCGTTCGGCGACGTAGCGGGTGACCTGCCCGGCCACGGTTTTCAGGTCGGTGGACTCGGCAAGCACGACGCGCCCGAGGCGGGTATCCCTGACGAAGCGGAACGTGCGGCGGTCCCGCCCCATGGCGACGTGGCTGACGGCATCGATCCAGAGCCTCGGTTGCAAGCCGGACGAAATGGCGAAATCGAAATTGTCCATGTCGGATGGAACGTCGGCAAATACCGGCGCAAGCTCAGCCGCCATCAGCTCGAGCCGCATGCGGTGGGCTTCGCGCAAATCGACGACGACGTCATCGCGGTCGGCAAAGCCGTTCTTCACGTCCCGTATCGCATTGGACAGCGCGCTCGATACCTCGCTCGGCGGCACGTTTTCGCTGGCATCCTTCATCGCGCAAGGGTCTCACGGTTGGTTAAGCCAAGGTTAACATAGCCTTTGGCGAAAAACAGCCGGATGACGGGATGTTGCTCTAACGCGATGATCTGCCGGCAAGCTGGGCATGGATGAGCGCTGCGACTTCCGCAGGCGCTTCGCCAATCAGCATGTGACCGGCACCGGGCAAGACCCGAACGTTGAATGATGCGGGCAGCCACTGCGCCTGGCTGACCGGAAGCACCGGATCGGCGTCTCCCCACAAAACGGAGACGGGCATTGCCAGCGTGGCAAGCATCTCGCGCGGGATTTCACCCTGCCGTTCACCTTTGGTGATCAGTGCTGCAATCTCTTCCAGCTTCGCGGTTTGACCCCGCTGGCCGCGCATTTTTCTGTAGGCACCGAGCGATGCGTCGGAAACGGTTGCTTGCGGTCCCGACATCGCGGCGAGGCAATCGCGAATTTCGCTTGCCTCGACCGCCGCGCCATAGCGGCGCAGCAGCGGCCCGTTGATTTCAGGGCCGAAACCGCCCGGTGCGAGCAGTGTCAGCGACGCGATGCGCTCGGGTGCCATCAAGCCGATCAGCACCGCAATCGCGCCGCCCATCGAGTGCCCGACGACATGCGCCTTGCCGATCCCGCGTTCAGTTAGATCGGCAAGTATGGCCCGAGCCGCGAGCTTTGGCGGGCCGGCATCGGGGAAGGCCAGCGAGCCGCCATGGCCCGGCAAATCGTAGGCAATGGTGCGCGTGGTTTCGGAAAACTCGGCAACGACATCATTCCAGACGGCGTGGCTGGCTCCAAAACCATGCAGGAGAACCAGCGCCGAAGGGTTGCCGGTCTCGGTCGAGGCGTCGCTATCGGATACGTAAAGGGAAACGGTCATGCGTTGCTCAGGTGGAATTTCCCAATCCCGCCGCCCGCAGGGCTTCCACAAGACGGTCAGTCAGGTCGGCCGGGTACTTGCGCTGCTCGAAGGTCTTGCGCGGATCGGCGGCGAACTTTGGGAAATCCGTCAAAAGCTCGTCGAGGCGTTCCTTCTTGGCTCGAGCGTCGCCAATCTGATCTGCGGCAATCAGCCTGGCGGCCAGATAGTGGGATTTCTTTGCCGTGGGATTGAGTGCTGCCGTTGCACGCGCGGCCTCCTTCATGTCGCCAAGCATGAACTCACCGAGAAACAGTCCGAAGTCCCACCATGGCGGATGCGCGCTGGTCGACTCGACGGCCCGCGCGATGATCGGTGTGCCTTCCTCATAGTGGCCGGCAAAGATCAGGCCGTATCCGTATGCGGCGGCCATGGTCAGGTCGTAGGTGTTGAGTTCGTAAGCCTTGCGCGTCCAGCGGATCGATTCTTCCGAATTGCCGAGGCGCGAATGCATATAGCCATAGGCGCGATGGGCGTAAGGGCTGGTTGCCGCCATCTGCACGGCCTTGTGGGCCATTGCCATCGCCTTGTCGCGCGAAGCTTCCGGCGGATAGGCATAACGGTCGGTCACCGCTTCAAGATGCAGCGCCGAAAGCTCGGAGTAGATGAGCGCGGACTTTGCCTTCAGCGCCAGCAACTGCTCAAAGCAGCGATAGGCGCTTTCATGCGTCTGGGCATTGGGGTCCTGGTAGTAGTCGTCGTTCAGAAGCAGGCAGCGCGTCAGGCCAACCTGCGTGCCCTCCTGCTCGATATAGGCGTAGATGGTGCCCGAGGCGGTCGTCGTCGTCGTCAGCAGGCCGGCGATCTGGTCTTCGATTTCCTGGGGCTCGGTTTCCGAGCGGGAAAGTGTGCGCGATAGCAAGACGCGACCGCTTGCCAGGCTCTGCAACTCGACGGTGACGCTTCCGGCGGTCGAGCCGGGCATCAGCCTGAAGATGAAGTTCAGGGTTTTGAACTGTGGATTTGTATCTCCCTCGATATCGCGGCCGATGAAATCCACCGTGTCGAAACCCGAAAGGCCCCGGCGCAAGGTTGCCGCCACAGCGGCAACTTCCGGGGTTTCGTCCTTGGCCGAGAGATAGATCGTTGGCAGCGTGTCCGGCTGGGTCAAGTCGATGCTGCTTGTCGTTGCCGGTGCTTCGGGCGCAGTCGTGATGGCTTCTGCCGTTGCGGACAGGATATTGGACTGGCGCAGCAGCATGAAACTGAGCACCATGACCACAACGCCGATGGCGATCCACATGAATGCGAGCTGGCGGCCAAGCGAAGGCAAAGGCAGCGCGCCGGTTGGAATGGAAGCCGGCTTGGCTTCTACCTGCGGCTGTTCGGGTTGCTTGTCGGCACCCAGGATTTTGTAGGTGGGAATGTAACTGCCGCGCGGAATTGAGATGCGCAGCGGCTCGGAAGCACCTTCGGTGGCGAAATATTGCTGAAGCAGGTCGCGCAGGCGACCCGCCTGCACCCTCACCACCGCATCGGTGGACGGGTCGAAGTCGGCATCCTTGCCGAACACGTCAACGGCAATGGAAAAGCCCTTTAGCCGGTCGGCTTCGCCCGCCAGTTCGCGCTCGACAAGATACTGAAGCAGGCCCCGCGCTCGTTCCGATCTGCTGAAGGTTTCGCTGACGAGCAGCCGCTTCAGCGTTTCGCGCACTGCGGGGGCGGCAGGCGGGTTATGCTGCAAGTGTCGGACCTTTCAAGTCGGCACAAGTTAGACGTCAATCATATATGGCTTATGCCACTAAACAAGCAGTCCTGCTTTGGTAGCAAGCCGGTTCGCCGAAATAATTCGGCGAACCGGGTATTTGGCCGTTAGCGGGTTTTTTTACCGAGGATACGGTTGGCCGCGGACACGATCGCTTCGAGCGATGCGGCGGAAATGTTGGTGTTGATGCCGGCGCCGAAGATCTTGCCGCCGGGGTACTCCATTTCCATGTAGCAGATGGCAGCAGCGTTGGAGCCGCGCTGCATGGAATGCTCGGAGTAGTCGGCCACCGACATCTCAACGCCGATGTGCCGCGAAAGCGCATCGACGAAGCCGTCGATGGGGCCGGTGCCGCTGCCGGTGATCTTCACTTCCTTGCCCTTGTCGAGGATCGTCGCCTCGATAAGCCGCCTGCCTTTCACTTCCGTGTCGGGATAGGTGTGGTGGTCAACGAATTTCAGCCGTGCGCGCGGCTGATCGACATAGGCTTCGAGGAAGCGCTCATAGATGCGCTTTACCGGAACTTCCTTGCCTTCCGCGTCGGTGATGGCCTGGATGTCCTGACTGAACTCGATCTGCAGGTTGCGCGGCAGGTTGAGGCCGTAGTCGGCCTGCAGGACATAGGCGATGCCGCCCTTGCCGGACTGCGAGTTGATGCGGATGATCGCCTCATAGCTGCGGCCGACGTCCTGCGGGTCGATCGGCAGGTAAGGGACTTCCCAGAGCTCCTTGTTGGCCTTCTTCAAGGCCTTCATGCCCTTGTTGATGGCGTCCTGGTGCGAGCCGGAAAAAGCCGTGTAGACCAGTTCGCCGACATAAGGGTGGCGCTCCGGGATCTTGAGCTGGTTCGAATATTCGTAGACGGCCTTCATGCGCGGAATATCCGAGCAGTCGAGTTCGGGATCGACGCCTTGCGTGTACATATTGAGCGCCAGCGTGACGATATCGACGTTGCCGGTGCGCTCGCCATTGCCGAACAGCGTACCCTCGACTCGGTCGGCGCCAGCCATCAGGCCGAGCTCCGTCGTGGCGATGCCGGTGCCGCGGTCATTGTGCGGATGCAGCGAGATGATGAGGTTCTCGCGGTTGTCGAGATGGCGGATCATCCATTCGATGCGGTCCGCATAGATGTTGGGCGTCGACATCTCGACCGTAGACGGCAGGTTGACGATGAGCTTGTTGTCGGGCGTCGGCTTCACGATCTCGGTGACCGCGTTGCAGATTTCCAGCGCGACTTCGAGTTCGGTGCCGGTGAAGCTTTCCGGCGAATACTGGAAGCGATAGCCTCCACCCGCCTTGGCCGCCATGTCGGTGATCATCTTGGCAGCGTCGGTGGCGATCCGCTTGATGCCCGGCACGTCCTTTTCGAACACCACGCGGCGCTGCAATTCGCTGGTGGAGTTGTAGAAGTGGACGATGGGCCGTGTCGCGCCCTGCAAGGCCTCGAAGGTGCGGGCGATGAGTTCGGGACGGCATTGCACCAGCACCTGTAAGGAGACGTCGGAAGGGACGTTGCCTTCCTCGATGCACCAGCGGGCGAAGTCGAAATCGGTCTGCGAAGCCGAAGGGAAGCCGACTTCGATTTCCTTGAAGCCCATGTCGAGCAAGAGCTGGAACATGCGCGCCTTGCGGTCATGGCCCATCGGATCGATCAGCGCCTGGTTGCCGTCGCGCAGATCGACGGAGCACCAGATCGGTGCCTTTTCAATGATCTTGGATGGCCAGGTCCGGTCGGGGAGCCCGACGGTCGGATAGGGTTGGTATTTGCGGGGCGCATCCGGCATGCCCTTGTGGGGCTGCGCGTGGACTTGTTCTCGTGCGTTCATCGTCTTTGTCTCCCGCCGCTTGCCGGACCTGCATTTCATGCAGTTACAACGGACAGGCGGCGCCTCTAACAGAATTCGGTTGCTGTCAATATGTTTGCCAAGGAGCAGGGTGCCAAGCGGCGGTTATCGACCGCCGGGCGCTCCTTCAGCGAGCCCGGCGATCGCCGATAAGGCCGAGAAGCAGCAGGGTAGAGGCGAGCGCGCGCAACGTCTCGCCGGAAAAACCGGTCGGACGGGGTGCATTCGATGCGAGGCGCATGTTCATGATGCCGTCTCTTACAGGAGCGCCGTCAGCGAGGCAAGTGCTGGTCCCGGTCATTCCCTGACGGTCCGCGCCACCAGCCGCGCGAGGCTCGGACCGAGCAGCAGCACGATCATGAAGCGCATCATCTGCAAGGCCATGACAAACGAGATGTCGACGTTGTCGGTGGCGGCTGCGATGATGGCGATGGAGTCCATGCCGCCGGGGCTGGTGGCGAGATAGGCGGTCAGCGGATCGATGCCGAGAAGCCGGCTTACCAGCCAGCCGAGGCTGCCGCAAAACGCGATCAGGATGAGGATGGCGCATGTCACCTGCGGCAAGGCCTTGGCGGCGCTGCGCAGGATCGGCCTGGTGAAATTGAGGCCGATGGTCCAGCCGATCAGCGCATAGCTCAACCCCAGCAGCCATTCCGGCAGCTGGTAGTCGATGCCGAAGCCGAGATGAAGCGCAAGGCCGAGGATCATGGTGCCGAGGAAGTAGGGCGAGGGCAGCCGGCAGAGCTTGCCGACCGTCGCGCCGATGGCCGCGACCGCCACTGTGGCCGTCATTCCGAGCGGTTCGATGGGCGGGAACCAGACGACGGCAGGGGCCTCGACGCCGGATGTATCGACCCAGAGCTTGGCGACGAAAGCGGCGGCGATGGAGACCATCATGACCCGCAGATACTGCATGAAGGCGACGAGCCGCTGGTCCGCTCCGAATGCGCCCGCCATCAGCACCATTGGCGTCGCGGCACCGGGCGCCGACCCCCACACGGCGGTCGTTCCGGGCAGGATGCGCCAATAGCTGATCAGCCAGCCGAGGAGGCTCGATGCGGTGATCGTCGAGACGACGATTGCGAGGAAGAGCGGCCATTCGGCATAGACGGTGCTGAAAATTGCGGGCTCGATGGAATTGGCGATGAGGCAGCCGATGACGGCCTGCGATGCGGCGAAGGCCTTGTTGGGTACGCGCACCGTGGTGCCGTTGGTGCCCGCAACGATGCCTGCAAGCATGGGGCCGATCAAAAGCGCGGCAGGCAGCGCGGCAAGTTCCAAAGCCGCAACGAAGATTGCCGATACGCCAAGGATGACGGCCCATTGCAGCGGGCGCGGGGCGCTTGCCAGTCGTTCTTGCTTTTGCGGCGGGTTGCTTTGATCCATAGGCCGGTCTTAGACCTGCTGATGGAAAAACGCGAATGCCCGGCCCTTCAAATTGCCATGATCGCTTGTGCCAGGCGAAACACTTCGCTTGCGGGCGGGTCGGGCTTGCCAGCCGAGAACTCGTCGTCAGGGCAGGCCGACACCGCCTGCCGGATCGGTCTCGATCTGGAATTCGAAGCCGGCGATGAGCGGCTTTGCCTCGGCAATCGCGGCCTGCACTTGCGGCAACTGCAGCGAGGCCTTGTGGCTCGCCTGGTCGTTCCATATCTCGGTCACCCAGATCGCGGAGGTATCGGCCGGGTCGCGGGCGATGATGTAGTTGAGGCAACCCGGCATCGAACGGGTGCCTTGAAGAAGAATATGCAGCAGCTGGTCACGTTTGCCGGGTGTGGCACGCATCTTCCCGATCAGGCCGTACATCCGTTTCTCCCGCTGAATTGGTGCGAATTGCATACGATGTTCTGAACTACGGCTGCGCAACCTTAGCGGATCATGCGCCTACAGAAAATCGCCAACCTTGCCGATTGGCTTGCAATGCTTAACGGGTGACCGGTCGGGCGGGCGATGAAGTCAGGCGAAGGGGACTGCGACCGTACCCTTCGGCAGCTTGGCCTCGTCGTCCGGCTCGACGTGGATGGTGACGCGCACCGACGGCACTTCGGCCTTCAGCGCGTCCTCGATGCGGTCGCAGATGACGTGGCTTTCGCCCACCGACATATCCGCATCGACCACCATGTGGAACTCGATGAAGGTGGCGCGGCCGGCGATGCGGGTCTTCAGATCATGCACCTCAAGCGCACCCTTGGAATTGGTCGAGATGATGTCGCGAATGTGCATATGCTCTTCGGTGTCGACGCCGCGATCCATCAGGCCGTTGAGCGATTCGCCCGTCACTTTCCAGCCCTGGTAGAGGATGTTGAGCGCGACGATGACCGCCAAAAGCGGATCGAGAACATGCCATCCGGTGACGACGGCGCCGACCAGACCGGCAATGACGCCGACCGAAGTGATCACGTCCGTCATGATGTGATGGCCGTCCGCCTCCAGCGCAGGCGACTTGGCGCTGCGGCCGGTGCGGATCAGGATAAGCGCCCAGACAGCGTTCACCACCGCCGCGCCGCCATTGATGGCGAGGCCTTCCCAGGCCTGCTCGATCGGCTTCGGGTTCTGGATCGACGACCATACCTGGGCGATGATCAAAAGCGCCGCCACCACGATCAGTACGCCTTCCAGCACCGCCGAGAAATATTCGGCCTTGTGGTGCCCGAAAGGATGATCCTGGTCGGCGGGCTTGTGGCTGACGCGTATGGCCCAGAAGGCGGCCATCGCGGTGATGACGTTGACGATCGATTCCAGCGCGTCCGAATAGAGAGCTACCGAGCCGGTCATGTGCCAGGCGATGAATTTCAGCCCCATCACCGCAAGCGCGACGATAATCGACCAGAAGGCGAGGGTGGCGATCTTCTGCTTGGAGGTCATGGCGGTCTTTTCTCCCCGAAGCCGGGCAGGCGCGATGGAATCGGCGGTGTTCATGCGGCCTTTTCCTTGGCCTTGCGCGGCAGGTGGGCAACGACGTTCTCGATCATGCGCATGCCGGCGTCATGGCCGAGCGACATGATCGATTCCGGGTGGAACTGGACTGCGGCCACCGGCTCCCTGGTATGCTCGAACGCCATGATGGTGCCGTCCTCGCTTTCGGCGGTGACTTCGAATTCCGGCGGCAGGCGGCCAGGATCGGCAAAGATCGAATGGTAGCGCCCGACCGTCACTTCCTTCGGTAGGCCCGAGAAGATGACGCCGGGCTTCGAGACGCGGATGCGCGACGGCTTGCCGTGCATCGGAACGGCAAGCTGGCGCAGTTCGCCGCCATAGGCTTCGGCAAGCGCCTGCAGGCCAAGGCAGACGCCGAAGATCGGCAGTTCGCGCTTCCGGGCCTTCTTGATCGTTGCGGCGCAATCGAAATCCTTCGGCGTGCCGGGTCCGGGCGACAGAACGACAAGATCGGGCTTCAGGCGGTCGAACACTTCTTCGGCCACCGGCGAACGCACGGTCGAGACATTGGCACCGGTCTGGCGGAAATAATTGGCGAGCGTGTGGACGAACGAGTCCTCGTGATCGACTAGCAGGATGTTAACGCCTTCGCCGACGCGGGCGGTTGCGCGTTCGGTGGCGGCGGCGTTGCCGGCCTTGGCGTCACGGATGGCGGAGAGCATGGCGGATGCTTTCAGTTCGGTTTCGGCTTCTTCGTCTTCAGGGACGGAATCGAAAAGCAAGGTAGCGCCCGCGCGCACCTCGGCAATGCCGTCCTTTATGCGGATGGTGCGCAGCGTCAAGCCCGTATTGAGGTCGCCGTTGAAATGCACCATGCCGATGGCCCCGCCATACCAGGCGCGGGGCGATTTCTCGTTCTGCTCGATGAAGCGCATGGCCCACAGTTTGGGCGCGCCCGTTACCGTCACCGCCCATGCGTGCGACAGGAAGGCGTCGAAGGCGTCCATGCCTTCGCGCAGGCGGCCCTCGATATGGTCGACGGTGTGGATCAGGCGCGAATACATCTCGATCTGGCGGCGGCCGATGACGCGCACCGAACCCGGCTCGCACACCCGGCTCTTGTCGTTGCGGTCGACGTCCGAGCACATGGTGAGCTCGGACTCGTCCTTCTTGGAATTGAGCAGCTTCAGGATCTGCTCGTGGTCGGCGATGGCGTCGCCGCCGCGCTTGATGGTGCCGGAGATCGGGCAGGTTTCGACCCGGCGTCCGTTGACGCGCACAAACATCTCGGGCGACGCACCGATGAGGTATTCGCCCTCGCCGAGATTGATGAAGAAGGAATAGGGCGAGGGGTTGATGGCCTTGAGGCGGCGCGCAATATCCGACGGCACGGTCTCGCAGCGCTCGTAGAACATCTGCCCGGGCACGACTTCAAACAGGTCGCCGCGCTTGAAGCTTGCCATGGCGTTGCGCACCAGCCCGGCATATTCGCCAGGCTCATGGTCGCCGCGCGGCGGGATGCGGTCGGACTGCCTGAACTCTTCCTCGCGCGTTTCGCGCGGCAGGCCCTCGGTTGAAAAGCCCTGTCCGGCATAATCGTAACGGTCGGTCCACGCCTTGGCCGAATAGTGATCGACGACGAGGATTTCGTCGGGGAGATAGAGGACGAGATCGCGCTGGCTTTCCTTGCGCTCAAGCTTGTGCTCGACCGGATCGAACTGGAAGGCGAGGTCGTAGCCGAACGCGCCGTAAAGGCCGAGATTGGCATCCTCCGCGCTCTTGAACAGCGCCGTGATCGTCCTCAGCACCGTGAAGACGGAGGGCACGCGGCTGCGCTCTTCCTCGGTGAAGACGCGGCCGGGTTCGGCGACCGTCAACGCCAGCCGCTGCTTGGTCGTCTGCGTCAGTGTGACGTCCTTTTCGTCCAGCAGAGCGCGCGCAATGATCGGCAAAAGCACTTCGCCGCGCTGGTTGAGCGCCTCGATGCGCATAGCGCGGCCGCGCGCGGAAATGGCGACCGGCGGGTCGATGATGGCGGTGTCCCAACGTGTATAGCGGCCGGGATATTCGTAGTTGGAGGAAAATACCGCGCCGCGGCGTGAATTCAGCCCGTCGATATAGGCCTCGATCGCGCCTGCATAAGGCCGGTCGTGCCGCTGGCGGGTGATGGCGATGCCGCCCGCAGTGACGAAGCGCTCAGCGCCGTTGCCCAGAATTTCCACCGTCATTGCCGTCTCCCGTTCGCTTTTCCTGGCAACGGACCCGGAGGCTCATAACGAAAATGGCCGCCCGGACATCCGTTGCGGCCACCATCTATTTTCACGCGCACGCGCTTAGAAGGCCGCTGTCAGCAGGCCCACCACCACGCAGAGTTCGAAGAGCGCATGTTCATGCCCATTCCCATAGCGGCGAAAGCCGGGCCGGGCAAGCGGATTCGCATGGGTTTACGACCTACACTTCCAGCGCGCCGCTGCGAGCGTCATCGCTGCGCACGCTGCCGACCAGCTTGAGCAGATCGTCGCCGCTGCGGGTGATGCGGTGGGAGCGCCGCGTCAGGATGTAGCCGGCCTGCGGTGCGGTGACTTCGGTTCTGCCGCCGACCTCGCCCGGCGCGTGGACGATGGTGGCCAAAAGGTCGCCTTTCTTGACATGATCGCCCGGCTTCACGTGGTAGAGAATGGCTCCGGCTTTTGGTGCCGGCATCATGTCGATGTTTTCCAGCGGCGCGACCACGCCCTTGAACGGGCTGGCCTTCGCTGCCGACGGATCGGCGATGACGCCGCGCCCGACGAGCAGGCGGTAGAGGCCGTCCGCGTCCGACTTTGCGAGATCGCCATAAACGTCGGAAACGCCGCGATACTCAACCGTCGTCACAACCTGTTTTTGAAGACGCGCCTTGTCGCCGCCGAGATAGGGGTGGACGGATGCCTCCTCGAAGGCTGCGCCGCTGGCACCTTCCCACAAAAGCACGGCCTCCACGCCCATCGCAGCCGCGCAATCTTCCATCGCCGGCCACAACTCTTTCGGCACGTAGAGATAGGGCATGCCCTCGTCGTCGCAGTGCAGGTCGAGCACGATGTCATGGCCGACCGAGAGCTTGAGCAGGCGCACTTTGAGCCGCTGGTCGATGGTTGCGAGGCTGGCTTCGTCGGGAAGAAGCGACGCATCGGGGTGGTCGATCAGCGGGAAGTCGCGGTTGAAGTTGGTGCGCGTGGCGAGGTGAAAGCGGCCTTGCTGTTCGGTGAACTGATATTGGGCGCGGCCAATCGGATTGGCCCACGGCACGACCGTGATCGCGCCGCGAATGCGGCCTTCGCTTTCGGCTTTGGCAAGCAGGGGCATCAGCGCGTCGATGGCAACGGTGCCGGGCAGTTCGCCGGCATGGAGGGCAGCCTGGAGATAGGCGTTGGGCGCAGTGCCGTCGCTGCCCTTGAAGCGGAAGACCGGAAACTCATACGCCACGCCTTCGGTATCGCCGGCAATGCGTTCGATCGATTTTTCCATGGTCTTTCCTTTCATATCGTCGTGCTTGTCCGGTCATGGACCGGGACCGGGCCGGTGTCGAGGGGCAGGGCGGACCGGTTTGAATGCCAAATATCCATCCCAAGCCAAAAGAGGCGCCTTGTGGGCGCCTCCTTGTGTTGGTTGCGGAGTGTTGCTCCGGTGGGTTGTGCGGCTCAGCTCAGGCCCTGGATATCGCCATTGTCGTCGAGATGGATGTTCTCGGACGACGGCTTGGAGGGCAGGCCCGGCATGGTCATGACCTCGCCGCAGATG